>CAVEJY010000070.1:0-30330 GCA_963616155.1 Acutalibacteraceae bacterium
TCGTTGGGCAATGAAGTATAGCCTCACAAGGCAACGAGGTACTACTTCATCGGCCAATGAAGTATAGGTTCGTTGGCAATCGAGGTATAGGCTCATTAACAAGTGAAGCCTATTGTGTTTTTGCCAAGTCATGGGGAGGCGCAAGAGAGGGCGCAGGAAAAAAAACCTTCGCCCTGAGCATCGCCAGGAACGCAAGAAACGGAACAATGTAGAGGCTACTATCTTCCAGTATTGCTTTCATACAAGGAACAACAAAACCAGATATCGTGGAGGTATCAAGCATAAGATGCAGGCGTTGGTCACTCCAGCCCGAAGAGGGCCTTCAAGCCAGTGTCCACTCCCGAGAAACCCATGAAGGCGAGGCTGAGGAGCGAAGCCGTCACCAGCACGATTGCCATGCCCTGCATACCCTTGGGGATGCGTACAAGCGACTGCTGCTCGCGGATGCCGGCAAAGACAACGAGGGCGAGCGAGAAGCCTAAGGCGGTGGAGAAGGCGTAGACCACGCTGTAGAGCAGGCTGAAATCCTTCTGGATGACGAGGATTGCCACACCCAGCACAGCGCAGTTGGTCGTGATGAGGGGCAGGAAGATGCCCAATGCCTGGTAAAGAGCTGGCGATACCTTCTTCAGGATAATCTCCACCATCTGCACCAGTGCGGCAATCACCAGGATGAACGCCAAGGTCTGCAAGTACTGCAGCCCGAAGGGGTCGAGCACATAACGCTGCACCAGCCAGGTGATGATGGTCGCCAGAGTCAGGACGAAGGCAAGTGCGCCTCCCATGCCGATGGCGGTGTCTATCTTCTTCGACACGCCCAGGAACGGACAGATGCCCAAGAACTGCGACAAGACGATGTTGTTGACGAATATCGCAGAGATAAATATCAATAAGTATTCCATATAGCGTATTTCCTCCTACTTCTTTACTTTGTTAAACAATGCCACAAGATAGCCCAATGTGAGAAAGGCTCCCGGGGGCAGGATGAACACCAGCACGTTGGCCGACTCGGGCAGCAATTCCACGCCGAAAAGGCTTCCTGCGCCTAACAGTTCGCGCACGCAACCCAGGAGGGTGAGTGCCAGGGTGAAGCCCAGTCCGCAGCCCAGTCCGTCGAAGAGGCTCGCTAACGGGGTGTTCTTGGCGGCGAAGCTCTCGGCACGCCCGAGGATGATGCAGTTCACCACAATCAGGGGGATGTAGATGCCCAATGCCTGGTTGATGCTGTCAGGAGCGTATGCACTCATGAGCATCTGCAGGATGGTGACAAAGGCGGCTATCACGACGATGAAGACAGGGATGCGCACCATGTCAGGTGTCAGCTTCTTGATGCAGGAGATGACGAAGTTGGTGCATACGAGCACCGCCATCGTCGCCAGTCCCATGGAGAGTCCGTTGACGGCACTCGTGGTGGTCGCCAGTGTGGGACACATGCCGAGGAGCAACACGAAGGTGGGGTTCTCCTTGACGATACCGTTCATCAAAATTTTCATATTTTCCATCATGGCTTATCCTTTCCTTATTTTAGAGGCACCGTTCTCCGTGTCCACCCCCTTACGGGTGTAGGCGGCGTATGCCTGGTTAATCGCCTTGAGGAAGCCCCGGCTGGTGATGGTGCTCGCCGTGATGGCATCCACGGCGTTGCCCTCCTTGTCCTCCTTGCTCACATGTAGGTCGCCGTCCTTGGGACTCTTCCCTATCACGCTTCCCTTGCCGTCTTTCTGGAACCAGACGGAAGCCTTGGCTCCGAGTCCCGGTGTCTCCGAGGTCTGCAGGATGGTGTAGCCAAGCACCCTACCCTCGCTGTCGAAGCCTACCAGTACCTTCAGGTCGCCACCGAAGCCGCCCGTAGTGCTCTCCACCGCAGCTCCCAGTTCCTTGCCCTGAGCGTCAGCGCACTTGTGGATGACGAACACGGCGGGCTTGCCGTCCACCTCCAGCGTCACCTCTTCGGGAGCCTCCACCTTCAGTTCTTCGGAACACATCACATTCCTGATGCCTTCCGCCAGCGATTTCTCGGCCTTCCGGGCAATGGGGCCTTCCGTGAGGTGGTTGACATATGCCAGGACCGCCCCCACCACGAGTGCCACTCCCACGAGTGCCAGCACCATATTTTTAAATGATGATTCTAATTTCTGCATGACTTTTTCCTCCTTATGATTTCGCCGCCGGCTTCTCGCCGAAGCGTTTGGGTTTGACGTAGATGTTGATGAGAGGCGTGAAGGCGTTCATGATAAGGACGGCGAACGACATTCCCTCGGGATAGCTGCCCCAGTTGCGGAAAATGACGGTGAGCAGACCGATGCACACGCCGTAGATAATCTGTCCGCGGGCGGTCATCGGAGAGGTGACATAGTCGGTCGCCATGAAGACGGCACCGAGCATCAAGCCGCCGCTCAGAATCACGTTGACAGGGTTGGCGTAGACGGGATTGCCCAAATGCAACAGACCGCTGAACACGAACACCGTGGCGATGATGCTCACGGGGATGTGCCAGGTGATGATTTTCTTCCAGAGCATATAGGCAAAGCCCAGCAGCAGGGCGAAGGCACAAATCTCGCCGGTGGCACCGGCACCGTAGTTGAAGCCTGCGATGGCTCCCGTGAACTGATCGATGGTGCGGGGCAAGGTCTCAAGCAGCGATGCGTCGCCGGTCTTGATGGCTTCCTTCATGACGGCAAGCGGTGTAGCTGCCGTCGTGGCATCAGTATAGCTGAGCAGCTGTCCGGTCTTGGGCCATGAGGTCATCTGCGCAGGGAAGCTGACGAGTAGGAAGCAGCGGCCCACCAGGGCGGGGTTGAAGGGATTGTTGCCCAGTCCGCCGAAGGTCATCTTGCCCACGCCGATGGCGAAGAGGGCACCGATGAGGATGATCCATACGGGCAGGTTGCTGGGCAGGTTCATGCCGAGCAGCAGACCGGTGACGATGGCGGAGCCGTCGCTGACGGATGGCTCCACCTTGAGCAGATATTTGGAGATGGCCCACTCGAAGAAGACGCAGGCCGCCACGGATGCAATCAACACCACTGCCGACCCGATGCCGAAGAAATAGAGGGAGAAGAGGATGGCAGGCACCAGTGCGATAACCACACCATACATATTCTTCTCCACCGTTTCCCCGCCATGGGCGTGTGGCGATAACGAAACTATTAGTTTACTCATTTCTATTGATATGTTTGTAAGTTAAGGGGTTATTGTTTCTTGGCATTGCGTGCCCTAATGATACCCATCACGGTTCCCTTCCCCGAGAGGATGTTGTCGAGGATGGGACGGTGGGACGGACAGGTGAACTGGCAGGAGCCGCAGGAGATGCACGAGGTGACCTTCTCTGCCTCCAGCCGTTCGTAGTCCTTCAGGGCACTCAGCGTGGCGAGCAGATAAGGTTCCAGTCCCATCGGGCAAGCTGCCACGCACTTGGCGCAGCGGATGCAGGGGCGCACCTTTCCACGGCGGGCATCGCCTTCGGTGAGGACGGTGATGGAGTTGGTGCCCTTGGTCACGGGCACGTCAAGGCTCACCACCGCCTTGCCCATCATCGGACCGCCGGAGAGCACCTTGTTGTCGCCCTCGGGCAATCCACCGCACGCCTCCACCAACTGCGAGAAGGGCGTGCCCATGCGCACGAGGAAGTTGCCGGGCAGCTTCATCTGTTTGCCCGTCACGGTGGTGTAACGCTCAAAGAGCGGTTTGTTTTTCATCACCGCCTGGTACACGGCAAAGGCCGTGGCGACGTTCTGCACAATGGCACCCACGTTGACAGGGATGGCTGGCGGTGCAGGCACCTGTCGGCCGATTACGGCATCGACCAGCTGCTTCTCTCCTCCCTGCGGGTATTTCTTGGCGAGGGGCACTATCTCGATACTCGGGTCGCCGGCCGTCTTCTCCCCGAAGACCTTGATGGCGGCGGGCTTGTTGTCCTCGATGCCCACATATCCCTTCTCTACCTTGGCGGCCTTCATCAGAAGCCTCAGTCCCTCGATGACCTCGTCGGTATGCTCCATCATCAGACGGTAGTCGGCAGTGATGTAAGGCTCACACTCCACGCCGTTGATGATGACGCACTCGGGTGTCGCTCCCGGTGGCGGACAGAGTTTGACGAAGGTGGGGAATCCTGCACCGCCCATGCCCGTGACCCCCGCCACCTTGATGCGGTTCACGATTTCCTCGGATGTCAGCTCGGGATGCGCCTCCACCGTCTCCAGCTTGTCGGAGCGGTCGATGGTATCCTCCCATTCGTCTGCCTCGTCGGCGTTGATGATGATACAGGGTTTGCGGTAGCCTGAGGCATCCACGGCAGCGTCTATCTTGAAGACGGTGCCCGACACCGAACTGTAAATCGGCGCACTGACGAATCCGCCTGCTTCAGCAATCAGCGTGCCCACCTTCACCTTGTCGCCCTTGGCTACCACGGGCTTGGCTGGAGCGCCGATGTGCTGTCCCAAGGGGAATACGGCTTGTTTCGGGAGGGCTGCCACCTGGGTAGCTGCCTCGGCGGTGATTTTGTTGTCCCGGGGATGTACGCCACCTATTCTGAATGTTCTGAGTCTCATGCTTTGTCCTCCTTTCTTTCCAATACACTTGTCTCGGGAGTGGCTTCAGACTCCCTTACTTTCTTCACGGGGAAATTCACTTTCACGAGTGCGCCCGTGGGACACTCGTCTACACACTTGGTGCAGAGACAGCACTTATTGAAGTCAACATAGGCAAGATTGCCGTCAACGGTAATTGCATCGAACTTGCATACCTTCTGGCACTTACCGCATCCGATGCAAGCAACGATGCAAGCCTTTCTTGCCGCGGCACCCTTGTCCTTGTTGGCACACTGCACATAGACGCGGCGACCTTTCGGTCCCTTCTTGCGCACTTCTATGATGTGGCGCGGACAGGCACGGGAACAGGCACCGCAGCCGCCACACTTCCCCTCGTCTACCTCGGGAAGTCCCGATTCAAGATTGATGCTGATGGCACCAAACTGGCATGCAGCCACACAGTCGCCGCACCCCAGGCATCCATATCCGCATCCCGTCTCGCCAGTTCCACAGGAATTCATCGCTGCGCAAGTGCGCAAGCCATCATACTCGGCAATGCGAGGACGATGCTCGCAAGAGCCATTACATCTCACCACAGCCACCATCGGCTCGACACCAGATTCCTCCACACCCAGCAAGGCAGCCACTTTGTCCATCGCGCCTGCACCTCCCACGGGGCACGTCAGACCGTCGATGGAGCCACTGTCAGCACCCTTGACCAGGGCAGCCGCCATACCCGAACATCCGGCAAAGCCACAGCCGCCGCAGTTGGCACCGGGCAGTGCGTCAGTCACCAGTCCAAGGCGAGGATCCTCGTCGACGGCAAACTTCCTGGACACGCCAAAAAGCACCAACGCCGCCACAAGGGCTATCGCACCGAGCACCAAGACCGCAATTAAAATGAAATTCATAAGCTTTGTATATTTAAACTATTTTCTTTCCGTCAACTCGCCGCATGATTTCGAAGCGTACCGTTCGCCTCATACGGTCGCGGCAGACATAGAGCACCCAATAGTAAGGTATGAGAACCCCGATGGCGGCGAACGCAGCCGCTCCCTCGGAATCCGTCAGCACCACCACAGCTACCAGCGCCACCACCATCAGTACCAGTGGCAACAGATAGGCATAGAAACTGGCACGGAGTCCCACAGCCGCATCGGCGACAACCACGACACTGTCGCCCACGGCATAGGCAGAGGAATCATCCACGTCCACATACACCAATTTCTCCTTGGTCTCCGAGGCATTGCACCGCGATGCCACCTTGCACCCGGCACACGCCGAAGTCTGCAGGATGCGCACACAAACGCACCCCTCTGCCGTGGAACTGACCACCCCTGGATGTCTTATTTTGTCACTCATGTCGCTAACTAAAATCATCTAACTCTTGCAAAGGTAACACTTTTCTTCAGAAACCGCCAACAATTCAAAGGATTTTTAGCCTTTTTCTTGCCAGAAACAAAAAAAATATATACCTTTGCGTCAAAATCACGGGACAAGCCACGACTTTCCCGCTCTAAAGACAAAAGAAATGGAGACAAAAGAACAAACTATCCAGCAAATCGAACGCTTCCTGAAGAAGGTGGCGCAGAAGTTCCCGGCATCGGAGGAGGAAACCTCCATGCTGACCGACATCCATGTGCGCGTTTCACAAGACAGTGGCGAACTCCTCGCCTTCGATGACGACGACAAGGAGATTACCCGCTGCGTGGTGGAGCAATGGATAGACAACAAGGACGAGGACTTCTACGAGGAGGTGGCGAGAATCCTCCGCGACGTGTTGCGCGCCAATGCCCAGACCGTAGACAACTTAGGCATCCTGAAGCCATACAGTTTCGTGCTTGAGGACGATGACCGGGAGAACCTCGGCGAGCTTTACCTCGCTGACGACGATACCGTCATCGTGGGCGGCGACCTCATGGAAAGTCTTGACACCGACCTGAACGCCTTCTTGGAAGACTTGCTGAAATAAAATCACCAAACACATACAGAAGACCCGGCAAAGGCAGAATCTATCCGCCTGTGCCGGGTCTTTTTTACTCAAACCCAATTTATCTCACTGCCTCGACAATCGTCTTGATGCCCTTGATTTTCTCTCCCTTCACCTTTTGCAGCAGTTCACGGAGACGGGGACGGGAGACGGCTGCGTATGCATAGCGGTCCTTGACATCAATCTTTCCAATCTCAGAGGGCGCAAGACCGCCTTTCTTGCAGAGATACCCCACGATGTCGCCCTTGCTGATTTTGTCCTTCTTTCCCTTTCCTATATATACAGTTGCCATCTTGGGCAGAGCGGGAGCCGGCAGTTCCACAGGCACCTCATATTCCTCCACGTCGGCATCCACATACCCGGGCATCTCCTCTGTCGGTCCCAAGAGGAAGAAAGCCCTTCCGTGAGCCTCCCACCGTGCGGTTCTTCCGACACGGTGTATATATCCGTCCTCGCTTTCCGGCAGATGGTAATGGATGATGTTGTCGATGTCGGGAATGTCGAGGCCGCGGGAAGCCAGGTCGGTGCTGACGAAGACATTGGCACTGCCATTGCTAAACTTGTAGAGAGCGTCCTCACGGGCTTTCTGCTCCATACCGCCATGGAAGGAGGAGGTAGAGAAGCCCTGTTCCACAAGATAGCTGTTGGTGCGCTCCACGCTGTCACGGTAGTTGAGGAATACGATGCTGCTCTGGTCGCCCAGACTGCGGAGCAACCTTGAGAGACTTTCCAGCTTGTCTTTCTGCGGACTGTTCACCTTGTAGACGGAAACCCGCTCGGGCACCTGTTCCTCGTCCATACGGTAGTCAATCTTCTCCACCTTCCCCATGTGTACAAAATGGGGAATCTCCTCCGCCTCCGTAGCGGAAAGGAGGAAATGGCGCTTCAAGGCCGGCAAGGACTCCATCAGGCGGCTCATCTCATTCTGGAATCCCATCTCCAGACATTTGTCGAACTCGTCTATCACCAGATACTTGATATCCCCGGGATTGAGGTTTCCCTTGTCGAGATGGTCGTTGAGACGACCCGGTGTACCGAAGACCACCTGCGGCCTCACCTGGTTCATCACCCGATGCTCGTCCATCGTGGCCCGACCGCCATAGCAGGCCATCGCCCGCAATCCGCTCCCCATGTTCTTGAGAACCGTCACTGACTGCAGTGCCAGCTCGCGCCCTGGGGTGACGATAACAGCCTGCGGTTCGTCGTCCGAGGCATCGACCAGTTGCACCAGAGGCAAGAGGTAGGCCAAGGTCTTGCCACTGCCTGTCGGCGACAACACCACGACATCTTTGTCACTGTGGAGGATGGCGTGCATCACGTCTTCCTGCATTGCATTCGGCTCAATGCCTAACTTTGCTAATATTCTGTCTATCATATTTTTTCAATTATATTTCTTACTTGCCTTTTTTGCGCAACAGTTGGTCTATCTCGTCAAATTCCTTACCTTTGTTCAGGTTGAGGTAAATCGTGTAGAGCGGCAGTCCCCACTTGTCCAACGCATCGGGTTGCATGGCACGGTAGCGTTCCAGGTAGGGCAACGCTTCATTGTAATAAGCCATAATTTGCTGGTGCTCCTTGCGCGTCACCCTCGTGTTCTTGTCCAGCTCCACCGCCAGGTTGAAACAGGCAAGCCCGGCGTTGTAATACGCCTCTGCCAAACTGTCGTTCCGTTCGATGACACGTTTGCTGATGTCAAAGCTCTCCCTGTTTCTGCCAAGGTTCAGCAGCACGGTACCCTTCGTGAATAGATAGGTCTCGTTGTCAGGGTCGGCGTCGAGTGCCTGGTCCACCACGGTCATCGCCGAGTCCAGTTGGTTACAGTCGGAATAATATTCCACCAGCCTCGGGAAGAAGAAGGGAAACTTGAGCGAGTGAGCGAATCCCTCCTTCAGGGTCTGCTCATAGCGCATGGTGTCCTTCTCCAGCTTATAGGTCTCCGCCAGATACTGGAGCATATAGTCATAGTGTGCCGTGTCCTTCAATGCCACATAGGCATGATGGAGGGTCGCCTTGGTGTCCTGCATCTTATATCCGCAGTACACCGCCCAGTAGGCCGCCATGGGGAGATACTTGTCGCGCTGGGCATAGTCGTAGTCCTTCAGTAAGGGCGAGTTGGCGCACTCTATGTACCTGTCGAAGAAAGAATAGGCATCGGCATATTGCTGTTTCCTCACAAACCAGGCACCGCCGTTGTACAGGTTGGGACGGATCTGGTTGAGATAGGCGGCATTCTCCTTGCGGAATTCCAGCGTCACCCTACCCTTCCTGTCGGGCAAGGCATCCACGGAGTCCAGGCTCTCGGCTATCTGGAACAGTTGGCGTGCCAAGCCAAACAAGGTCACGGTGTCGTACTTCTCCTTGAGGTAGAGCTTCTCGTTGCCTTGCTCGTATTGCTTGAGCACAGCGTCATACAGCACCTTCCATATCTTCTTGTTGCCTCTGTTGGCAGAATCCTTGAGCAATGTCTCCATGCTCTTCTGTGCGTCCTCAAGTTTCTTGCCCGACTTGATGATGTCTTTTGCCGCCTGGATCTCTTTCTTTTGCGCCGCCACCTGGGCAGGCGAGAAGAAGAGGGCTACATACAGCAAGGACAGAAAGAATCGTTTCATTACCTAAAAATTTACTTTTTACCAAATTGAAAATAATACCAGTATGTGTTGCCGTATATGTCGCACAGGGCCGACTGCCGTTCCCGCGGGTCGGCAAACTTGTGCTCCAGCGTCTGATAATCCTGAAAATCAGCCTCCATCACGTTGTTGCTGTACACCAGGCTCGGATGGGTCCGTCGATGGGTGTACAGCATCAGCGCCTCCGCATAATGCTTGGGCAGCGTGGATGCCGTCACGTCGTAATACCGGCGCACCTTCTGGGCGAACTGGTCGAGCTTCTTGTCGAGCAGCAGTCCGCACAACAGATAGTCGGTGGGCACCACATAATGAAGGTTTCTTTTCTTCATCCCCTCGGTAGGCGGTGTCATCCATTTGGGTGCCTTCCACAGAATGGACTTGGTCGTGACACTGTCGAGCATCATCGCCTTGCTGCCGCCCACCAACGGATAGGTGAACAACCGGTCGCCCATGCTTCCCTTCTTGTAGAGGCACGCCGTCCTGAGCATCACCAGCGAGGAGTCTGTGTCCAGGGATTTCTTCCCCACTTGCAGGGCCTCATCATACCTGCCCTCGCTCATGAGGCGTTCCATCTTCATGCGTTGATGGAACACGTTGTCATTGTTTGCCACCCATGTCGTGAGCAGCAGCAGGACGCAAAGCAGCAGGACGCTCTGCCAGGTGTCCCTCGACAGCCACCTGTCCCTGTCAGGCAGCGGTTCATAAGGTTCCGTCTGCATGATGACCCACATCACCCCTCCATACAAGACCAGCAGCAACGGAGCCAGCCAGTACCAGATTCCCAGACCGTGGAGCCTGTCTACATCATTGGGAATGTCCGTGATGATGGTCAGGACCAACAATGACGGGAAGTATGTGAGCCCATGGAAGCATCGCTTCACATGAGTCACAGAAAAGACACCCACCTGAATAAGGAAGAGTACAAACGTGATGATCAGCGGTGCCAGAGTTTGGCTGTATGTTGTCATACCGCCGGAAAGCACATGCTGGGCTGCCGCCAACACTCCCCCTTGATACCTCAAGTAGGTGTAACAGAATGTAGCAAAGATGATAGCACAGGTGAGACGAATCATCACCGTGCTATTCTTTTTCATTTCTTTCATTTTTCTTATATCATTCTTTCTTTTTCAGCACCAAGGCCGACCGGGCTGGCAGATAGAGCTTCAACCACCCCTTCTTGTCCTTTTCATAAAGGGGGTCGTGGTTGGTCAGATGAACCATCGTGTCGTCGTTCAGCCCATTGCCGCCAAAGTCGGGACTGTCGCTGTCGAGCACAATCTCATACGATCCTTCGGGAACGAGGAAACCATAGTCGGTGAAGGATCGTGCCGGTGAGAAATTGAACACGAAGAGCAAGTCTCCCCTTGTATAGGCGAGAATCTGGTCTCCGTCATTGTGCCAGATTTCCTGCACAGCTGTCTTGTTGAAGTTGCGCTGGCTCTTGATGACCTTAAGCATTTCTTTGTCGAAATCGCCTAAGTAGTGATAGCACAACTGCTTGTCATCCACCAGATTCCACTGTCTGCGGGCATATTTATGGCTCCATCCGTTGCCCTCTCTCGGGAAGTCAATCCATTCGGGATGTCCGAACTCGTTGCCCATGAAGTTCAGGTAGCCGCCATTGATGGTGCTGGCAGTGACCAGACGTATCATCTTGTGCAGGGCAATGCCGCGGTGCGCCTTGTCGTTCTCGTCACCCTTCTTGAAGTGCCAGTACATATCGGCATCTATCAGGCGGAAGATGATGGTCTTGTCGCCCACCAGTGCCTGGTCATGGCTCTCGCAATAGGAGATAGTCTTCTCGTCGGCACGGCGGTTCTTCACTTCCCAGAAGATGCTGCTGGGCTTCCATGCCTCGTCGGGCAGCTCCTTGATGGTCTTGATCCAGTAGTCGGGGATGTTCATCGCCATACGGTAGTCGAAGCCATAGCCACCGTCCTCGAACTTGGCTGCCAGGCCCGGCATTCCGCTCACTTCCTCGGCGATGGTGATGGCATTCTTGTTGACCTCATGTATCAGACAGTTTGCCAAGGTGAGGTAACAGATGGCATTATCGTCCTCGTGACCATTGAAATAGTCGCCATAATTGCAGAACGCCTCGCCCAGTCCGTGCGAGTAGTAGAGCATGGAGGTAACACCGTCGAAGCGGAAACCGTCGAAATGGAACTCATTGAGCCAGTATTTGCAGTTGCTCAAGAGGAAGTGCATCACCTCGTCCTTGCCATAGTCGAAACACAGGCTGTCCCATGCCGGATGCTCATGTCGGTCGCCGGGATAGAAATACTGGTTGGGGTCTCCTGCGAGGTTGCCCAGTCCCTCCACCTCGTTCTTCACGGCGTGGGAGTGAACGATGTCCATGATGACAGCCACGCCCTTTTGGTGGGCTGCATCGATAAGGGCCTTCAGTTCCTCCGGGGTACCGAAGCGGCTGCTTGCCGCAAAGAAGCTGCTCACATGATAGCCGAAGGATCCATAGTAAGGATGCTCCTGGATGGCCATAATCTGGATGCAGTTGTATCCGTCCTCGATGATACGCGGAAGCACCTTGTCCTTGAACTCGGTATAGGTGCCCACCTTCTCTGCATCCTGCGCCATACCGACGTGGCACTCGTAGATGAGCAACGGTGTGGTCTTGGGTTTGAAGGTTGCCTTCTTCCACTTATAGGGTTCAGGGTTCCATACCTGGGCAGAGAAAATCTTGGTCTTCTCGTCCTGCACGACACGCTGTGCCCATGCCGGAATCCGTTCGCCGCTGCCCCCTTCCCAATGCACTTTCATCTTGAAGAGGTCGCCATGCTTCAGGGCTTTCCCGGGAAGTTTCAGTTCCCAGTTGCCTGTGCCCTGGATCCGCTTGGCGCGATACTTCTCTGATTCCGTCCAGTCATTGAAGTCGCCAATCAGATAAATATCCGTGGCGTTGGGTGCCCATTCTCTGAAGACCCACCCGCGGGTTGTCTTGTGGAGCCCGAAGTACTCGTAGCCGTTGGCAAAATCGCTCAAGGTCTGCTTGCCTCCACGGGTCAGTTGTTGTAGTTTCCATACCGCATGGTCATGGCGGCCACGGATGGCATCCTCGAATGGCTCCAGATACGGGTCGTTCTTCACCAGCCCGATATGTTTCACCACGGTTTTCTTTGTTTTAGCCATACTCTCATGATTTTAGATTGTTTAACTATATATGTTTCTTTTCTTAGTCTTCAAAGCGTTTTCCGTTCTCGTAGGTTCCCTTGGCGGTGACCTGTCCGTTGTGGTCTTTCTCCACGAAGCGTCCGTCGCGGCGGTCGTCCACATAGTTGCCCTCGAAGCGCTTGCCGTCTTTCTCTATCTCAATGCAGCCGCCCTCGCGCTTGCCATTGCGAAGGATTCCCTTGAAACGCTTGCCGTCTGCGTAGAAGATGCTTACCGCACCGTCCACCTTTCCCTTGTGGAATTCTCCCTCGTACACGTCGCCGCCTTTCTTCGTCAGCTTGCCGTTGCCGTCCTGTAGGTCGTCTTTCCACGCCCCCACATACACGTCGCCGTTCTTCCAGCTGAAGGTTCCCTGTCCATGGCGTTGTCCGTCCTTGAACTGTCCCGTGTACCTATCTCCGTTGGCGGCGCGGAAGACACCCTCGCCGGTGCGCTCTCCCTGGGAGTAGTCACCCTCGTAGATGTCACCGTTGTGGAACTTGTAGATGCCCTTGCCGTCCTGTATATCGTCTTTCCAGTCGCCGACGTAGATGTCGCCGTCGGCATACTTGAACGTACCTTTGCCAGAGCGCTGGTTGTCAGTCCAGTTTCCGTCGTAGGTGGTACCGTCTCCCCAGTTGAAGAAGCCGTTTCCGTTCTTCATGTCATTCTTCCACTGGCCCTTGTACCACGCACCGCTGGAATAGGTATAGGTGCCGCGTCCGTCACGCTTGTCCTTGTACCACGCGCCATCATACTTGTCACCATTATAATAGTACATGATACCGTGTCCATGCTGGTAGTCGCGGAACCACAGTCCCACATACTTATTGTTGTTTTGGAAATAGTAAGTGCCCTTGCCGTGCTGGTGGTCTTGCATCCACTGGCCCTCGTACTTCTCGCCGTCCGCAAAAGTATAGACACCATATCCATCACGCTTGCCCTTGACGTAAGCTCCCTCATAGGTGTCGCCCGTCGGAAACACAGTCATACCTTTCCCCTGTGGCTTTCCGCCGACCATCTCGCCCTTATATTGCCCACCGTCACGGGTGGTGCAGGAACCCAGAGAAATCTTCTGTGCGGAAACCGCCAAGGGCGAGAAGGCAAACAGTATTGCCATCACTTTTATCTTGCCGTTCATATCCGTTATTTTCATTCAGTCTCCAAAGTTATGTTTTTTTTCGCAAACAACCAAATTGATTAAGCTAATTTAAGGTTATTCACGGAGTTGTCCCATGTCTTCCGCCTCGTTTACGCTTCATATTCGGTATGGTCTTCTATGCCTGCTCCGGCGAGTGCCTCCTTGCGCTCCACGCAGGTGCCGCATTTCCCGCAATGCCTGTCACCGCCCTTGTAACAGCTCCAGGTCTCTGCATAGTCAATCCCCAGATGCTTGCCGATGGAGGCGATGTCTGTCTTCGTGATGTGGGTATAGGGAGCCACGACGCGCACCTTCACATAAGTGCCTGCTGTAGCCGACTCGTCGATGGCCTTGATGAACTCGGGACGGCAGTCGGGATAGATGGTATGGTCACCGCCATGGTTGGCAATCAGCACCTTCTTCAGCCCGTTGCTCTCGGCGATGCCGATGGCGATGCTCAGCATGATGCCGTTGCGGAAGGGAACCACCGTCGACTTCATGTTCTCGTCGGCATAATGACCCTCCGGGATGGCGTCGCTCCCTTCCAGGAGACTGCTCTTGAAATACTCGTGCATGAAAGCCAGGTCGATGCTGATGTACTTGATGCCAAGTCGCTCGCAATGCATCTTGGCGAAAGGAATCTCACGCTCGTTGTGGTTGGAGCCATAATTGAAACTGATGCCCAAGGCTATCTCGTCTTTCTTGTCATAGAGGAGCGTGATGCTGTCCATGCCCCCACTGACGATAATCACTGAATCTTTCATAAATCTATCTTGCATTTAAACTATTCGATTGCAAAGATACTATGTTTTCCATGAATCACCAAGAAAAGAAGGTTTTTATTCCTTATTTTGTGTTAAGTTAAAAAAATACTGAAAATATGACTCGTTTTTCGGAGATTTTCGCTACTTTTGCAGCCAAATTCGATAAAGAATAGAAAAATGGCTAAGAAACGTACAGAGCGAAAGTCCAAGTCCTTCAGTGAAGCACTTGGTTTACACTATATTTTCAACAATACCATCACCGATTTCTTACTGGGCCTGGGACTTGTCATCTTGGCAATCGTCGTCATCATCGCAATGATTTCCTTCCTGAATACGGGAAATGCAGACCAGAGCCTGCTGGAAGACCTGCGCCCCGGCGACTGGACCAACACGAAGAGGCAGTTCCAGAACTACTGCGGTTCTCTGGGTGCCATCGTGTCCTATTGCCTGATTGCCGTCAACTTCGGATTCCCGGCATTCTTGATTCCCGTCATGTTTGGTATGGTGGGACTTCAGGTGATGCACGCCTACAAGATTAACCTGGCGAAGTGGTTCTTCTGCCTGATGGTGGTCATGCTGTGGAGTTCCATCACGTTCGCCAAGTTCCTCACTCCGCTGGCGGGAGGGCTCATCTTCAACCCAGGCGGCAGGCACGGCGAGTTTGTCGTGAGCCATCTGGAGAACATGATCGGTCCTCCCGGTCTCACCGCCATCCTGCTCTTCACCGCCATCGGATTCCTCACCTTTCTGACCACGGAGACCATCACCGTGGTCAGAAAGGCACTCAACCCCATTGGATATATATCTAATAAGGTGAAGTTTGAGATAACCAACCGCAAGAAGGACAAGGAGGAACAGGAGGATGTGGACTTTTCCGCCATGGTTGCCCCCGAGGAAGAACCCTACGCTGGCGTGGCTCCTGCCGCAGACAACGATGCAGAAAAAGAGCCGGAAGACATGGAGGTGAGAACTCCAGCGACAGACCAGCCTGAGGAGACGGTTGGCAATGAGGAGGGAATGTCCCTTCTGCAACGCCAGCGCAACCTGCGCGCCGAGAGAGCTGAGCAGGAAGCGCAGGAGGCTGCCGCTGTCTCCGAGCATATCGGCATGGATATCTCTGTCGCCGCAAGCGACGAGAAGGCAACGGGCAACACCGTGAGCAACGCCGAGGTGCTCAACACTCCCATCAACCCCAAGGAGCCGTTCACAAACTACCGCTACCCCACCCTCGACCTGCTAAAGAAGTACGAGGACAACACATCCTACATCGATGAGGAGGAGCAAATCAAGAACAAGAACCGCATCATCGAGGTGCTGAACAACTTCGGTGTGCAGATCAAGACCATCCGCGCCACCGTAGGTCCCACCATCACGCTCTATGAGATACAGCCAGCGGAAGGTGTCCGCATCTCCAAAATCAAGAACCTGGAGGACGACATCGCCTTGAGTCTTGCGGCACTGGGCATCCGTATCATCGCTCCCATCCCCGGCAAGGGCACAATCGGTATCGAGGTGCCTAACGCCAAGGCCAACATCGTGAGCATGGAGAACATCCTCAACTCCAGGAAATTCCAGGACACTAAGATGGAACTTCCGCTCGCACTGGGCAAGACCATCACCAACGAGGTGTTCATGGTAGACCTGGCGAAGATTCCACACCTGCTGGTGGCAGGTGCCACGGGACAGGGTAAGTCTGTCGGACTCAACGCCATCATCACCTCCCTGCTCTACAAGAAGCACCCCAACGAGCTGAAGCTGGTGCTCATCGACCCCAAGAAGGTGGAGTTCAGTCTCTATGCCCGCATCGCCAACAAGTTTATGGCTGCAGTGCCTGACGAGGAAGAGCCCATCATCACCGACGTGACCAAGGTGGTGAGGACGCTCAACAGCCTCTGTGTCCTCATGGACAGCAGATACGACCTGCTCAAGAAGGCCGGGGCAAGGAACATCAAGGAATACAACCAGAAATATGTCAACCACCGCCTGCGCCTGACAGACGGTCACGAGTATATGCCCTACATCGTCGTCATCATCGACGAGTTCGGCGACCTGATTATGACTGCTGGCAAGGAGGTGGAGCTGCCTATCGCGCGTATCGCACAGTTGGCACGAGCCGTCGGCATCCACATGGTCATCGCCACCCAGCGTCCGACGACCAGTATCATTACCGGTAACATCAAGGCGAACTTCCCCGGCCGCATCGCCTTCAAGGTGACGGCAGCCATCGACTCGAAGACCATCCTCGACCGTACCGGCGCCAACCAGCTGATAGGCCGTGGCGACATGCTCTACCTGAACGGCAACGAGCCTGTGCGAGTGCAGTGTGCCTTCGTCGACACGCCAGAGATTGAGCGCATCAACGAGTACATCTCCGCCCAGCCCGGTCCCATCGAGCCTTTGGAACTGCCTGAGCCTGCCAACGAAGAGAACGGCGGAGGCGGAGGCAGCGTAGATGCCCACAACCTCGACCCCTACTTCGAGGAAGCCGCCCATGCCATCGTCCTCTCGCAGCAGGGAAGCACGAGCATGATACAGCGCAGGTTCAGCATCGGCTACAACCGAGCCGGCAGACTGATGGACCAGTTGGAGAGTGCGGGCATCGTGGGAACGGCACAGGGCAGCAAGCCAAGGGAAGTGCTCATCCAGGACGACAACCAGCTCAACACACTCTTGGCGCAGTTGCGAAGATAAGGATTCTCAAATAGTTCAAACATCAAACAAGTAATATGAAGTGGAAAAAGATTTTACTGGCAAGTCTCTGTGCCTTCTGTAGTATGGCGACTTTTGCCCAGACTGCCCAGCAGGTGCTGGACAAGACAGCGGCTATCATCGGCAAGAAAAGCGGAGCAAGTGCCAACTTCAGCATATCCAGCGCCAAGTATGGATCCACGAGCGGCACTGTCGCCATCAAGGGCAACAAGTTCAATGCCTGCACGCCACAGAGCACCGTATGGTATGACGGCAAGACGCAATGGGCGTATATGAAGAAGACCAACGAGGTGAACGTCAGTACTCCCACACAGGCACAGCAAATGTCCATGAACCCCTATACCTTTATCAATATATACAAGACGGGGTACAAGATGGACATGAAGACCAATGGCAACAATTACGAGGTGCATCTCGTAGCACGGAACGCCAAGCGCTCCATCACGGAGATGTACATCACCGTCAACAGGAAAAGCTATGTGCCCTCGCAGGTAAGGATGAAGCAAGGCAAGAGCTGGAGCACCATTACCATCAGCAACTTCCAGCAGAAGAACATCCCCAACAGCACCTTCACTTTCAAGAGCAAGGATTTCCCCTCTGCCGAGGTGATAGACCTGAGATAAAAAAACGGAACAGACCGGCATGATTCATTCTTCATGTCGGTCTGTTCCGTTATTTCAGACGGAAGGTCTGTGTTTTCCCTGTTATCATCGTAACGATGGCAGTGTGATCGTCCTTTTTCACTTGGACGAAAAAACGAGAAAGGATAAAAGTGTTGCTTTTCTTAAATGATTGTTAAAAGGCAGATATGGGAATAAACTAAACAGAACCGGAGAACGTCTAAAAAAGCGAAATCAATCATAATATATAGAAGAAAAATGAACAGGACATTGAACAAAGCATTGGTGAGCATGATCATCATGGCAGCGCCCCTGGGGGTGCAGGCAAAGCAATGGACATTGAGTGAGTGCATCAACTATGCATTGGAAAACAACATCAACTTGCAGAAGACACTGCTGACAAAGGCGAGTTCCAACGAGGACTACCTCCAGTCGAAGGCTGCCCTCCTGCCCTCCCTTCAGGCAAGCACCAACCAGAACGTCGACTACACACCCTGGGTGGCAAGCGGCATCAGCGGAGACGGCTATACCAAGTCGTCCGTAGACAAGGTGTACTACAACGGTTCCTACTCCGTCATGGGCAACTACACCATCTGGAACGGCAACAAGAACCACAATCAGGTGAAGCTCAACAAGCTGAAGACAGAGGCCGCTGCCATCGACTCCACCATCCAGGCACAGAGCCTTCAGGAGAAGATAGCCACCCTGTTCGTGCAGATATGCTATTCCACAGAGGCCATCAAGGTGAACAAGGAAAGCTACCGGTCGAGCCTTGAGAACGAGGAGCGCGGCAAGGAGATGGTGAAGGTGGGGAAGATGAGCCAGGCCGACCTCGCCCAGCTCTCAGCCCAGCGGGCACAGGACGAATATAACATCGTGGAGGCAGAGAGCAACGTCAAGGACTTCAAGCGACAGCTGAAGGAACTGCTGCAGATCACCAACGACGACAGTTTCGACGTGACCATCCCTGCCTCGTCCGACGCACAGGCACTGGGTGAGATTCCGGCACTTAACGGCGTATACGCCTCAGCCCTCGACCACCGTCCAGAGATCAAGAGCTACCAGAACATGATAGACCAGAGCGACATCAACATCGCCATCGCCAAGGCAGGCAAGCTGCCCACCATCAGTGCCAACGCAGGCATCTCCACCAGCACCACGTCCATGAACAAGACCGACTGGACAAGCCAGGTGAAACAGAACTTCAACGTGGCGGGCGGAATCACGGTGAGTGTCCCCATCTTCGACAACCGTTCCACGAAGACTGCCATCAACAAGGCGAACATACAGAAGCAGAGCAGCATGCTCGATCTGAAGAACGAGCAGACCAAGCTCTACTCCACCATCGAGAACTACTGGCTGCAGGCCAACACCAACCAGAGCAAGTTCAAGGCTGCCCAGGTGTCTACACAGAGCGCATCTACCTCTTACGACCTGCTGAGCGAGCAGTTCAAATTAGGACTGAAGAATATCGTGGAGCTGCGCACGGGCAAGGACAACCTGCTCAAGGCCCAACAGAACGAGCTGCAAAGCAAGTACATGACCATCCTCAACATGGAGATGCTGAACTTCTACAAGAACGGCCGTGTGAAATAATCCCATCACAGGAAAAAACAAGTAACGAGAGAATAACATATTTAAGGTAAGAAAGAGAACAATGAAAAAGAAAATTTTCAGTAAAGTATGGATTGCGATGATTGCCGTGGTGGTCATTGCAGTGGCGGCCTGGCTGCTGTCGGGCAGTAAGGAGAAGGAGCAAATCAGCTTCAAGCAGGAGAAGGCGGCCGCACACACGCTCCAAACCAGCATCACAGCCACCGGTACCATCGAGGCAGTGACCAGCGTGACGGTGGGTACCCAGGTGAGCGGTATCGTGAACAAGCTCTATGTGGACTACAACTCCGTAGTGAAGAAGGGACAGGTCATCGCCGAGCTCGACAAGACCAACCTCATCAGCGAGCTGAATACCTCGAAGGCCAACCTGGCAAGCGCAGAGAGCAAGCTCAACTACGAGACTGCCAACATGAAGCGTTACCAGACCCTCTACAAGAAGGGGCTCGTAAGCGCCGACGACTACGAAAACGCCCTCCTTACCTACCGACAGGCCAAGGAGCAGGTGGCATCGAGCAAGGAGAACGTGCAGAAGGCACAGACCAACCTCGGCTACGCCACCATCACCTCGCCCATCGACGGAACCGTCATCTCCAAGAGCGTGGAGGAAGGACAGACCGTGGCTGCCAGCTTCAACACCCCTGAACTGTTCACCATCGCCAAGGACCTGAAGAACATGCAGGTAATCGCCGACGTAGATGAGGCCGACATAGGTGAGGTGGCTGAGGGCAACCGCGTAACCTTCACCGTAGATGCCTATCCCGATGACACCTTCGAGGGAGTGGTGAAGCAGGTGCGCCTGGAGGCTACCACCACCAACAACGTCGTGACCTACGAGGTGGTGATCAGTGCCGACAACTCCGACCTGAAGCTGAAGCCGGGACTCACTGCCAACGTCACCATCTTCACCAAGGAGCAGGCAGGCATCCTCAGCGTTCCCAACAAGGCACTGCGTTTCACTCCCACCAAGGAGACCGTGGGCAAGGACATGAAGATCGTGGACTGCAAGGGCAAGAACAAGGTGTGGACACTTGACGGCAAGACACTGACCGCCCACCAGGTGAACATCGGACAGAGCGATGCCACCCACACACAGATTGTCAGCGGTCTGAAATCAGGCCAGAGCATCGTGACCGAAATCGTCGTGAACACCGACGAAGAAGAGGGAGCGGGCGAACAGCAGAACCAAGGACTGATCAGCGGTCCTGGTCCAAGGAACAAGAAGAAATAAAAGGAACCGTCATCATGAGTGAGAATAAAGAAAACAAGAAGGTTGTCATCGAGCTCGACAACGTGAAGCGCAACTTCATCGTGGGCGACGAGGAGGTGCACGCCCTCAAGGGGGTGAGCTTCAAGATTTACGAGGGCGAGTTCGTCACCATCATGGGAAAGTCGGGCTCCGGCAAGTCCACCCTCCTCAACCAGTTAGGTTGCCTCGACACCCCGTCGAGCGGCGAGTACTACCTGGATGGAGTGAGCGTGCGTACCATGTCGCGCAACGAGCGCGCCGTGCTTCGCAACCGCAAGATCGGGTTCATCTTCCAGAACTACAACCTGCTGCCCAAGACCACGAGTGTGGAGAACGTGGAGCTGCCCTTGATGTATAACTCGGCAGTGACACCCGAGGAGCGTAAACAGCGCGCCATCGAGGCGCTGAAGGCAGTGGGACTGGGAGAGCGACTCTACCATAAGAGCAACCAGATGTCGGGCGGACAGATGCAGCGCGTCGCCATCGCCCGCGCCCTGGTGAACGATCCCGCCGTGATCCTCGCCGATGAGGCAACGGGTAACCTGGACACCAGGACGAGCTTCGAGATCCTCGTGCTCTTCCAGAAGCTCTACGCAGCAGGCCGCACCATTATCTTCGTGACCCACAATCCCGACATCGCCAACTACTCCAGCCGCAACATCGAGCTGCGTGACGGACACATCATCAGCGACAGCTACAATGACCACATCCTCTCGGCAGCGGAAGGACTGGCAGCGTTGCCCAAGAACACGGACGAATAAACATTAAGCAAGATGAACTATCAGAATCTATTTAAAATAGCCATCCGGGCAATCGGAGCCAACAAGATGCGCTCCTTCCTCACGGCACTCGGTATCATCATCGGTATCGGATCAGTCATCACGATGCTTGCCATCGGACAGGGAAGCAAGGCGAGCATCAAGGCGAACATCGCCGAGATGGGATCCAACATGATCATGATCCATCCGGGAGCCGACATGAGGGGCGGCGTGCGGCAGGACGCATCATCCATGGAGACGCTGAAGCAGACCGACTATCAGGCCATCAAGGACGAGTGCAACTACATCTCTGCCATCTCGCCCTCGGTGAGCAGCAGCGGACAGTGGATCAACGGAAACAACAACACGCAGAGCAGCATCTACGGCGTGAACCAAGACTATATGACTATCCGTCAGCTCAAGATAGCGGACGGCGAGATGTTCACTGACACAGACATCAAGGCGGCCGCAAAGGTATGTATCTTGGGCCAGACGGTAGTCGACTATCTCTTCCCCGACGGCAGCGACCCCATCGGAAGGGTGGTGCGCTTCAACAGTATCCCCTTCCGTGTGATCGGCGTGCTGAAGAAGAAAGGCTACAACAGTATGGGTATGGACCAGGACGACCTGGTGCTGGCCCCCTACACCACCGTGATGAAGCGCATCCTCGCGCAGACCTATCTCAGCGAGATCGTGTGCTCCGCCATCACAGAGGACGCATCGCAGCCGGCACAGGACCAGATTACGCAGATTCTGCGCCGCACCCACAAGCTGAAGGATGCCACCGACACCACGGAGGCTGACGAGGACGACTTCAGCATCCGCTCGCAGGAGGAAATCTCCAGCATGATGAACTCTACCATGTCCACCATCACCATCCTCTTGGGAAGCGTGGCAGGCATCTCGCTGATTGTAGGCGGTATTGGCATCATGAACATCATGTATGTGAGCGTGACCGAGCGAACCCGCGAAATCGGTCTCCGCATGAGTGTCGGCGCAAGGGGCATCGACATCCTCAACCAGTTCCTCATCGAGGCAGTCCTGCTCAGCGTCACGGGAGGCATCATCGGCGTGCTGCTCGGTGTGGGCATCTCCTTCTCGCTACAGCAGTTCTTCCACGTCGCGACACAGGTGGAGGCATGGAGCATCGTCATGAGCTTCGCTGTATGTACTTTCACCGGCGTGTTCTTCGGCTGGTATCCTGCCAAGAAGGCGGCAAGGCTCGACCCGATAGAGGCCATCAGATATGAGTAAAGACCTTGCATAAACAACAATCGAGTAGGAGGTAAATACTAATAATAGGTGTTTACCTCCTACTTTCGTATTTACCGACCTCTCACACCACCGTGCATGCGGTTCCTATTTTGGGTGACATTCGAGATACGCCCCCATTAAGTTACCCCATTCGTATGCTTTGTTTTTATTGATACCGCACCTGATGAGGTTTGCCGCCAGCTTCTTTCAGATTCCAACTCACGATGGACACCCTTGCCTTTGGCTATGTAACTCCCGCTATTAGGGCTTACTCGGGACTTGCACCCGTTAGATAATGCTCATGCCGAGCGTACATCAAAAATGCCTCCTGCTTCACAGCAAGAGGCATTCAATCAATTAGGTATTAGTCCTTTTAAGGTAAAAAGATTGTATTCAGGATAACGTCGGCAAAGATAAGACATTTATTCGAACTGTACAAATATTTTTCCATGTTTAAAAACATATTTGGAAATAAATACCATGAATGTTTCCGTACTTGCGATTAAATTTGTATCTTTGCACCATAAATATAACAAAACATAGAATGATATGGCTATAAATGAAGAAAACAAGAACGAGGAGAAGAAAAGCCTCTCCTTCGTGGAACAGATTGTAGAAGATGACCTCAAGGAGGGAAAGAACGGCGGACGCATACAGACCCGCTTCCCCCCAGAGCCCAACGGATACCTGCACATCGGCCACGCCAAGGCCATCGCTCTCGACTTCGGCATTGCAAAAAAATACGGTGGCGTGTGCAACCTGCGCATGGACGACACCAACCCCCAGAAAGAGGACACGGAATATGTGGAAGCCATCAAGCGAGACATCGAGTGGCTCGGATTCAAATGGGGCAACATCTACTATGCATCCGACTATTTCCAGAAGCTGTGGGATCTGGCCGTAGCCCTCATCAAGGAAGGCAAGGCGTATGTGGACGAGCAGACCGCCGAGCAGATTGCCGCACAAAAGGGAACCCCCACGACTCCCGGAACAGAATCGCCATACCGCAACCGCCCCGTCGAGGAGAACCTTCGCCTCTTCGAGGAGATGAACTCCGGCAAGATGGAGCCTGGCAAGATGGTGTTGCGCGCCAAGATAGACATGACCAGCGACAACATGCACTTCCGCGATCCCATCATCTACCGTGTACTGAACATCCCCCACTGGCGCACCGGCAGCAAATGGAACGCCTACCCCATGTATGACTTCACCCACGGGCAGTGCGACTACTGGGAGGGTGTCACCCACTCGCTCTGCACGCTGGAGTTTGAGCCCCACCGTCCGCTCTACGACCTCTTCGTGGACTGGGCAAAGCAGGTGGACGGCGACGACAAGCCTTTGGACGATAACCGTCCCCGACAGACCGAGTTCAACAAGCTCAACCTCACCCATATCCTCCTGTCGAAGCGCAACCTCCTCATCCTCGTCAAGGAAGGCGTGGTGAAGGGATGGGACGACCCCCGTATGCCGACCATCAGTGCGTTCCGCCGCCGTGGCTACAGTCCGGAAGGCATTCTGAGCTTCATCGACAAGATAGGCTACACCAAGTTTGATGCCCTCAACCAGATGTCGCTCTTCGAGAGTGCAGTGCGCGACGACCTCAACAAGCGCGCCAAGCGTGTGAGTGCCGTCCTCGACCCCATCAAGTTGGTACTCACCAACATCCCCGAGGATGCGGTGGAGACCTACACCGTACAGAACAACCCGGAGAACGAGGCAGACGGAACCCATGAGATTGAATTCAGCCGCGAGTTGTGGATAGAGCGCGACGACTTCATGGAGGATGCACCGAAGAAGTTCTTCCGTCTCGGTCCCGGCAAGGAAGTGCGTCTGAAGAGTTCTTACATCATCCGTTGCCCCGAAGAGAACTACTGTAAGAAGGACGCAGAGGGCAACATCGTCGAGATTTACGCTGAGGTGATTCCCGAGACCAAGACCGGCGAGGCGAACTCCAACATGAAGATCAAGGGTAAGACCATCCACTGGGTAAGCTGCAAGCACTGTCTGGAGGCGGAAATCAGGAACTACGACCGCCTGTGGCTGGTGGAGAATCCTCGCGACGAGGTTTCCGCCTACTCCAAGGAGCAGGGCAAGAGTCGCATCGATGTGGAGGATATGCTCAAGTTCATCAACCCCGACAGTCTGCAGGTGAAGAAGGCGTATGTGGAAAAATGTCTCTCCACTTCCAAGCCACTCGACTACCTCCAGTTCCAGCGCATCGGTTATTATACCCCCGACTACGACTCGACAGCCGGCCATCTCATCTTCAACAAGACGGTGGGTCTGAAGGACACCTGGGCAAAACAGAGCAACAAATAATCAAGGACAAAGGATATGAATACAGCAGATCTTTTCCTCTGGATATTGGACAACCTGAACTACTGGGTTGTGACGGTCTTCATGGCCATCGAGAGTTCGTTCATCCCCTTCCCCTCCGAGGTCGTGGTACCACCAGCCGCCTGGAAGGCAATGGACCCGGCGAGCAACATGACCCTCGTGCTTGTCATCGTCTTCGCCACCATCGGCGCAGACCTTGGCGCACTGGTGAACTACTACATCGCCAAGTACCTGGGCCGTCCTATCATCTACCGCTTTGCGGACAGCAGAATCGGGCACATGTGTCTGATAGACCGGGAGAAGGTGGAGACTGCCGAGGAATTTTTCCGCAAGCATGGTGCCGCCTCCACTATCTTCGGAAGGTTGGTTCCCGCTGTAAGACAGCTCATCAGCATCCCTGCAGGACTTGCGGGGATGCATCTGGGCAAGTTTCTGATCTACACAACGGTAGGAGCCGGTATCTGGAACACGGTACTTGCCGCCATCGGATGGGGCATCTACAAGTACACCGACTACAAGACCACTCAGGATGTCTACCAGCAGGCTGTGAAGTACAGCCATGAGATAGGTTATGTCATCTTAGGCCTTGCAGTGGTGGTCGTGGCCATCATCGCCTACAAGGGTTTGAAGAAGAAATAAAGTTTTCTGCAGAAGTCTTGAAATAAACCTAAAAAAGAGGATGCGTCTCGCTTATGTGGACACATCCTCTTTTCATATCACTATTTACTGGCCATGAAAAAGAGCCAAGGTAAAAAATCTATTTCTTATCGCTACCAGAGAAAATCTTGATGCGCTGCTCTTCCGACAACTTGCAGATGAGCAAGGTACCGTCTTCCTCCGCCACGATATATCCTTCCAGTCCCTGTATCACAACCTGCTTCTCGTGCAAGGTATGCACAATATTGTTCTTTGACTCAATCATCTGGATATTGTTGCCTATCAAGGCATTGCCATACAAGTCCTTCCTCGATTCAGAAAGCAGGCTTCCCCAGGTACCCAGGTCGCTCCATCCAAAGTTGGCAGGGAACACGAAGATTTCCTCCGCCTTCTCCATGATGGCGTAGTCGATGGAAATGTTTTCACACTCGGGATAGCGCAGGTCTATCTCAGCCTGCTCCTTGTCTGTGCCATAGATGCTGCGCATGCTCTCGAAAATCTTTGCCAGTCCTGGCTGATAGACACGGAAGGCATTGACGATGGTGGAAGCACTCATGATGAAGATGCCTGCATTCCAGAAGAAATTCTTGTCTTGCAGGTACTTCATCGCCGTCTGCAAGTCAGGCTTCTCCTTGAACTGGTCTACCCTGAATATCTCGTTGTTGCGTGCCGAAGGCGTACTGAGGTCTCCCTGAATATAACCATAGCCTGTCTCGGGACGTGTGGGCTTCATACCCAAGGTGACGATGCTGTCGGTCTCGCCCGTAAACTTCAGTGCAGAGACGATTACCCTCCTGAACTCATTACCGTTGGTGACGATATGGTCGGACGGGGTCACGACGATATTTGCCTTCGGGTCCTTTTCCTTGATGCGCCAGCTGATGTAGGCGATGCAAGGAGCTGTGTTCCTACGGCATGGCTCCTGCAAGATGTTGCCTTCCGGAATCTCGGGCAATTGCTCATGTACCAGACTTGCATACTTCTTGTTCGTGACCACCCACACGTTCTCCGTATTACAGATGCCCTCGAAGCGGTCGAAGGTAAGCTGGAGCAAGGAGCGTCCCGTGCCCAGCACGTCGATGAACTGCTTGGGTCTGTCCTCGGTACTCATTGGCCAGAATCGGCTTCCGACCCCACCAGCCATAATTACCAAATGATTATTCTTATAAGCCATTTTCTTCTTTTATTATTGTAGATTTGGCAAAGTTAATAAAAAAAATCGAAACAAGGACAAAGGAGAATGGATTTTTTCCATTCCTCTTGAAAAATCGGCATTAAAGTTTCCCTAACTCGGCCTTCCATGCAGCGTAAGCCTCCAGATAGGCAGCCCTGTCAGCCTCGTTGGGCTCGATGACCGCCAATTTCTTCAGGGAAGCGAAAGCCTCATCATGGTCTTTGTAGATGCCCGCACCGATACCTGCGCCCTTGGCGGCACCGGCACTTCCGTCGGTCTCATACAGTTCGATGGTGGCACCGCTCACCCCGGCGAGCGTGTCGCGGAACAGCGGACTGAGGAACATATTCGCCTTTCCTGCATGGATATTCTTGATGTCCATGCCCATCTGTTGCATGATTTCCATACCATAGCAGAAACTGAACACGATGCCCTCCTGGGCAGCGCGTACAATATGCGCACGATTGTGCTTGTTGAAGTTGACACCCCTTACGGAGCATCCCACCTCCTTGTTCTCCAGCACACGCTCGGCACCGTTTCCGAACGGTATAATCTTGACACCCTCACTGCCGATAGGTACTCCTGCGGCAAGGTCGTTCATGTCGGCATAGCTCACATCAGGCGTGATGTTTCGGTGAACCCATGCGTTCAGGATGCCCGTGCCATTGATGCAGAGCAACACTCCCAAGCGGTCCAAGTCCTTGGTATAGTTGGCATGGGCAAAGGTGTTGACACGGCTCTTCGGGTCGTAGTTGACCTCGCCGAGCACACCATATACAACACCCGATGTACCTGCCGTACTGGCAATCTCACCAGGATTGAACACATTGAGGCTCACGGCATTGTTGGGCTGGTCTCCGGCACGGTAAGAGATGGGGGTACCCTCCTTCAACCCCAGTTCGTCGGCGGCAGCCTTGCACACCACGCTCTGTACGGAGAAGGTAGGAACGATGTCCGCAATCATGCTCTCGTCGAATCCGAAATAGTCAAGCAGGAACTTGGCAGGCTTCTTGGCAGTGAAGTCCCACATCATGCCCTCTGACAATCCGCTGATGGTGGTCTTCACCTCGCCGGAAAGTTTCATGGCAAGATAATCGCCCGGCAGCATGATCTTGTCGATTCTGTCGAACAGCTCCGGCTCGTTCTCCTTCACCCAAGCCAACTTGGAGGCGGTGAAATTGCCGGGAGAGTTGAGCAACTTGCCCAGACACACATCCTCCCCCAAGTCACGGAAAGCCTTCTCGCCATAGGGAACGGCGCGGGAGTCGCACCAGATGATGCTGGGACGCAACACCTGCTGCTGCTTGTCGACACACACGAGTCCGTGCATCTGGTAAGAGATGCCGATAGCGAGGATATCCTCTCCCTTCGCACCCGTCTGTGCCATGATTTTCTGGAGCGAGAGCTTGGCGTTCTCCCACCACATCTGCGGGTCTTGCTCCGCCCATCCAGCCTTAACAGCGGTAATGGGAGCCTCATGGTCGGGATAGAAAGCAGAAGCAGCAATCTCACCATTATCTACATTCGTAAGCGATGCCTTTACGGAACTGGAGCCGACATCAAAGCCCAATAAGTATTGATTTGCCATAGTTGTTTGTTAAGTTTAGATTTCCTATTATATATTATAATACGGTTAGGTTAGGGAATTCCCCCAAGGTTCTTTAAAAAAAAGTCAGAACAACGACAAGGACCTGTCGTCTTCCTGCACCATCCGTTCCCCGGCCTCCTGTGCTGCGTCTTGAAAGCGCAATTTGAATTGCCGCGCCTCCTCAGACCGGGCATTGAGGCGATACACCCCATATCCATTCCCTTTCTCCACCCAGGACTCCTTGTTCTTGGACTTCCTGATGAGGAACTGAGACACATAGACATGCACCTCCTTGTAATCCAACGGGGTGAACATCGAATTACAGGAATTGAACACATGACGGGCGATGCGGTCGGTTTTCAGTCCTTTTTTGCCTGCGAGTGTCAGGACACGGTATATTTCTTTTTCGAGATTTTTCATAAACAAAAAAGCCGCGACCTCCCCCATAGAAAGACGTCGCAGCTCTTTATCAATCCTTATTTAAGCGAGAGCAACCTTGTTGTCCTCATCTTTAATCTTACCCTCTTTGAAGAGCCATCCGATGCCAAGGATAACTTCATTCTCTTCAATCTTAGCAGCCTTTGCAATCTCTGCTACAGAAAGAGCCTTCTCTGCTGCTGCCAATGCCTGATAAACATCACCAGCCTTAAAACCTGCGTTCTCTGCGTTCAATGCGAGAACTGCCTTCTTTGCAGCTGGAGCCTTCTTGGCTGGAGCTTTCTTTACTACAGCCTTCTTGGTGGCTGCCTTTGTCGTTTCTTTCTTTTCTACCATGCTTATGTAAAATTATATTGTGTTGTAGGTATTAATTATCTGTCACCTAATTCAGTCATTACATTGCAAAAATAGTATTTTTTATCCACTTTTGCGAATTTTTCGCAAAGAAAAATACAAGAATATGAAAAAATGCACCTTTTCTTGATTTACGTCAAGAAAAGGTGCACTCCATACATACTGAAAATGAAGAAAGTTCTCATCTCCGCATTTTCATCTATCATTATTCTTTGATGTCAAGTTTTATTTCCAACTCCTCCAACTGCTTCGGATCCAATGCCGACGGAGCGTCGAGCATGACATCACGACCAGAGTTGTTCTTGGGGAACGCGATGCAGTCACGGATGCTGTCAAGGCCAGCCATGATGCTGACGAAGCGGTCGAGCCCGAAGGCAAGACCTGCATGAGGTGGCGCACCGTACTTGAAGGCATTCATCAAGAAGCCAAACTGTGCCTCGGCACGCTCTGGCGTGAAACCGAGTACCTCGAACATCTTCTCCTGCAACTTGGTGTCGTGGATACGCAGGGAGCCACCGCCCACCTCAATACCGTTGCACACGAAGTCGTATGCCTTGGCACGCACCTGCTCGGGATGCTCGTCGAGCAAGGGGATGTCGTCGGGATTGGGCATGGTAAACGGATGGTGAGTGGCCATCAGGCGCTGCTCCTCGTCGCTCCACTCGAACAGAGGGAAGTCGACAATCCAAAGGCACTTG
Source organism: Acutalibacteraceae bacterium (assembly GCA_963616155.1). Taxonomy (GTDB): domain Bacteria; phylum Bacteroidota; class Bacteroidia; order Bacteroidales; family Bacteroidaceae; genus Prevotella. Next base: position 29,667 of record CAVEJY010000070.1, read on the forward strand.
AACACATTCTTGTCGCGCAAGCCCAGACGGTTGCCCATCTCCAGTCGCAGGGAGCAGAGCTGAACGCGGGTCTTGTTGGCATTGTCGCCACTCAAAATCAGCACGAGGTCGCCATCCTTGGCACCCATCACCTCCTTAATCTCCGCCAACACCTCGGGAGAGTAGAACTTGTCGACACTGCTCTTTGCCGTTCCGTCGGTGTTGTACTTGATGTACACAAGTCCCTTGGCACCCACCTGCGGACGCTTCACGAAATCGGTCAGTTCGTTGAGCTGCTTGCGGCTATAGTCGGCACACCCCGGCACACAGATACCGCCGATGTACTGAGCCTCATCGAAAACAGGGAACTCTCCCTTGCCGGTGAAAGCCTCCTTCAGCTCCACGAATTCCATGCCGAAACGCAAGTCGGGCTTGTCGCTACCGAAGCGTCTCATCGCCTCGTGCCATGTCATCTGCTCCAACTTGGGAAGCTCCACACCACGGATTTCCTTGAAGAGGTGGCGGGCCATCTCCTCGAAGAGGTTGATGACATCGTCCTGGTCTACGAAGCTCATCTCGCAGTCTATCTGTGTGAACTCAGGCTGGCGGTCTGCACGCAAGTCCTCGTCACGGAAGCATTTGGCAATCTGGAAATAGCGGTCGAAGCCTGCCACCATAAGGAGCT
>CAVEJY010000071.1:0-11722 GCA_963616155.1 Acutalibacteraceae bacterium
AGAACGACGGCATCCTGCCGCTCGCCAAGGGCAAGAAGATTCTCCTCACGGGTCCCAACGCCAACCAGATGCGCTGTCTCGACGGTGGCTGGAGCTACACCTGGCAAGGGTCGAAGGCAGAAGACCTTGCCACCAAGTACAACACTATCTACGAGGCACTCTGCAACAAGTACGGCAAGGAGAACATCACCCTCGAGCAGGGCGTAACCTACAACGAGGACGGTGCCTATTATGAGGAGAACGCCCCCGAAATAGGCAAGGCCGTCAGAGCCGCCGCCAATGCCGACGTGATCGTGGCTTGCGTGGGCGAGAACTCCTACTGCGAGACCCCCGGTAACCTCAGCGACCTCTGGCTCTCCGAGAACCAGCGCAACCTGGTAAAGGAGCTCGCCAAGACCGGCAAGCCTATCATCCTCATCCTGAATGAGGGTCGTCCACGTCTCATCGCTGACATCGAGCCGCTTGCCAATGCCGTGGTGGACATCCTGCTGCCCGGCAACTACGGTGCCGACGCACTCGCAAGTCTCCTCGCAGGCGACGTGAACTTCTCCGCCAAGATGCCCTACACCTATCCTAAGGAAATCAATTCCCTCCACACCTACGACTACAAGGTGTCTGAGGAAGTGGGCACGATGGAGGGTGCCTACAACTACGACGCAAAGGTTTCGCTGCAGTGGCCCTTCGGCTATGGTCTGAGCTACACCACCTATGAGTACAGCAACATGAAGGTGAGCCGGTCGAAGTTCACAGCCGACGACCAACTGACGGTGACGGTAGACGTGAAGAACACCGGCAAGAAGGCGGGCAAGGAAGTGGTGCTGCTCTACTCCAGCGACCTCGTCGCCTCGATGGTTCCCGACAACAAGCGTCTGCGCGACTTCACGAAGATTGACCTGCAGCCCGGCGAGACCAAGACTGTCTCCTTCACCATCCCTGCCAAGAACCTCGCCTATGTGGGTGCCGACGGCAAATGGATTCTCGAAGAGGGTGACTTCACCCTGAAGGTGGGCAACCTGTCACAGCCGCTCGAATGCACAAAGACCAAGGTTTGGGACACTCCCAACATCTAATCCCATAACACACAGGGTCTGCTTTCGGAAAAGCAGACCCTGTGTCATTAATCATCCCATCCTTTATATTTTTATCGGTGCCTTTAGGATGGATAGAAGAGCACCGCCTTGATGTAAGACTCCATCTTTGCATCCTTCAGCTTGCCCAAACGCCAAAAGATAACCATCTTCAGTACCGCCTTCAAGAATAGGGCAATCATCAGTCCGATGGCAAGCGCCACCACCGTCGCCCACATCTTGCCAGCCGCATACACCGACGAGCTATCCGGGAAAGCCGAGAGCACCAGCACGGGCAATACGGTGATGATGCCACCCACCGTGAGCTGGCTGCGCTGGCTGCCACCCATATCGAGAATAGCCTGCTTGTCGAAGAGGTAACCGTCGAATTCCTGTTGGTCGATGCCGTAGTCGGCGAGCTTGGGGAAGTCGGGCTTGTCGCCGTATGTCTTGATCTTTCCCGTGACCTTGTGTTCAAAGTCATCGAAGAATTGCTTTTCGGGTTCTCTGATGTTCATTGTCGTTTATTGTTATGGATGAATATAATGAGAAATCCCTCCCACTGTGGGAGAAGTCCTTAGGCTAAGGAAAAAAGAAAAGCAGTGCCCCTATAAGCCGAGTTCTGTTGCCCTGCGCTGTTGCGCTTGACCGCCTGTCATTTATCTAATCCCCGGGTCACCCCGGGGCTTGAGCACTCTACCCTCCACAGCCGTCCCCACAAGGGGGAACATTCGGACGAGCCGCCCTCAGTCTGCGGTATACATGAGCTTACAGCTCCCAGATGGCACAGCCTGGCGATCACCCGCCAGCTGGTGGTCTCTTACGCCACCTTCTCACCCTTGCCCGACACTACCCCCGCATGGATACGGGATAAGTTTCGGGCGGTCATTCTCTTCTGCCGACACCTACTGTCACCAATAGCTTCTATTTTCGGAAGTGGGATGCCCTGCGCTGCCCGGACTTTCCTCTTGCACCCATAGGGATGCCAGCGACAAGCCGGGACACTGCTTTCGATGTGCAAAGGTACGATTTTTTCCCGATTTCCCAACACTTTTCCCCGTGTTTTTTCATTTTCACCGCATTTTTCCCATCTCCTCAGCACAATAGATGTTAAAAATACACTTAATCGCAAAAAAAAGTCGGGAAAAGTATTGCCGTATCAAAATAAAATTGTAATTTTACACCAAAAAACAACAAGCCATAGCGAACCATAACCGATTACATAACTAAAACAATTATATTTATGAAGAAATTCTTAACGACTTCCCTCCTTTGCGCCACAGTGGCATTCACTGCCCAGGCACAGGATGCCACAGGTACCATCCATGTGGGCCAGGGCAAGCAGAAAATCCCCAAGGAGATTTACGGCCAGTTCGCGGAACACCTCGGCAGCTGCATCTATGGCGGTCTTTGGGTAGGTCCTAACTCCAACATCCCCAACACGCAAGGCTATCGCAACGACGTGCTACAGGCACTCAAGGACCTGCAGGTGCCCGTGCTGAGATGGCCTGGCGGATGCTTCGCCGATGAATACCACTGGATGGACGGCATCGGCCCCCGCGAGAAGCGCCCCAAGATGCAGAACAACAACTGGGGAGGCACCATCGAGGACAACTCCTTCGGCACACATGAGTTCCTCAACCTCTGCGAGATGTTGGGCTGCGAGCCCTATATCAGCGGCAACGTAGGCTCGGGCACCGTGGAGGAACTCGCCAAATGGGTGGAATACATGACCAGCGACGGCGACACGCCCATGGCGAAATTGCGCCGACAGAACGGGCGCGACAAGGCATGGAAAGTGAAATACCTCGGCGTGGGCAACGAGAGCTGGGGCTGCGGTGGCAATATGCGCCCCGAATACTACTCCGACCTCTTCCGCCGCTACTCCGTATACTGCCGCAACTACGACGGCAACGAGCTGTACAAGATAGCCTCGGGAGCCAGCGACTACGACTACAACTGGACCAAGGTTCTCATGGACCGCGTGGGACAGCGCGCCAACGGCATCTCCTTACATTATTATACGGTGACAGGATGGACCGGTAGCAAGGGTTCCGCCACCAAGTTCAGCAACGACGACTACTACTGGACTCTGGGCAAGTGCCTGGGCATCGAGGATGTCATCAAGAAGCACGAGGCCATCATGGACCAGCAAGACCCCAAGAAACAGGTGGGACTGCTCGTGGACGAATGGGGCACATGGTGGGATGAGGAGCCGGGCACCATCAAGGGTCACCTCTACCAGCAGAACTGTATGCGCGACGCCTTCGTGGCAGCCCTCTCACTCAACGTCTTCCACCGCCACACCGACCGTATCAGAATGTGCAACATCGCACAGGTGGTGAATGTGCTGCAGTCGATGATTCTCACCGACACCAAGGGCACGGGCCACATGGTACTCACCCCCACCTATCATGTGTTCAACATATACAAGGACTTTCAGGAGGCCACTTACCTGCCCATGGACGTGAAGTGCGACTCGATGGACGTGCGCGGCGATGACCACGCCAAAGACGGCAGGAAGATTCCACTCGTATCCACATCCGCAGCCAAGAAGGCAGACGGCACCATCGTGGTTTCGCTCGCCAACGTGAGCCTCGACAAGGCACAGGAGGTGGAGCTGGCACTGGACGGTACCAACGCCAAGACGGTGACCGGTCAGTTGCTCACCTGCAAGGCCATCAGCGACTACAATGACTTCGAGAATCCCGAAAAGGTGAAACCAGTGGCGTTCAAGGACGCAAAAATCAAGAAAAATACACTGAAGGTGAAAATTCCTGCGAAATCCATCGCAGTTTTGAAAATAAAGTAGTAAATTTGTAAACAGAACTAAAAACATAATTAAAATTAATATGAACGACATTAAAGTAATGAATCATGCAGCCGACAACATCCGTATCTTGGCTGCTTCAATGGTAGAGAAAGCTAACTCTGGTCACCCAGGCGGTGCCATGGGCGGTTCCGATTTCATCAACGTACTCTTCGCCGAGTACCTGGTTTACGATCCAGCTGATCCTACATGGACAGGCCGCGACCGTTTCTTCCTCGACCCCGGTCATATGAGCCCGATGCTCTACGCCGGTTTGGCAATGCGCGGTTTCTTCTCTATGGAAGACTTGAAGCAGTTCCGCCAGTGGGGTTCGGTGACTCCCGGTCACCCAGAGCTTGATCTGGAGCGCGGCATCGAGAACTCATCAGGTCCTCTCGGTCAGGGTCATGCCCTCGCAGCAGGTGCTGCCGTGGCAGAGAAGTTCCTGGAGGCCCGCCTCGGTTCCACGATGATGCAGCACAAGATCTACGCCTACATCTCCGACGGTGCCGTAGAGGAGGAAATCTCACAGGGCGTGGGCCGCATCGCCGGCAACCTCGGCCTGAACAACCTCATCATGTTCTACGACTCCAACGACATCCAGCTCTCCACAGAGTGTGGCGTGGTGATGACTGAGGACACAGAGATGAAGTACAAGGCTTGGGGTTGGAACGTGATCAAAATCAACGGTAACGACGTGGCACAGATCCGCGAGGCACTCGACGCAGCCCAGAAGGAGCAGGAGCGTCCTACCCTCATCATCGGCAAGACCATCATGGGCAAGGGTGCCCTCCGTGCCGACGGCACCAGCTACGAGGCTTGCATCAACACCCACGGCGCACCTCTCGGCGGAGACGCTTACAGCAACACCATCAAGCACTTGGGCGGTGATCCAGAGAACGCTTTCGTAATCTTCGACGACGTGAAGGAAATCTATGCCAAGCGTGCAGAGGAGCTGAAAGGTATCGTGGCAGAGCGCAAGGCCGCAGAGGCCGAATGGCGCAAAGCTAACCCTGAAAAGGCTGCCCAGATGGACGAGTGGTTCAGTGGCAAGGCTCCCAAGGTAGACTGGAGCAAGGTGGAGCAGAAGGCTGGTTCAGCCACCCGTGCCGCCAGTGCAGCTTGTCTCGGCATATTGGCAGAGCAGGTGCCCAACATGATCTGCGCTTCTGCCGACCTCTCCAACTCTGACAAGACCGACGGCTTCCTGAAGAAGACCAAAAGCATCGTTCGCGGTGACTTCTCCGGCGCATTCTTCCAGGCAGGTGTAGCTGAGCTGACAATGGCAGATATGTGTATCGGTATGATGCTCCACGGTGGTGTGGTGGCAGCCATGGGTACCTTCTTCGTGTTCTCCGACTACATGAAGCCAGCCGTTCGTATCGCTGCCCTGATGCAGGTGCCTGTGAAGTTCATCTGGACACACGACGCATTCCGCGTAGGTGAGGATGGTCCTACCCACGAGCCTGTGGAGCAGGAGGCACAGATTCGCTTGATGGAGAAGTTGAAGAACCACGCTGGCAAGGACAGCGTTCGCGTGTTCCGTCCTGCAGACGCAGACGAGACTACTGTATGCTGGAAACTCGCTATGGAGAACGTGGAGACTCCTACAGCCCTCATCTTCTCTCGTCAAGGCATCGCCAAGTTGCCTGAGGGTACAGATTACGAGCAGGCAGCCAAGGGTGCTTACATCGTGGCAGGTAGCGACGAGAATCCTGATGTAATCCTCGTGGCAAGCGGTTCTGAGGTTTCTACCTTGGAGGCTGGCACAGAGGCTTTGCGCAAGGACGGCATCAAGGTTCGCGTGGTAAGCGCTCCTTCTGAGGGCTTGTTCCGTGGCCAGAGCAAGGAGTATCAGGAGAGCGTGCTGCCCAAGGGTGCCAAAATCTTCGGTATGACAGCAGGTCTGCCCGTGACCCTCGAGGGTCTCGTAGGTGCTAACGGCAAGGTATGGGGCATGGAGAGCTTCGGTTTCTCAGCTCCTTACAAGGTGCTCGACGAGAAGCTGGGCTACACTGGCGAGAACGTCTACAAGCAGGTGAAGGCCTTCTTGGCAGAGTAATAATATAAAGTGAAGAGTGAAGAACGAAGAGTAAAGAATCCAAATGTTTATCTCAATGATAACCTTGAGGAACTTTCTCTCGCTCTTCACTCCTTTTTTAGGATATACATAATTTATTAACCTTGTGAAGTAAAGAAGATACACAAGAGTCGAAGCTATAGAATTCTTACTCTTCACTCTTCGTTCTTCACTCTTAAACGTAAGTATTATGGAAGTAAAGACAGTAGGAATTGCCAGCGACCACGCTGGCTTCCCTTTGAAGCAGTTTGTACTGGAATACCTGGAGAAGAAGGGTTATCCCGTGAAGGATTACGGCACTTATAGCGATGCAAGCGTTGACTATCCCGACTTCGGCCATGCCCTCGCCGAAGGAATCGAGAGCGGTGAAGTATACCCTGGCATTGGCATCTGCGGCAGCGGTGAGGGTATCGCCATGACGCTCAACAAGCATCAAGGTGTGCGCGCCGGTTTGGCATGGTGCAAGGAAATTGCCCATCTCGTGCGTCAGCACAACGATGCGAACGTGCTGGTTCTTCCTGGAAGATTTGTTGACAACAAAACCGCCGAGGCCATTCTCGACGAGTTCTTCTCCACCACTTTCGAGGGCGGTCGCCATGAGCGCCGTGTGAAGAAGATTGCCATTCAGAAGTAAAAGTTATTCATGCGTCCATTGGGGCGTATGAATTTCTCTCCATAAACAAGCGAGGGAGCTTTCGTCCACCAAACTGGTTTCGGATGAAAGCCCCCTCGCTTGTTTTTTTCAATCACTCCTCCCCTATTCCACTGGAATAATCTCGAAGATTTCTACGTTTCCTGCAATCTCAGCTTTTGCGGCCTTCTTCTCCAACTGCACCTTGGCGAACGAAGCGTCGATGGGCGCGCTGGCTATCAACTTGCCCTTGGCGTTGTATTGGTTGAAAGTCACCTTCTCGCCCTGCTTCACCTTCTGCAACAAGGTGTATCCCTTCACACCCTTTTCTACGTCGAAGGTGTACACACCGTTGCTTGTCAGCGAGGTACATGGATTCTCGTCGAAGGCATAGCTGGCGGCAGGGTTCACGTCGAAGGAACGCACGGCTATCCAGTTGGTCTTGTCGGACTGCAGTTTTCTGAGTCTCACATAACGGGCATTCACCGCTTGCTCACCTTTCCAGTTGATGACATACTGCTTGCTGAGTTCGCCGGTCAGGGGCGTCCAGGTCTGTCCGTCTTCCGAACACTCTAAGATGGCATGGTCGAAGTAGTCTACGTCATCCACGGAATTGCGGCCTTGCAGAATCCTTACCTCATGGACGGGTCTCACGCATCCCAAGTCAGCACCCACCCAGTCATCGGTGTGCTGACCTGTGCCAGAGTGATAATAGGTGGTGGAATCGTTGTCGAACATCAACTTGCTCTGCGTGGTCTTCACCGTGGCGTAAGTTCCCACTCCCTGATAGAAGGAGGGCACCTTGCCTGTCAATTTCTTGAAGAATCCCGATGCCATGTCGTCCATTGCGGTCTGGTAGAAAGGCTGCAACACCATGGTGCCCGACTTATGCGCCTCATAGGCGGCAAGGTCTTCCTTGCTCATGCGGTTGTTCACGTATCCGTCCCAGAAGGCGGCATCGTCACCTGCCTTGTATTCCTTGATGAGCTGCATGGTATTCTCGCCACGCTTGCCCAACTTTCCGAACTCCGTGAGCCAAGGGCGCAGTTCCTTGAGCAACAGTTGGTTCTTGCAGTTTGCCTCCATCTCAGCCGGGGTCTTCGACACCTTCTCAAACTCTTGCTGCATGGCATTGAATTCCGCATCTGTATAGTTGTCTACCTTGAACGGATGGGTCTCCCACGACTCGATTCTGCGATAACCTGTCTCCGTATCGCAGGAGTGCATGGCAAAGGTGCGATAGGCATCATGGGCCTCCGGTGTCAGATCTACGAGTCCACGTTCCCAGTTATCGAGGGCATTGTACTGGCTGATGTTCCAGGTATAGTCAGCTACGCCATAGAGTGCCAGTTTTGAAGCCTCTCCGTGTTCCATCGGGTTGCTGACGAGACCACAGAGGTCCTTGTCCGTGAGTGTGTTCTCCAGACCATAAGTAGGACCTTGCATGATGATGTGGCGCGCATAGTCTGTCACGGGGAAGTTCCACCAGTAATAGGCAGGGCGCTTGATGCGGCTGTTCACCCAGTCGAGGGTCTCCTTGGTCAGGTCACTGCACACAGCGTCGCCTGTCCAGAACACGTTGATGGATGGGTCGAGGGTATTGCCGAAGATGGCCAGCGATCCCGTGGGCTTCGGATTCGCCCACAGCTTGGAATAATCGGTGGGACACATCACCAATGGGGCAACGTCACCCTTTGCCTTCACAAACTCCTTGGCAAGCCTGTTGAGCAACTCCACCTGCTTGGCGGGATTGGCTCCCTCGCCCGAGATGTCGTCGAAGAATACGGCGAAGGCCCTCACGCCCAGGTCGTACATCAGGTTGAGCTTACGCACCAGGTTCTGGTAGTCTTCCTCGTTCCACTTGATGTCCTGTCCAGGATGTATCGCCCATACGAAGTCCACACGGTTGCGACGGCACGCCTGTACCAATTCGCTGATGTTCTGCGCCTCCTTCTCGGGATAAGGCTCGCGCCAGTTGGGACTGCTGTGGAAAGGATCGTCCTTGGGGCCATAGAGATAGGTGTTCATCTTGTTCTTGCCATAATACTCGATGAGCGAGAGGCGCACCTGGTGTGACCAAGGTTCTCCATAGAAGCCCTCCACCACACCTCGCCAAGGCAGGTCGGGATAATCGCCACACTCGGTGTAAGGCAGTTTTCCGTCCTTGCAGGTAGGACTGGCAAGCAACTGCTGCAAGGTCTGGAGCGCATAGAAGGCTCCCCGCTCGTCATAGCCCGTGATGCTGATGCCTTTTGCGTTGACCGTCAGCTTATAGGCTCCAGACACCGCCTTCACGCCTGTCTTAGCCGCCTGTTTCTCGCCAAAGTCAATCGTCATCTTCACACCTTTCTTGGCTGCGGAAAGGAACTTCACATCTTCGGCAAACTTTCCCTTCTTGTCCACGACCGCCACTCCTTGCGACAAGTCAAGCCATTGGGTCTTGTCCACATTGAGCAGATGGGGAGTGGGGTTGACGACTATTCCCTGGTGGTCCATCTTCCTACCGGGAATCATGTTTACTTCTTGCGACTCCTTGCGTTGCGCATTCAGATCAAAGCCATTCTCTTGTGCCTGCATGTTGGTGGCGAGAGTGGTCATCAACAATGTTGCTAATAGGGTTTTGCTGGTCATCATTCGTATTTCTGTCATTAGTTAATAATTGCTGCAAAAATACACTATTAATTCGAGAAAACAGAATGTTTCGTTCTTTTTTTCATGGTCCTATGGCTAAATAAATTTATTAAAAAAGCCCGGCATTGCTGCCGGGCTTCATTTTATCGGAAAGTTAAGTCACATTAGTCCAACCACTTTACATAGCAGAAGTCCTGACGGTGAGGCAACTTGTCGCTCTTAGGATACATACGAACAGCGGTCTTGAATGTACCGGCGTTCACTGGCTCGATCTCCACCTCGAATGTGAAGTTGTTGCCCTCGTGGCCAACCACCTTGAACGGATAGACACCATGAATCTGTCTGCCGTCCTCTGGATGCTCGTTCAACACAACAAGCTCCAAGCCAACAGCATCGTTCAAGCCCTGCTCGTCGATGACATACTGCTTCTTGTACTTCTTGCCTGTCTCAGAACCATTGGCTGACTCGTCGATCTTGGAAACCACATGGATGCCGTCCCAGCGCTCAGCTACCTGCTCCTTCCAGAGAGCAATCTCCTTGGCAAGTGCATTGCCGTTGGCGCTCAACTTCTTGAAGCGGGCAGCCTCCTTGTTGTAGAACTTGTCATAGTAGTCATCCAGCTGGCGCTTCATCGTATAGTGAGGAGCGATGGTAGCGATGGAGTTCTTCACCACCTGGATCCACTCCTTGCTGAAACCTTCCTTGTTCTTGTTGTAGTACATAGGAACGATCTCGTTCTCCAACATATTGTAGATAGTTGCAGCATCGAGCTGGTCCTGATAGCCCTGGTTCTGGTAGGTACGCTTCTCGGGAAGTGCCCAACCTGCACCCTCGCGGTAGCCCTCAACCCACCAACCGTCGAGTACGGAGAGGTTGACAACACCGTTCATCTCGGCCTTCTCGCCAGATGTACCAGAAGCCTCCAATGGACGTGTAGGAGTATTCATCCAAATGTCCACACCGGAAACCAAGCGGCGGGCCAATGTCATGTCGTAGTCCTCGAGGAAGATAATCTTGCCGAGGAACTCAGGACGCTGGCTAATCTCGAAAATCTTCTTGATCAAGCCCTGGCCTGCACCGTCAGCCGGGTGAGCCTTACCAGAGAAGAAGAACAATACGGGATGCTCTGGATCGTTCACGATCTTGGCCAAGCGATCCAAGTCGGTGAAGAGCAAGTGGGCACGCTTGTATGTAGCAAAACGACGGCAGAAGCCAATCATCAGGGCATTGGGGTTGATGCGCTCCAAGAGAGACACCACGCGAGCTGGGTCACCCTGGTTCTTCAACCATGTCTCTGTAAACTTCTCGCGGATATAAGCCACGAGCTTCTTCTTCAGAGTCATACGGGTATTCCAGATCTCCTCGTCCTTCACGTTGTAGATAGCATGCCAAATCTCCTCGTTGCTCTGATCGTGCATGAAGTTCTTGTCGAAGTACTTGTCGTAAACCTTGCGCCACTCTGTGGCTGTCCAAGTTGGGAAGTGAACACCGTTGGTCACATAGCCCACATGGTTCTCCTCGGGGAAGTAGCCCTTCCAGATGTTGGAGAACATCTGCTGACTCACCCAACCGTGGAGTTTACTAACACCATTTACCTCCTGGCAAGTGTTGCAAGCGAAGGTAGAGAGGCAGAAGCGCTCGCCATGGTCGTCAGCGTTCTCACGACCCATGCCGATGAACTCATCCCAAGAGATGCCCAGACGCTGTGGATAGCCACCCATGTACTTGCCGAAGAGAGCCTCGTCGAAGTAGTCGTGACCAGCTGGCACTGGAGTGTGTACTGTATAGAGAGAAGAAGCGCGAACCAACTCAAGAGCCTGGTTGAAGTTCAAGCCGTCCTCCTCGATGTAGTCGCAGAGACGCTGCAAGTTGCAGAGAGCAGCATGACCCTCGTTGCAGTGGTAGATGTCCTTCTTGATACCCATCTTCTTCAAAGCGAGCATACCACCGATACCGAGCAGAATCTCCTGCTTCAAGCGGTTCTCCCAGTCACCACCATAGAGTGAGTGAGTGATAGGCTTATCATATTCAGAGTTCATATCATTATCTGTATCAAGGAGATACAACTTGATACGACCTACATTCACCTGCCATACATATGCGTGTACCTGATAGTTGGTATAAGGCACATCTACTACCAATGGATTGCCGTTAGCATCGAGTACGCGCTCAATAGGAAGAGAGTTGAAGTTCTGCGCATCGTAGTTGGCAATCTGCTGACCGTCCATGCTCAGAGACTGCTTGAAATAACCGAAGCGATAGAGGAAACCTACAGCGCAGAGATTCACGTTGCTGTCGGAAGCCTCCTTCAGATAGTCACCAGCGAGCATACCGAGACCGCCAGAGTAAATCTTCAGCACCTGATTCAAGCCATATTCCATACAGAAGTAAGCTACGGAAGGACGCTTGGCATCAGGTTCCACATCCATATACTCACGGAACATCTTGTAGACGTTCTTCACCTTTGCCATTGTCTCCTTATCCTTGACAATAGCCTCCTTGCG
>CAVEJY010000072.1:0-6623 GCA_963616155.1 Acutalibacteraceae bacterium
GAAATTGTCCTCAAAGGTGCAAAAATAAGTGAAGGGAGTGGGGGGAACGAAAGATTTTTATTACCTTTGCAGTTGTTTTTTAACAGAAAAGAAATGAAAGATATTTGTTGCATAGGACACATCACGAAGGACAAAATCGTGACACCCAACCGTGTCGTCAATATGGCGGGCGGTACCTCCTTCTATTTCGCATACGCCATCAACCAGTTGCCCAAGGACGTTTCGTTCCGTCTGGTGACTGCGATGGACCCCACCGAAAAGGAACCTGTGGAGAAGATGCGCAAGGCGGGCATCGACGTTACGCTCAATCCCTCGCGCAACACGGTGTTCTTCGAGAATACCTATTATGGTGAGAACCAGAACGAGCGTAGCCAGAGGGTGCTTGCCAAGGCTGACCCCTTCACCGTGGAACAACTGCGCGGCGTGGAGGCCAAGGTCTATCACTTGGGCAGTTTGTTGCGTGACGATTTCCCTGTGGAGGTGGTGGAGTACCTCGCCTCCAAGGGCAGGGTCTCCATCGACGTGCAGGGCTATCTGAGAGAGGTGAGGGACGAGAAGGTGTATCCCGTTGACTGGGAAGACAAGTTGAGGGTACTCCGCAGTACCTACTACCTGAAGGTGAATGAGGTGGAGATGGAGACGGTCACGGGGCTGAAAGACCCTCGGGAGGCTGCGTTGCTGCTCCACTCATGGGGTGTCGCTGAGGTGATCATCACATTAGGCAGCGAGGGCTCGCTCGTCTATGTGGACGGCGAGTTCCATGAGATTCCGGCTTATCCTCCCCATGAGGTGGTGGATGCTACGGGTTGCGGCGACACCTATTCGGCAGGCTATCTCTATATGCGCTTGTTGGGGGCCAATCCCACGGAGGCAGGAAAGTTCGCCGCTGCCATGTGTACCGTCAAGTTGGAACACAACGGTCCCTTCAACCGCTCTATTGCTGACCTGATGGAAATCATCAGGTAAAAAAGCCGTTCCTATGGTGCTGTGATGCGTATGGAGAGGGTGGCTTTGTCGAAGATGATGCCGTCGCGCTCCACGAACCGGGCGAGTGTGCCGTCATCGGCAAGCTCCCGGGGCGAACCAACAGAGAGTCGGCTCCCTTCCTCCATCACCCACAGACAGTCTGCCAGGCGGAACGCCAGTTCCACATCGTGTGTGGAGAGGAAGATGGTCTTGTGAAGGTCGTGCGCCAGCCGGTGGAGCATCTGCAAGGTTTCCACCTTACTGGGGAAGTCGAGGAAAGCCGTCGGCTCGTCGAGGAAGATGACGGGTGTCTGTTGGGCGAGGGCTTTCGCCACCATCACCTTCTGTCGCTCACCGTCGCTGAGGGTCTGTGTCATCCTGCCGTATAGATGACTGATGCCTACTTGCCGCATTGCCTCGTCCACAATCCTGCAATCTTCCTTGGAGAGTGTACCCCAGAATCCCGTGTAGGGCGACCGTCCCAATGCCACGGTCTCACGGACGGTGAGATGGGCGGCATCGGATCTTGTGGCGAGAACCACTCCCGTGAGTTGCGCCAACTGATGCGGAGAATAGTCTTGCAGCGGTTTGCCCAGGAGGTTGATCTTGCCCAAAAGAGGAGGCTGGAAGGCTGCGAGTGTACGCAGCAGGGTACTCTTGCCCACGCCGTTGGCACCTATCAGACAAGTCAGCTCACTGTCGTGGAGAGAGGCATTGATGCCTTCCGTCACAATGTGCTGTTGCTTGCCAGACCGATAGCCTATGCACAGGTCTTCCAAGATGATGGTTTCGTTCGTCATTGATTCTTCCAAGAGTTGTTGTGGGCGCAAAAATACAAAAAAAATCCTAATCGAGAAAATAAAGATGGAACAAATCTCACCCATCCAGGCTCTGATGCAGCAGCGCACGTTGTTGCAACTGGAATATTATACGGAGAAAGAGGCTTTCCGCAAGCTCACCGAACAAATCGGATTGCAGCGGAAGGTGAAAAGGGGCGATGCCTGGTTTCCGCTGCGTGTAGGCAAGAGCTTCTACAACTCGCTCAACCAGACTGTCGTCGAGGTGTTCCGCACCTCAGACCAGGACATCGAACACAACTTCGAGTTCGGACGACCAGTCATGTTCTTCAGAAGTGAAGAACGAAGAGTGAAGAATGAAGAATCCAATGATCTTTCACTTAATATGCAGGAGAAAAAGCAAGAGAATTCTTCACTCTTCACTCTTCACTCTTCTCTGAAATATTTCTCCTTCACAGGTACGGTGAGCTTCGTGGACGGCGACAGGATGGTCATTACCGTTCCCGACTCAGCACCTCTGCTCGAACTACAGCAGTCCACGGATCCTGTCGGCGTGCAACTCTCCTTCGACGAGAGCAGCTACAGGTTGATGTTCGAAGCCCTGGACCGCACCATAAAGGCGAAGGGCAACCGCCTCGCTTATCTCCGTGACCTGTTCTATTCAGGACAGAAGGCTCAGCGGTTTTCCTTCGAGCCGATGAGATTCCCATGGCTCAACCCCACCCAGGAGAAGGCTGTGAACGAGGTGTTGTGGGCGAAGGACGTGGCCATCGTACACGGACCTCCTGGAACGGGCAAGACCACCACACTTGTGGAAGCCATCAACGAGACACTGATGAGGGAAAGCCAGGTATTGGTATGCGCACAGAGCAACATGGCAGTGGACTGGATTTCGGAAAAGCTCGTGGACCGTGGCATCAACGTGCTGCGCATCGGCAACCCCACGAGGGTGAACGACAAGATGTTGGGCTTCACCTACGAGCGGCGCTTCGAGAGCCATCCCGACTATCCGCAGCTATGGGCAATCCGCAAGACCATCCGTGAACTGAGAAGGAACAGGAAAAAAGGAAGTGAGAACTGGCACCAGAAGATGGACCGGTTGAAGAGTCGTGCCGCAGAGATGGAGATACGCATCAATCAGGAACTCTTCGGTGAGGCGCGTGTCATTGCCTGTACGTTGGTGGGGTCTGCCCACAGGTTGCTGGAGGGAATGAAGTTTGGTACCTTGTTCATCGACGAGGCGGCTCAAGCCTTGGAAGCTGCCTGTTGGATTCCCATGCGCCGTGCGTCAAGGGTCATTCTCGCCGGCGACCATTGCCAGCTTCCGCCTACCGTGAAGAGCATCGCCGCCCTGCGTGCCGGACTGGGCAAAACGCTCATGGAGCGCATTGCGGAGAATAAACCCGAGGTGGTGACCTTGCTGAAGACGCAATACCGTATGAATGACCAGATCATGCGTTTCTCCAGCAACTGGTTCTACAAAGGACAGGTGGAGAGTGCGCCGCAGGTGAGATACCGTGGAATCCTCGACTACGACCATCCCATCACTTGGATAGATACCTCTGCCAAGGAACCCACAGACACCATTGAGGAAACGCCCGACAATGATTTCCGGGAACAGTTTGTGGGGGAGAGCTACGGGCGCATCAACAAGGCGGAAGCGGAGCTGACGCTCCTCACCCTCGCCGAATACCTTACCAAAATAGGCAAGCAGAGGGTGCTGGACGACCGCATCGACGTGGGCATCATCTCGCCCTATCGCGCGCAGGTACAATATCTTAAAAGGCTCATCAAGAAATATGACTTCTTCAAGCCCTACCGCCGTCTCGTCAGCGTGAACACGGTGGATGGCTTCCAGGGGCAGGAACGTGACATCATTCTCATCTCCCTCGTGCGTTCCAATGACGAGGGACAGATAGGGTTCCTCAAAGACCTCCGCCGCATGAATGTGGCGATGACGAGGGCGAGGATGAAGCTCATCATCCTCGGCAACAAGGACACCATGACGAGGCATCCGTTCTATAAGGAGCTGTGGGAATATATTGAGGGATTGAAGGAGGAATAAGCCTTCTTTTATCCCTTCCTGCCGAAGTCGGCAGGTATCTCGCCCCACTTCTTGGTTTCCCACTTAAAGATGGGAGTGGTGACGTGATGGGTGCGGAGCCAGTTCTCGGCCCGGGCAATGATCTGGTAGAGCGGCTCTGTCTTGGCATTGTGCTCCAACTTGGTCTTGCACTGCTTCTTGTTTACCCACAACTGGGCATTCACACTGTCACTGTAAATCACCTTGTCTTTGATTCCCTTTTGCTCCATCAATGCCAAGGCATGGACGATGGCGAGGAACTCACCGATGTTGTTGGTGCCATGGAGAGGACCGAAGTGGAATACCTGTGCGCCAGTCTGGAGGTCGATGCATTGGTATTCCATCGGACCGGGATTGCCGGAGCAGGCAGCGTCCACAGCCCAGGCGTTTGCCTTCACTTCATTGGGCAAGGGCAGTACGGTGTCGTTTCTCCATGAGGGAGGATTGACGGGTTGGTTGGTCATATTGTCTCTTATAATAAAAAATGAGCATACCCCTTGTGTCATCCCAGGAATATGCTCATGGTTTGTCTGTATTCTGATTCTTATCTCATTACATTCTCTCGGGAACCTCGATGCCGAGCAAGCCCATACCGTTCTTCAGAATCTTGGCAATGTTGGCGGCGAGCACCAAGCGGGTAGTCTTTTCAGCCTCACTCTCGGCATTGAGGATGCTATAGTCGTGGTAGAACTGGTTGAACTCCTTGGTCAGCTCATAGCAGTAGTTGGCGATGCCGGCAGGATTATAGTTGTTGCCTGCGTCTGCCACAGCTGCGGCAAACTCGTTCATCTTCTGGATGAGGTCAATCTCCTTCTCGTTGATGGGAGCATCGGTACCCAACTGGGCAGGAATCTCGATGCCGTCGGCCGCAGCCTTGCGCATGATGCTGCGGATACGGGCATAGGTGTACTGGATGAACGGACCTGTGTTTCCGTTGAAGTCGATGCTCTCCTCAGGGTTGAAGAGCATATTCTTGCGTGCATCTACCTTGAGGATGAAATACTTCAAGGCTCCGAGACCCACAATGCGTGAGATTTCCTGACGCTCTTCCTCGCTCATGTCGGCGAACTTTCCGAGTTCGTCAGAGGTATTGCGGGCATCCTTGATCATCTCTGCCATCAGGTCATCGGCATCCACAACAGTTCCCTCGCGGCTCTTCATCTTGCCGTTGGGCAACTCCACCATACCGTAGGAGAAGTGAACTAAGTCCTTGCCCCACTTGAAGCCGAGGCGGTCAAGGAGGATGGAGAGAACCTGGAAGTGGTAGTTCTGTTCGTTACCTACTACATAAATCATCTTGTCGATGGGGAAGTCCTTGAAACGGAGATCGGCGGTACCGATGTCCTGGGTCATATAGACAGAGGTGCCGTCACTGCGGAGCAAGAGCTTCTGGTCGAGCCCCTCGCCGGTGAGGTCTGCCCAAACCGAATTGTCGTCCTTGCGGAAGAAGAGACCTTTCTCCAAGCCTTCCTCCACCTTCTTCTTACCCTCCAGATAAGTGTTCGACTCATAATATATCTTGTCGAAGCCGACGCCCATCATCTTGTAGGTCTCGTCGAAGCCGGCGTATACCCAACTGTTCATCTTTTCCCAAAGGGCACGAACCTCTGGGTCGCCCTGCTCCCATTTCACGAGCATCTCGTGAGCCTCCTTAATGAGCGGAGCCTCTGCCTTAGCCTTCTCGGTGGCAGCCTCTTCGTCCATGCCATCCTTCTCGTACTGGGCCTTCAGCTCTGTAATCTCCTCACGGTAGTGCTTGTCGAAAGCCACATAGTAGTCGCCGATGAGGTGGTCGCCCTTCTTGCCCGACGTCTCGGGAGTCTCGCCGTTGCCCCATTTCTGCCAAGCGAGCATAGACTTGCAGATGTGGATGCCACGGTCATTGACGATGTTGGTCTTGATGACCTTGTTGCCGTTCGCCTCCATGATCTGTGCCAGAGACCAGCCCAAGAGGTTGTTGCGCACATGACCGAGGTGGAGAGGCTTGTTGGTGTTAGGGGAAGAATACTCAATCATTACGAGCGGACTGTTCTCCGTAACAGGCTTCTCGCCGAATTTCTCGTCGGCGTGGATGTCGTTCAGGAGTCCTACCCAAGCGGCAGGAGCGATAGAAAGGTTCAGGAAACCCTTTACTACGTTGAAGTCTGCGATGACATTGGCGCAATTCTTCTTCAAGTACTCACCGATTTCCTGTGCTGTATCCTCAGGTTTCTTCTTCGACATCTTTAGGAAAGGGAATACTACGAGGGTGAGGTTACCTTCGAAATTACTCTTGGTCTTCTGCAGGGCTACCATCTTCTCTGGCACGTCCTGACCATAAAGCTCTTTCACCGCAGCGATGACCGAGCTGATGATTTCGTTTTCTATCTTCATTATCTAAAATATCTTTTTTACCGGTAAAATAATATCCTTTTTGATGCCAAGTTGCCATACAGCAACTTTAGCGGCTGCAAATTTACAAATAATAATTGAATTGTGCAAAGAAAGTGGCGGTTATAATTTTTCTATTTCTTCCTTTGTCAATCCAGAGGCCTGGACAATTGTGGCAACAGGAATGCCCAAGGACAGAAGGTTGAGTGCAATCTTTTTCTTGGCTTCTTTTTCGCCTTCAGCTCTTCCTTCAGCCCTTCCTTCAGCTCTTCCTTCAGCTCTTCCTTCAGCTCTTCCTTCAGCTCTTCCTTCAGCTCTTCCTTCAGCTCTTCCTTCAGCTCTTCCTTCAGCTCTTCCTTCTTCTCTTCCCTCGGCTTTCCCTTCTTGCCATCCGTCGTCATAGCCCG
>CAVEJY010000073.1:0-21642 GCA_963616155.1 Acutalibacteraceae bacterium
CAGCTGCCCTAATCCCATAGTTTACCGTACTTTGCATAAGTTTATTAATTCTGTTTTTCTACTTGACGATATGCTCCGGCTTCGTCACGTCGCTGTATATCACGTTCCTCTGAGGTTTGATTCCTTTCAGTCTGAAGAGCTCGGGAACGGTGACGAAGCGGTAGCCTTGCTCCTTCAGGACCGGGATGACACGGTCTACGGCCTTCACCGTCTGCTCGTTGCCCTCAAAATCGTGGAGCAAGAAGATGAGACCATCCTTGGCACTCGCCGTGATGCGCCTTACCCGCTCGTCCACGGAGATGGAGTCCAGCCAGTCCTCGCACCCCTCGCCACAGATGAATCCCAACTCGACGTTGTCGTACATCTTCTGGTCTACGTTGATGTACGGCGGCCGGAAGAAGCGGGGTGCCTTGCCCACATACCGCTTCACCATCGCCGACGTCGCAGCCACCTCCTTGCGGATAGAGTCGGCCGAGAGTTGCGACATGGCGCTGTGCGTCAGACTGTGGTTCTCTATGTCGTGGCCTTCCTTGTGGGCACGCTTCATCACTTTGGCACTCTCCCCGGTGATATTCTTGCCTATCACGAAGAAGGAAGCCTTCACGTTATGTTTCTTCAGTACGTCGAGCATATGGACGGTGGTCGTGGTGTTGGGACCGTCATCAAAGCTGAGTGCCACCAGTTTCTCCTGAGCCTGTGCCACGATTGATTGAACTGCAATAAGCAGCAAGATTGCCAGTTTCTTCATTGTCTATGATTGTTTTTAGTCGGTTTATAAAAAGAAAAGAGGGTGTACCGTGAAAAATCACAACACACCCTTTACCTAAAAAAAGTCTATGTAAGGACTATTTAAGCCTCTGCTGGAGTCTCCTCTGCAGGTGCAGCCTCTTCAGCTGCAGCGGCAGCCTGAGCCTCAGCTGCGGCAGCCTTCTTCTCGGCTACCTTCTTGGCGATTGCCTCGTTCAACTTCTTCTCAGCCTCAAGCTCCTTGGCAGCAGCTTCCTTCTTAGCCTTGGCATCGCCCTCGCGGACAGCATTGTTCTGCTGCTCCTTGCTTGTCTTCCAAGCATCGAAACGCTTCTGGGCCTCAGCCTCATCGAATGCGCCCTTCTTGATACCGCCACGGAGGTGCTTCATCAAGTAAACGCCCTCGCTCTTGAGGATGTTGCGTACTGTGTCTGTTGGCTGTGCACCTGTCTCTACCCAGTAGAGGGCGCGATCGAAATTCAAATCTACAGTAGCAGGATTGGTGTTAGGGTTGAAAGTACCAATCTTCTCAGTAAATTTACCATCACGTGGTGCTCTAACGTCAGCGATTACGATGCTGTAGAAAGCATAGCTCTTACGACCGCCGCGCTGCAATCTGATTTTTGTTGCCATTTTTTTTAATTAAATTTTATTTATATGAGGTTTGAATTTTATGCCGTCATCTCGTAACGGCGGGTGCAAAATTACTATTTTTATCCGGTTCCCGCAAGTTTTCCTTCAAGATTTTCTTCCTTTTAGTATCTTTTAAGGAAAATCCGTGATTCTGCACACGGAACTACCTGATTCTGTCCGCTGCCCTCACGAGTTTCTCGTCATCGCTGACCCCTCTCTTCGCCATGGCATTCAGGATGATGGCGACGAAGGGCAGGCAGGATGCAAACCTGACCTCCAGCGTACCGTCGACGCTCTCCAGAGGGATGATGCCGAAGAACAGCAGGGCATAGTCCACATACCAGAGCAGGGCAAAGAGCATGCTCACCGAACAGAGGGACATCTGGAGCTTGCGGTTCCTGTACATGAAGATGTTCACCAATGACAGCACTGCGGAAACGGAAAGCAGCACGAACAAGGGAATACAGGTGGAATCTATCGAGATTCCGCTGCCGCCCGTCACCACACCGAGGTTGTAGAGCAGGGCATCCTCTCCCATCCCCTTGGCCACAATGCCTGCGACGGGAAAGAAAAGGCACGCTGCCAGCACGATGACGGCGACAAGGAGAAACAAGGTCTGTTTACGCTGTATCATGGCCAATCCCCTGTCTGGTTAAAATTCAAGGCCGGCCTTCTCCTTGGCAGGGTCACGCCAGTAGATGTCACCGTTCACGAACTCCTGTGTAGCCATCAGCACGGGCTTAGGCAACTTCTCGTAGTAGCGGGAAATCTCAATCTGCTCACGGTTCTCGAAGACCTCCTCCAGGGAATCGTTGTAAGAGGCGAACTCCTGTAGTTTCTTGTTCAGCTCCTGCTTGATTTCCACGGAAATCTGGTTGCTGCGCTTGGCAATGATGGCAACGCTCTCGTACAAGTTACCGGTCTCGTCGCAGAGATCCATGATGTTGCGTGTTACAGTGTTTGTCGGTGCCTTTAATTTCTTGTAATCCATATTTTATATTATATTATTAAAATTCTGTCTTCTGCGTTAATTGTTCTCCAGCCTCTCCAGCATTCCGCCGGGATGCTTCGCCTCGTACTCCTTGCACTTGGCGATGTATTTCTCCGCCGTGGCGCGCTCCTTGGAGTCGGGGTACTCGTTGATGAAGCCGTAGCACTCGTCCTCCGCGTCCTGGTAGCGTTCCATCTGCTTCTCCTCGACGCTCATCTTGGCAAGCTCGTACTTGCCCTTCATGATGAGGATGGCGAACTCCTCGCGCATATTGCTGTAGGGATAGTCCTTGAGGGCGTTCTGCGCAGTGACGATGCAAGCCTGGTAGTTGTTGCCGCCGCCGGTGCAGTTGCCGAAATAAGAGCCGAGGTCATAGTAGAGCTTCGCACTCTTGTACTCCTTCTGCACGAGGATGTCCTGCAGTTCGAAGAGGCGGTTGGTCGCCAGCTGCTTCAGCTTCGCGTCGGGAAACAGGTCGAGGTACTCCTGGAAGGCGGCAATCGCCGTGACCGTGGTACTCTGGTCGAGCCTTGGCTCCGGTGCGTTCATGTAGAGGCTCTCGCCCACATAGAACTTGGCATTCTCGGCATAGGTGCCCTTCGGGTAGGAGGTATAGTATTTCTTGAAATACTCGGCTGCCGTCTCGTAGTCCTGCAGACCGTACTCTGCCATGGCAAGCATATAGAGGCACTCCTCGCCCTCTGCCGATCCCTTCTTCATCGTCACCAACTCCTGCAGCAGCGATGCGGCACGGGTGAACTTGCCGTCAGCGAAACACTGCTTGGCATACTCATACTTATAGGTGTAGTCGCCAGACTTGATCACCTGGTTATACTCGTTTCCACAGCCCGAGAGGAGCAGTGCGAAACATGCCGCAATGAGAACCGATTTCTTCATAATTCGTATTTTTGAGTTGCAAAGTTACGGATATTTTGCCTATCTACAAAGAAAAAAATACATTTTTTCGCAATTTATTAGTCTTTATAACGATTAAACCGTATTTTTTTGTAATTTTGCATTTCATTGTTCAACATTCTTCAAGGATTTAGAGTAGCTATGGATTTCAAACTCACCTCAGCATACCAGCCCACGGGCGACCAACCACACGCCATCCAGCAACTTACGGACGGAATACGCCGGGGCGATGCCGCCCAGGTGCTGCTGGGTGTCACGGGGTCGGGCAAGACCTTCACCGTCGCCAACGTCATCGCCGACATCAACAAGCCCACGCTCATCCTGAGCCACAACAAGACCCTGGCGGCGCAGCTCTACCAGGAGATGAAGGGCTTCTTCCCCGACAACGCCGTGGAATACTACGTCTCCTACTACGACTACTACCAGCCAGAGGCTTACCTCCCCACCACCGACACCTACATCGAGAAGGACCTCGCCATCAACGAGGAGATAGACAAGTTGCGGCTGGGGGCCGTCTCCGCCCTGCTTTCGGGACGGAAAGACGTGGTGGTGGTGTCGTCGGTGTCATGCATCTACGGTATGGGAGGCCCCGTGGCGATGCAGGAGAACATCATCAAGGTCAAGAGAGGGCAGACGATGGACAGGAACGAATTCCTGCGCAAGCTGGTGGACGCGCTCTATGTGAGGAACGACATCGAACTGAAGCGCGGCAACTTCCGCGTGAAGGGAGAGACCGTGGACATCTTCATGGCGTACAGCGACAACGTGCTGAGGGTGACATGGTGGGACGACGAGATAGACTCCATCGAGGAGGTGGATGCCGTCACCTGCCACCGGCTGACGGCGTTCGAGGACTACGAGATCTATCCCGCCAACCTCTTCGTCACCACCAAGGACCAGCAGGAGCTCGCCATCCGCATGATACAGGACGACCTGGTGAAGCAGGAGCAGTTCTTCCGCGACCTGGGCGACCCTATCAGGGCGCAGCGCATCAAGGAAAGGGTGGAATACGACATGGAGATGATCAAGGAACTGGGGCACTGCTCCGGCATCGAGAACTACTCCCGCTACTTCGACGGAAGGCACGAGGGCGAGAGGCCCTACTGTCTGCTCGACTTCTTTCCGAAGGACTTCCTGCTGGTCGTGGACGAGAGCCACGTCAGCATCCCCCAGATCGGGGCGATGTACGGGGGCGACCGCGCCAGGAAGAAGAACCTCGTGGAATACGGTTTCCGGCTGCCCGCCGCCTTCGACAACCGCCCCCTTACCTTCGAGGAGTTCCACGGTCTGCTGCACCAGACCATCTACGTCAGCGCAACCCCCGCCGACTATGAGCTGGAGGAATCGGAGGGCGTGGTTGTGGAGCAGCTGATCAGGCCCACGGGACTGCTCGACCCCGAGATAGAGGTGCGCCCCAGCGAGAACCAGATAGACGACCTGCTCGACGAGATCCTGACGAGGACACACCGGGACGAGCGCGTCCTTGTCACGACACTCACGAAGCGCATGGCGGAGGAGCTGACGGAATACCTGCTCAACCACGACGTGAGGGCCGCCTACATCCACAGCGACGTAGCCACCCTCGACCGGGTGCAGATCATGAACGACCTGAGGGCGGGCACCTACGACGTGCTGGTGGGCGTGAACCTGCTGCGCGAGGGTCTCGACCTGCCCGAGGTGTCGCTGGTGGCCATCCTCGATGCCGACAAGGAGGGATTCCTGCGCAGTCACCGTTCGCTGACACAGACGGCAGGACGTGCCGCACGCAACGTCAACGGCAAGGTGGTGATGTATGCCGACACCGTCACGGAGAGCATGCAGCGCACCATCGACGAGACAGCCCGAAGGAGGATGATCCAGCTGAAGTACAACGAAGACCACCACATCACCCCGAAGCAGATTGTCAAGGCCATCACCTCTGCCCTGCCCACCTCCAAGGACAGCGACCCGTCATCAGCCAAGGGGAACGGCAGCAAGCCCCGTACCTACGTCGAGCCACAGGGAGTCGCCTTCGCCGCCGACCCCATCGTGCGCGGCATGACGAGGGAGGAGCTGGAGAGGAGCATCGCCAACACCACCGCCCTCATGAAGCAGGCAGCCAAGGACCTCGACTTCATGCAGGCGGCGCAGTACCGCGACGAAATCATCCGGTTGCAGAAAGAACTGGAAGAGAAGGTATAAAAGTACCATGTTGTTGCCGTTACTAAGCAACAGAAAAAAACAACCTGGTATATTTCTTCGTTACCAAAGCCCGAAGAAGACTAATCGAACGAGAGTTTCTTCAGGCGGTTGCGGAGCATTTCCGCCTCGCTCTTGCGGATGGACAGCCTGATGGTGCAGGTGTTGTCGAACACCTGGCCGACGATGCGCGGGTTCATCTCCTTGACGATGCGCATCACGTCGTTCATCATCGGATAGGTGAAGTCGTAGGTCACCACCTCCTCCACCTGCTGCGTCACCTCCTCGCAGTGCGCCAAGGCATCGGCGGCAGCCTCACGGTAAGCCACAATCAGACCGCCCGTACCCAAGTTCACGCCACCGTAATAGCGGATGACGACAATCAGGATGTCTGTCAGCTCCGCCTTGTTGATCTGTCCCAGAATCGGTTTGCCCGCCGTCGACGAAGGTTCGCCGTCGTCATTGGCACGGAAGTCCTCCCGGTCCGCCCCCAGCATATAGGCATAACAACAATGTCGGGCATCGTAATATTTCTTGCGATACCCGGCAACAATCTCCTTCACCTCCTCGGCGCTGGTCACATGATGGGCGAAAGCGAGGAACTTACTCCGTTTCTCGGTGTAATATCCCTCGCCCACCTTTTCTGATATGGTCTTGAATTCGTCTGTCATCTAATCGAGTTTATGAATAACCAAGCCGCTCCTGAGTTTCGGCTCGAACCATGTTGCCTTGGGCGGCATGATCTTGCCGCTGTCAGCGATGTCCATAATCTGCTGCATGCTCACGGGATAGAGTGCCAGTGCCATGCGCATCTCGCCGCTGTCTACCCTGCGTTTCAGTTCGCCGAGCCCACGGAGTCCGCCCACGAAGTCAATGCGCTTGTCGGAACGCAGGTCCTTGATGCCCAGGATTTCGTCGAGGATCAGTCGGGAGGAGATGTCCACGTCCAGCACCCCTATCGGGTCGGCATCGTCGTATGTCCCTTCCTTTGCCGTGAGACTGTACCACCCGCCGTCGAGATAGAGCGAGAACTCGTGCAGGTGAACCGGCCTGTAGTTTTCCTTTCCTTTCCCCACTACCACGAAGTTCTTCTCCAGTGCCTCCAGGAACTGTGCGGACGAGAGTCCGTTCAGGTCCTTCACGACACGGTTGTAGTCGAGGATGGTGAGGTGGCTCGCCTGGAAGCACACCGCCATGAAATAGTTGTACTCCTCCTTGCCCGTGTGGTTGGGGTTCTGCTTTGCCTTCTCAGCACCCACGAGGGCAGCGGCGGCAGAGCGGTGATGGCCGTCGGCGATATAGAGGTGGGGCATCTTGGCGAACTCCGCCGTGACGGTCGCAATGTCCTTGTCGTCGCCTACCACCCAGAACTGGTGGCGGAAACCGTCCACGGGGGCGATGAAGTCATACTCCGGTTCCGTGGCAGTGTAACGCTTCATCAGCGCATCGAGGGCGGCATTGTCGGGATAGGCGAAGAACACCGGCTCGATGTTGGCGTTGCAGACACGCACATGCTTCATGCGGTCCTCCTCCTTGTCACGGCGGGTCAGCTCATGCTTCTTGATGACACCCGTCATGTAGTCGTCCACATAAGCCCCCACCACGAGACCGTACTGCGTCTTGCCGTCCATGGTCTGGGCGTAGATGTAGTACTGTTCCTTGCCGTCCTGCACCAGCCAGCCTTTGTCCTGGAACTTTTGGAACTGTTCCGCCGCACTCTCATAAACACGGGGATCGTACTCTGAGGTACCGGGCTCGAAGTTGATCTCAGGCTTGATGATGTGGTAAAGGCTCTTCTCGTTGTCACCCGCCTCGATGCGGGCCTCTTCCGAATTGAGGACATCGTAGGGGCGGGACTCCACCTGCTCCACCAAATCCTTGGGTGGTCTGATGCCCTTGAATGGTTTTACGATTGCCATGAGCGTTCTTTTCTTTTATTGCTTGTTTACTTGGAATTTCGTGCATCCGTCCTTGAAGAAGGCGTTGATCTGCCTGGCGGCGGCGATGCCGGCGTTGATGTTTGCCTCGGCTGTCTGCGCTCCCATCTTCTTGGGCGTGGAGAAATAGCGTCCCTCGAACTTGGCGAAGTCGGCGTCGGCATCGGGCTTGATGTCGGTGATGAACTTCAGGTCATCGCGCTCCTCCAGCAACTTCAGCAGTTCGGGTTCGTTGATCACCTCCTTGCGGGCGGTGTTGATGAGGATGCCGCCCTTGGGCAACTGTCCCACGGTCCTGTGGTCGATGCTCTTCACCGTCTCGGGAGTGGCGGGGATGTGCAGGGAGACGATGTCGCAAGTCTGGAACAGCTCGTCCTGGCTCTTGGCGGCATGCACTCCGGCAGCCTCTATCGCATCGGCAGGACAGAAAGCGTCGTATGCCGACACCTCCATACCGAATCCCTTGGCGATGCGCGCCACGTTGCGGCCCACGTTGCCGAAGGCGAGGATGCCTAATTTCTTGCCCTTCAACTCAGATCCTGCCTTGCCATTGTAGAAGTTGCGGACGGCGAACACCAGCAGTCCGAACACCAGTTCGGCAACGGCGTTGGAGTTCTGTCCCGGCGTGTTCTCCGCCACCACGTTGTGGGCAGTGGCAGCCGCAAGGTCTATGTTGTCGTAGCCGGCACCGGCGCGCACCACAATCTTCAGGTTCTTGGCGGCATCCAGCACCTCAACGTCCACCTTGTCGGACCGGATAATCATCGCATCCGCATCCTTGACAGCCTCCAGGAGCTGCGCCTTCTCTGTATATTTCTCCAGCAGGACCAGTTCGTTGCCTGCCTCTTCTGTCTCTTTCCTGATACCGTTGACAGCGGCTGCTGCAAACGGCTTCTCTGTTGCTACCAATACTTTCATGGATACCAGTATTTGAGGAGAGACAACATCGCCGAAACGAACAGCGACGTTGTCCCTCAATTATTAATTATTAATTATTCATTCTTAATTGTAAGTGGTCAATTGTTCGCCTCAAACTCCTGCATTGCCTTCACCAAGGCGTTCACGCCCTCCATGGTCTGGGCATTGTAGCAGCTGGCACGGAATCCACCTACGGAGCGGTGACCCTTGATGCCCACCATGCCCTTGCCAGTGGCGAATTCAAGGAAAGGTTTCTCCAACTCGGCATACTCGTCGTTCATCACGAAACAGATGTTCATCAACGACCGTGAGCTTTCGTCCACCGTTCCCTTGAAGAGCTTGTTGCGTTCAATCTCGGCATAGAGCACGTCGGCACGCTCATGGGCACGCTTGTCGGCTGCCTCCACGCCGCCGTTCTTCTTCAGCCAGCGGAGGTTCTCCATCAGGGTGTAGATAGGCACCACAGGAGGAGTGTTGAACATACTGCCCTTGTCCACGTGCGTGCGGTAGTCGAGCATCGTGGGAATCTCGCGGGGAGCCTTGCCCAGCTCGTCGTCCTTCACGATGATGACGGTAACACCCGCCATGGAGAGGTTCTTCTGCGCACCGGCATAGATGGCCTTGTACTTCGACACGTCCACGGGACGGCTCATGATGTCTGAACTCATGTCGGCAATCAGAGGCACCGCCACATCGGGGTCACGGCGGATCTCGGTGCCGTAGATGGTATTGTTGGTGGTGATGTGCAGATAGTCGGCGTCCTTGGGTTCCTTGCCCTCGAACTGGGGATAGTAGGCATAGTTGGCATCGGACGAGGACGCGATCTCCACGACCTCACCAAAATGCTTCGCCTCTTTCATCGCCTTCTTGGCCCAAGTGCCGGAGTTGACGTAGGCAGCCTTCTTGATGAGGAAGTTGGCAGGAATCTGCATGAACTGGAGCGAGGCACCGCCACCAAGGAAGACTACGGAATAACCCTCAGGAATGTCGAGCAACTCCTTGAACAAGGAGACGCACTCATCGACTACTGGCTGGAAATCCTTCGCACGGTGGCTGATTTCCATCAATGAAAGACCTGAACCATTGAAATCCAAAATCTGCTTAGCTGTGTTCTCGATCACTTCGCGTGGAAGCATCGAGGGACCTGCATTAAAGTTGTACTTCTTCATCTTGTATTATGTTTTAGTTCTTAACTTCTGCGAAATTACATATTTTAATCCAAACCGCCAAATAATTCTGCACATTTTTAGCATTTTGTGCGAAAAACTTACAGATTATCATACAATTCTGTGAGAACTTTGCATATTTATGTCTTATTCTACACCTCCTTTCACGAAGCCGCCATTTTTTCCGCCCCATTCGTTTTGTCATCTCGGCAAAAAGCAGTAACTTTGCCTCATCATAAACCCATAAAGACCAAAACAAAGAAAAAGACATGAACATCGTTATCTTAGACGGATACGCCTGCTATGCGGGCGACCTCAACTGGGATGCCCTGGAGAAGATGGGCACCGTCACCGCCTACCCCCGCAGCACCGACGCAGAGAAGGTGGAAAGGGCCAAGGACGCAGACATCATACTTATTAATAAGGTGAAGATGGATGCAGCGACACTCGCCCAACTGCCACGCCTGAAATACATCGGCGTGCAGGCGACTGGCTTCAACGTCGTGGACATCCAGGCTGCCAAGGAGCGCGGCATCGTCGTGACCAACGTGCCCGCCTACAGCACCGACAGTGTGGCACAGTCCACCTTCGCCCACATCCTCGCCGTCGCCAACCGCGTGGAGCACTACGCCCAAGAGAGCCGCAAGGGGGTGTGGTCGGCAAAGCCCGACTTCTGCTACTGGGACACACCGCTGACGGAAATCGCCGGCAAGAACTTCGGCATCATGGGACTGGGCAACATCGGCAAGAAGGTGGCAGCCATCGCCCAAGCCTTCGGAATGAACGTGTACGCCTGCACCAGCAAGGCACAGAACCAGTTGCCCGAAGGCATCAAGAAGGTGGAGAAGGACGGGCTGCTCGCCGTCTCCGACATCCTCTCGCTCCACTGTCCGCTGACAGAGAACACCCACTGCCTCATCAACGCCGAGACCCTCCGGAAGATGAAGAAGACGGCGATACTGGTCAACACGGGCAGGGGACCGCTGGTGGACGAGGAAGCTGTGGCGCAAGCCCTGCACGAGGGGAAGCTGGCTGCCTACTGCGCCGACGTAATGACCCAGGAGCCACCCTCTGCCGACCATCCGCTGCTGAAAGAACCCAACGCCTACCTCACGCCCCACATCGCCTGGTGCACCATCGAGGCACGCACCCGACTCAACAAGGTGATAGCCGAAAACGTCAAGGCATTCATCGAGGGACACCCGCAGAACGTGGTGAATCCGTAGGAAAAAATCAAATTATCTGTTCTTGTGCCTCACATACCATGGGTGCACAAGAACAATATACAAAAACAAACTCGCAGCCAACTGGCAGAGACAAAGGGCGAGAATCCTACCATGTTCCATCACCCCGGCAAAAAGTCCGAGACTCAGTCCCAACTCCCAGGCAAGGAAGAAGGAACTCTGGCTCGTGCCCCTCTGGCAGTGCTTCGCCAGCTTGATGAAAAACAACAGGAAGCGGCTGCCGACGGCACCGATGCCGAAGCCTATCAGCGACGGGGCGACATAGGTGACCGCCGTGGCATGACGGGTATACAGAATCAGCACGCCCGCAGCCATCATGATCAGTCCGCTCACCACCTCGCTCTTCAAGTCGGCATTGGCGAAGGCGTAACGCTCCGCCAGCAAGGCGAGGAAGAAGCCCACTAACAGCATGGCATAGAATGTCTCCGTCTGCACCTGCGAGAAAAGGAGTCCCACTGCCGCGGCAATCATCGCCAGATTGAAGAAAAGCAGTGTGCCCTGGGGCAGGAAGAATCGGTCGAGACTGTACACCTTCATCGTGTCGGAAGGAGCCTTGAAGGGAAATTTCACCATGGCTATCAGCACCCATGCCGCCAAAGCGAGACCGCAAGCCGACACAAGTACCCAGCCATAGCCGAACCAATGACCTACAAGCAGCGAGACGACGGGGCCCAATGACAGGGCAAAACGAGAGAACCAAGCCGCCGTGTGGTTTGCCTCCGTACGCAGGAAAGACTCACAGGTATCGATGACCAGCGTACTCGACAGGGTCATCTGCGCCAGTCCCAAGAAAGCACCCTGCAGGAAACGGGCACAGAAGACCATCCAGTACTCTAACTTCACGTTGAGCACGAACTCCAAGTAATAGAGCAAGGCAATGGACAACACCACACCTAAGATAGCATGCTGGCACACATGATTGCGGCGATAACGCTGCACCAGATAGGAGCAGAAGCCTCCCAGGGCGAACACACCGACACCGTAGATGCCCATGACACCCGCCACATGGAGGGCATCATATCCCTCCCCTTGCAGGTAAGGCGGCAAGGCGGGGACGAGCATATAAGCACTCATCATCAACAGCAGGTTGGCGATTGCCATCCACCAGAACTCTCGGTGCCACAACTTGACATGTACGGGGGTATTCTGTGTATCCATCTATCTTACAATCTCTTTACTTTCCTCTTTTTTTATCAGCTCTTTTAATAGCTCTCGTTGGCGTTGGGATAGTCGCACGTCTTGACCGCCTCCACATACGCCTTCACACCCCGCGTCATCTCCTCTCCCACCTGGGCGAAGTGTCGCAGGAACTTCGGCTTGAAACCCTGAGTCATGCCCAAGGCGTCGGCATAGACCAGGACCTGTCCGTCGCAACCGTTTCCGGCACCGATGCCGATGGTCACGGCTTTCACCTGTCGGCTCACCTCGGCAGCCAACTTGGCGGGAACTTTCTCCAGCACGATGGCGAACACGCCCGCCTTGTCGAGGGCAATGGCATCGCTCAAGAGTTTCTCCGCCTCTGCGTCATCCTTCGCACGCACGCCATAGCCGCCGAACTTGTTGACGCTCTGCGGCGTGAGTCCCAAGTGGCCGTGCACGGGGATGCCGGCATCCACCAATGCCTTCACGGTGTCGCAGATCTCCACACCGCCCTCCAGTTTCAGAGCATCCACGCCCGTCTCCTTCATCATGCGGCAGGCATTGCGCAGGGTGTCCTCACGGCTGATCTGAAAACTGCCGAAAGGCATGTCGCAGATGACCATGGCATGGTTGACGGCACGCGCCACACTGCGGGCATGGTAAATCATCTGGTCGAGGGTGATGGGCAGGGTGTCGATGTTGCCAGCCATCACGTTGGAGGCGGAGTCGCCTATCAGGATGCTGTCGATGCCGGCAGCGTCGATAATGCCGGCGGTGGTGAAATCATAGGCGGTGAGCATGGTCACCTTTTCGCCAGCCTGCTTCATCTCGGCAAAAGTCTTGGCGGTTATCTTTTTCTTGTCTGTAGATAAATATCCCATTTGCGTAAAGTATTAGTTGAACATTGCGGTTCTTATCGTGCCGCAGAAACGATTGCCGACAACTCGTCGTAGCCGAAGCCCAAGTAGTTGTCGATGACATGATCGGAAAAGTCCTTGATGGCCTCCCCGGAATTGGTCGTGGCAAGACCCATCGTGAACGCGCCGGAGGCACGCACAGCCCGCAGTCCGTTGAAACTGTCCTCGAAGCCCACACACTCCCCGGGCTGGGCACCGAAACAGGCGGCACCCTTGAGGTAGCAGTCGGGGTCGGGCTTGCTTCGGGCGAAGTCCTCGCTCGTGAGTACCCTGTCGAAGTAAGCCTTGAACTCTGGATGCTCTGCATACACGTTGAGCATCTTCTGGATGTTGCTGCTCGTCACCACGGCACATTTCACGCCGTGCGCCCTCAGGTCTTTCACGAAGTTCTCGAAGCCGGGGATGTACTCATAGCTCATGTGCTGTTCGAAGTCGTCGAGGCGAGCGGTAATCTTCGCCTGCTCGTCCTCCACTCTCACAAAACCGTCGATATGGGCGAATACCTGTTCGTCGGAGAAATACTTGCCGTAGATCTGCACCAGCGTCTGCCCTTTGATGAGATGGGCGAAATCATCTATCTCGGGATGATATTCCCTGCCGATCATACCCCAGAACACCGTATATTGGCTCTCCGTGTCGAAAACGACACCGTCGAGGTCAAACAAAGCTGCCTTTATGTCCATTATCCTTCACTTTAAATTGATTAGTGGCTGCAAAGGTACGGCTTTTTTTAGGTTTCACCAAATATGGATGCCACTAATCGTTAAAAAAGACGTTTTTTTGGCCGATTCTCGAAAAAAAGCACTACCTTTGCAACCATTATGGCAATCAAGCAAGTTTTATGGATATTATAAACAAATACTTTCCCCAACTCACGGACACGCAGAAAAGGCAGGTCGCACAGCTCGACCAGCTCTACCGTGAATGGAACGCAAAAATCAATGTAATCAGCCGCAAGGACATAGACAACCTCTATGAGCACCATGTACTCCACTCCATGGCCATCGCCAAGGCCATCAACTTCCGCCCCGGCACCGAGATACTCGACTTCGGGTGCGGCGGAGGATTCCCCGGCATCCCCCTCGCCATCCTCTTCCCCGAGTGCCGCTTCAAGCTCATCGACGGCACGGGCAAGAAGATTCTCGTAGCCACGGAGGTGGCAAAGGCCATCGGACTGGAGAACGTCACAGCCGAGCACCTGCGCGGAGAGGACGAGAAGGGAAAATACGACTTCGTGGTGAGCCGCGCCGTGATGCAGTTGCCCGACCTGATGAAAATCATCAGGAAGAACTTCAAGAAGGGCGGACAGAACGCCATGCCCAACGGACTCTTCTGTCTCAAGGGCGGCAACCTGACGGAAGAGCTGAAGGCGTACAGGAACGTGTCGGAGATAACGCCCCTTAGCCAGTTCTTCGACGAGGAGTGGTTTGCGCAGGACAAGCAGCTGGTCTATGTACCCTGCTAATGAAGGAAAAGAATACAAAAACGTGAAATCAATTTAGACAGAACAATATGCTACACATCGAACGTTTCCAATGCAATATGCTCCAGGAGAACTGCTATGTGGCGAGCGACGAGACACAGGAATGCGTCATCATCGACTGCGGTGCCTTCTACCCCGAGGAGCGCAAGGCCATCGTCGACTACATCAACGCCAACCACCTGAAGCCCGTCCACCTGCTCGTCACCCACGGCCATCTGGACCACAATTTCGGCAACGACACCCTCTACCGCGAGTTCGGACTCAAGCCCGAGGTGGCGGCGCAGGACGAGAACCTGATGAAGCATCTCGGCAAACAGGCCGAGACGTTCTACCAGATGACCCTCGACTACGAGATGCCTGCCATCGGACACTTCTTCGATGAAGGGGAAATCATCCGCTTCGGCAGCCACGAGTTCGAAATCATCCCCACCCCGGGACACACGCGCGGCTCCGTCACCTTCTTCTGCAAGGAGGAACAGGTGGCGTTCACCGGCGACACCCTCTTCCACAGCTCCATTGGCAGGACAGACTTCCCCGGCGGATCCATGTTCCAGATCATCAACAGCCTGCGGCTCCTCGCCCAGCTCCCCGACACCACCAAGGTGCTGCCCGGACACGGTGACTACACCTCCATCGGCGAGGAACTTGCCCACAACCCCTACATGGACCGATGAAGACCGAGAAAATCATCCTCGGCATCGACCCCGGCACCAATGTCATGGGCTACGGCGTGATACGCGTGGAGGGCAACAAGGCACAGCTCGTCGCCATGGGTGTCATCGACATGAGGAAGGAGAGCGACCCCTACCTCAGGCTCGGCAAAATTTTCGAGCGTGTCACCGGCATCATCGCCGAGTACCTGCCCGACGAAATGGCGATCGAAGCCCCCTTCTTCGGCAAGAACGTGCAGTCGATGCTGAAGCTCGGCAGGGCACAGGGCGTGGCGATAGCCGCCGCCATCCAGCGCGACGTGCCCATCCATGAGTACGCACCGCTCAAAATCAAGATGGCAATCACCGGACAAGGGCAGGCATCCAAGCAGCAGGTGGCGGGAATGCTACAGCGGCTGCTCCACATACAGGAGGAAGAGATGCCCAAGTTCATGGATGCCACCGATGCACTGGGTGCCGCCTACTGCCACTTCCTGCAGATGGGAAGGCCCGAGACCAACGACAGGCACTACAACGGCTGGAAGGACTTCGTGCAGCGCAACCAGTCGAGAATAGCACATTAAACACAACATAAACCCAAGAAAGAGAATCATCATGCAGAGAATCATCAA
Source organism: Acutalibacteraceae bacterium (assembly GCA_963616155.1). GTDB lineage: Bacteria > Bacteroidota > Bacteroidia > Bacteroidales > Bacteroidaceae > Prevotella. The sequence continues at coordinate 15,552 of CAVEJY010000073.1, forward strand.
GATAGAGAACGGCGTGACCCGTATGCCCGAGTGGCGCATGGCGGAGCCCGTGAACTTCGAGGCGCAAGACGGCGAACACATCGCCATCGTGGGTCCCAACGGCGGAGGCAAGTCGATGCTCGTGGACATCATCGTGGGCCGCCACCCCCTGCTCCAGCACGACCCCGAATACGACTTCGCCCCCAGCGACAAGAAGATGGTGAGCGACAACATCAAGTACATCACCTTCCGCGACACCTATGGCGGCGACAACGACCACACCTACTTCCTGCAGCAGCGCTGGAACCAGCTGGAGATAGACGAGTCCACCCCCATCGTCAAGGACAAGCTGGAGGAAGCCTTCCGGATGGCGGGCGAGGACACCCCGGAGCGCAGGGAACTGCAACAGCACATCTACCGGCTCTTCCACATGGAACACTTCCTCGACAAGTACGTCATCCTGCTCTCCAGCGGTGAGCTGCGCAAGTTCAAGCTCGCATCCACCCTCTTCGCCGAGCCGCGCGTGCTCATCATGGACAACCCCTTCATCGGGCTCGACGCCGAGACCCGTGAACAGCTCAGGGAGTTGCTCAAGAGTCTCTCTTCCGAGCGTGCCCTGCAGATTATCCTCGTGCTGAGCAAGAGCGATGACATCCCCGACTTCATCACTCATGTGGTGGAGGTCAAGGACAAGGTCGTGCAGCCCAAGATGACCAAGGAGGGCTACCTTGCCGAGAGGGAGAAGAACGGCGGACTCCACTACGACCATGTACTCGCCCCCGAGAAGGAGCAAGCGATTCTCTCGCTGCCCTACAACAGCGAGCGCGAGTACCACAACCCCGAGGTCATCAAGATGAACAAGGTACGCATACAGTATGGCGAGCGCATCATCCTCAAAGATCTCGACTGGACGGTGCTCAACGGCGAGAGATGGGCCTTGAGCGGACAGAACGGAGCCGGAAAGTCGACGCTCCTGAGCCTCGTTTGCGCCGACAACCCGCAGAGCTACGCCTGCGACATCGCCCTCTTCGGCTATCCCCGTGGCAGCGGCGAGAGCATCTGGGACATCAAGAAGCACATCGGCTATGTGTCGCCCGAGCTACACCGGTCCTACCAGCGCGACATGCCCGCCATACGCATCGTGGCGAGCGGACTGATGGACTCCGTAGGACTCTATGTGAAACCCAAGGAAGAAGACTACGAAATCTGCCGCTTCTGGATGTCGGTCTTCGGACTGGAAGGACTGGAAGAACGCGGCTTCCTGAAGCTCTCCAGCGGTGAACAGCGACTGGTGCTGCTGGCGCGCGCCTTCGTCAAAGACCCCGAGCTGCTCATCCTCGACGAACCGCTCCACGGTCTCGACAACAGAAACCGCCGTCTGGTGAAGGACGTGATAGAGGCTTTCTGCCGTCGAAAGAACAAGACCATGATCATGGTGACCCACTACAAGGACGAGCTGCCCGCCTGCATCGACCACAGCATCTTCCTGATGCGGCACACGGAATAATTTATAATTTATAATTTTAAAATGAACATGCAACATAAGAATGTCGTGCTGGCAATGATGCTGGCGATGACGGCACCTGCCGCACACGCACAGGATGTGCTGAACGAAATCGTGAAGACCTCCTACAAGACCCTCAACGACACCACGCTGAGCCTGGAGGTGCGCAAGGTGGCGGTGTTCAAGTACGATGCCATGGGCTACCTGCGCTCCCGGGTGCTACAGCCCTCGGAGATGCTCTCCGACAGCGTCAACCTCGACACCCTCAACGCCCGCATCCGCTTCCTCAACGAACAGGCGTTGGCGATGAACCAACTCGTCACCGTATACCAGCGCCGCCTGAAGGAGGCGAAGCCCAAGAACACCTACATCGTGACCAGCATCTTCAAGCAGGCCACCTTCGACCATCGCCTCTTCAACGACGAAGACACAGACCTGGTGCTGTCCTATTACAAGACAACCGACTACCCCATCCCCTTCTGCCTGGACTGCGACTGGGTGAAGTCCCTTGCCTTCATCCGCAGCATGGACTGGTCGAAGTTGTAAGAATCCGGGAAAGAACGGGGTGACGAAACAAGAGGATCACCCCATCTCATAAATCTCGCTGGGCGTCTTCCTCTTGAGGATGTCCAGCAGGAAGTCCTTTCCTGCCACGATGCCATAACTGCGGAGAATCTGCTCCACGGTCTTGCGTGCCAGTTCGGGATGGTTGTTCTCCTCGCTGAGGTGACAGAGCCATACGCGGCGCAGTCGCTCCGTAGCATGCTCGGCGAGAGCCTTGCCGCAGTCGTCGTTGCTCAGGTGTCCCGTGGGACCCAGGATGCGGTCCTTGAGATACTGGGGATAATTGCCCTGCTGCAGCATCTCCACACTATGGTTCGACTCCAGTACCAGATAGTTGGCACGGGCGATGAAGGCGTGCATCTCCCCGGTGATGTGCCCCACGTCGGTGATGAGACAGAACACCACGCCGCCGCACTCCACCTGGTAGCCCACACAGTCGGTACTGTCATGCGGCACACCGAAAGGAGTCACCCTGAAGCTGCCTAATGTGACGGGCACGCCCTTCTCTATCACACGGACATGAGAAGGGTCAATCTTCTTGCGCACACAATAGTTGCGCCCGATGCCCTCATGCACCTTGCTCGTCGTGTATACCGGCAGATGATAGTCGTTGCTCAGGCTTCCCACCGACTTGATATGGTCGGCATGGTCGTGGGTGACAAGGATGTTGCGCACGTCCTCAAAGCGCAGTCCATAGTTGTGGAAGTGCTTCTTCAGGGTCCGGATGCCCACTCCCACGTCTATCATCAGCGAGTCGGTCTCCGTGTATATGTAGTAGCAGTTTCCGCTGCTTCCACTCCCGAAGGAAATAAATCTCAGCATGTTCAAGTCGTTATTTTCATGCAAAGTTAGCAAAAAAGATTCTTATTACAAAGTTTTTTGTTATCTTTGTGGCAAATTTTAATTATTTATTCAGATGAGAACTTTGCTTAACAAGTCTTTCATGGCTCTTGCGGCAGTAGCCGCTGTCGCCGTCGCCGGCTCCTTCCTCTGCACGGGATGCAGTTCCCACGAGGGAGACGAAGACCAGCTGCGCGAGGATGCCGACTCCTTCGCCACCTATTATTATAACTGGCACTTCGACCGTGCCCTGAGGTTCTGCACGCCTGAGTCGGAACCGTGGCTGCGCTATATGGCGAGCAACGTAACCCAGGAGGACGTGGACTCGCTGAGGGCAAGGGAAGAGGACGCCACCGTGGAAATCGGCGACATCACCTACCACGGCGAGGGCGACAGTGCCACGGTGACGGTAAACGTGAGCAACTTCCTGCAGATGGACTCCATCGGCAAGGCTCCCCATCACATCGGCAGTGCCTCCTTCTCCCTCCCCGCCGTCATCCACGAAGGCAGATGGAAGGTCAGAATGGATAGCCCACAGCGAAGTGGAAGGCGAAGTCGCGACTGAGCTTGGGATGGATTACCGCCCAGTGTTCGTCACTGGTCTCGTATGCCGGGTTGACAGCCTTCATGCCCATGTCGAAGCGGATAATGAAGTAGTCGAAGTTCAGGCGCACGCCCATGCCGTACGCCACGGCTATCTGCTTGTAGAACTCGTTCATCTTGAACTGTCCGCCGGGCTGGTCCTGGTATTCGCGCAGGGTCCAGATGTTGCCCGCATCGACGAAGAGGGCACCTTCAAGTTTCCAGAAGATTGAGGTGCGGTACTCTGCGTTGAGGTCGATCTTCAGGTCGCCCGTCTGGTTGATGAAGTCGATGCGTCCGTCGGTTCCCTTGAACTTTCCCGGGCCGAGTCCTCTCACGCCCCATCCTCTCACCGAGTTGGCTCCGCCCGAGAAATACCGTTTCTCGAAAGGCAGCACGGTACTGTTGCCGTAGGGATAGGCGATACCGAAGCCGGCGTGCAGGGCAAAGGCGTTGCGCTTGTCGAGACGCGCCAGGTGGGTGTAGTCGAAGTCGAACTTCGCATACTGTGCGTAGGCGATGTTGAACAAGGTGTGCTGTCCCTCCCCGTTGGTATGGAATCCGAATGCCCCGGAGAGTCCGTTGAGCAGGTTGCCCGACGACTCCACGTTGGCGCGGAAGGCATCCACGCCGTCGCTGTAGCTCACGCCGAATCCCATCTTCATGATGAACAGGTCCTCATAGTTGTACCGGAGGATGGCGTTGCGGCTGTCGGCGTTGTCGAGGTAGTCGCTCTTGAACGTCTCCGAGATCCAGGGCATATAGACGTAGTTGAGGTCGAGGAAGTCGAAGCGCCACGTCAGGTGGTGGCGCGGCTCGCTCCAACGGTAGCGCCAGGCGGTGGAAAAGACGCGGCGGTGGAACTCGGGGCGGTTCTGGAAGTCCCAGCTCACGGCAAGCTCCGAACTGGCGGTCTGCCTCCTGCGGAAGCTCTTGGAGAGGAAGGGTGCCACGAAACGGGGGAACACGAGCTTCGTGTCCACCGAATATTCGGTGTAATTCTTTTGGTCCTGGTAGCCCTCCAGTCCCGTGATGGCCTCGTAGGCTCCCCTCAGCTCCACGCTCAGCTGCTCACTGCCGCGGAAAAGGTTGCGGTTGGTATAGGTGAGCGAGGCAGCGGCTCCCAGGTCGCCGGCAGTGTTGGTGCCCTCGGGCTGGAAGGCAATGGACGAGGGCTTGTTGGTACTCACCTGTATGTCGCAGTCCAGCAAGTTGGTATCGGGCACCTCCCGGAACCGGATGTTGGTGTATTTCACAGCCTGCAGCCGTGCGAAATTGTTGTAGGTGCACTGCAGGGCGGAAGCGTCGTAAGGGTCTCCCTCCTTCATCGCCGTGGCGTTGCGCAGCACCTGCTGGCGCAGGTGGATGCGGTCGCTGTCGCCGCTGAGGTAGCCGATATGGCGCAGCCTGTAGCGGGGATGGTCTGCCGCAGGGGCATTGCTGGAAGCCTTGTACTTCATCAGGCGCAGCGTCAGCGCCACCTCCCTGCTTCCCGCCACACTGTCGGCGGAGAACTGGATGAAGTCCTTGTGGAAACGGGGATAGCCGCTGTCTGTCAGGAGACGGGTGATGCGCTTGCGCTCCTGGTCGAGGGTTTCGACGGCAAGCGTCATTCCCGGCTTGAGCCGTTGGTTCTCTGGTCTGTCGAGGCGCAGGAGCCGCTGTATGCCCTCGTCCTCCACCACATAGTTCACCTCGCCGATGACGAACGGTTCTCCCGGGTGAAGCAGGTAGGTGGCAGTGAGCCGCTTGCCCTTGACGAGGGTATCAAGGCTCACGGCGGCGTGTACATATCCCCTGTTCTGCATCTCCGTGACCAAGTCCTGGCACGACAGCCTTGCCTGCAAGGTGTCATAGACGACGGGGTGCTTCCCGAAGGGGTTCTTGAAGACCGAGAACAGCTTGGGCTTCTCTTTCTGCCTCACATAGGGTTTGAGGCTCGCAGCGTCGAATCCCTTGTCGTCGCTCTTCACCTCCACCTTGTCCAGCATATATTCGCCATCGGGCACATACCGCCCTGCCGAGCAAGCACCCAGCACCAGGGGAACGGTGATTATCATCATCTTGCCGTATACTCTCATCGCACGAAAAAACTTCCCGGTTATCATAAAGACGGTCTCTCCCCTTCTATCACCCAGTCCACGATGTTGCCTTGGGTGGAGTCAAAATTGATGCCCACCTTGGTGACGGGCTTGCCGGAGAGGGCGAATCGACGGGCATAATTCTTGAGGTTGATTTGCTGCATGGCGGTCTGTGCGCTCTTGTTGAGCTTCAGCTCGATGATGTAGAGCCGGGTATGGGTCAGCAGCACGATGTCCACCCTGCCGTTGGGAGTATGTACCTCCACATCCACCACATAGGCAGTGAGGAGGGTGAAGACGATGAAGAGCATCTGCTGGTAATGCCCCTCGTAGTTGGTGACATTGCAGTAGGGCACCGTGCCGAGGAATGTCTGCAACAGTTGCAGGGCACCGTCCATGTTGTCCTGGCGAATCAGCACGGACATCTGGGCAATGGCCACGTCGCCGTTCTGGGCATACATGCCTTCGAGATAGTTGGGCAGGAGACTCTCGAACAAGCCCACCTTGATTTCCTTGTTGGGGAGGTCGAGGGTGTAGAGGT
>CAVEJY010000074.1:0-4147 GCA_963616155.1 Acutalibacteraceae bacterium
AGAGTTGTCACTGTCAAAATCAAAGGGAGCCAAGCCCGGCGTACAATCACCGAGCGACACCAAAGCCAGCCTCTCCTTCGTACCGGGCACGGCCTTTGGCATGATGCGCCAGGTGCCGTCGGTAAGCTGGTCGATGCGCCACAGTTGGGCATCCTCGCCTGTAAATTCCGGTAGGGCGATGACATCATACTGAGCTGTAGCGGTGAGATAACGAGTGGTTCCCTCTATGCCTATTTTATAATAAGGGCCTCCGAGATAACCGCCTTTGCCGGCAGGAGTGACGGTCCATTTCTGGTGGGGGCGGAACATGTAGTCACTCATCCTCACCTTCACCTCTCCTTTGGGCCATTCCGTCTCAACCTCATTGAGCGTTTGGGGAGCTATCGCGGTCAAGGGCTTGGTGGGCTTGATCCAGAAAGGTTCGATGTCACGTTCCATTCTCACGAAATCGACAGCCAGTTCCAGGGCATATCCCCTGCGCTCCGACTCTATCTCGTAGGTTCCCTCCTGAAACTCGTCACCAGCCACCGGCCAGTCGTTCTTCCAAAGCAAAGGACGGATAGCCAATACGCTCCTGCCCCCTTGCCTGAAGTCTGACTCATAGTGGAACGACATCTTTTCCACTCCGTTTTCCACGACATACCTGCCAAAGTGCCCAGGCCCCGTCTTCAGATGATTGGCGGCAATCACCATCTTGCCGCCACCCTGCAACATATCCCTGCCCACATTGTCGAGATAAGGTCCCGTCACGTTACGGGAACGTCCCACCACGATGTTGTAGGTAGAGTTGGGACCGTCACAGCAAGTGCCATGAGTTCCCAAGAGATAATACCATCCGTTGCGATAGACCAAGTCGGTGGCCTCGCAGTCGATGGCGATATTCACAGGTTCGTTGCCCTCCACCCGTTTGCCGGTCTTGGGGTCGAGTTCCACCAGACGGATAAAACCGAAATAAGTGCCATAGCTCAACCAAAGCCGGTCTGTCGTCGGGTCGAGCAAGAGACCGGCGTCGATAGCATCGCAGTCTTCGTCGTCGAGCGAAGAAGCCACCACCACAGGCTCTGTATATTTAAAATCTGGCGACTGTGGGTCGAGCGTCTTGTTCCACATGGTCAGCACCTCTCCACGATGACTGCCACCCAGTCCGCCCCCCGTAGCACTGTAAGCCACCAGATAGCGGTCGCCGATTTTCAACACATCGGGTGCTGCGCCACGTCCCGGTCGCACGGCACCTCCCTGCCACGTCCAGCCGTCAGCCGACCACAGTCCCCCTTCGCCCGTGCCAAAGGTATAATACTTGCCCCCGCATTCGGCTATCGTAGAAGGGTCGTGGATGAAAGGTTCGCCCGTCTGGGCTTGTGCTTCCCAGGCAGAGAGTGCCAACACACCGGTCAGTACGCCTATATAGAATGTATGTTTCATGATTACTTCACATTAATGGATAAGTTTCTTACTGGATGGCCCTGCCCGTCGATGAATCTCACACAGAAGTCGCTCATGCCAGGACCGTTCAGGACGGCACCCCACAGGATGTTGCGGCCTTTCTTCAGCGTAAGTTTCTTCGACACCACATCGTCTTTCACCATACGCCGGTCACCTTCCAGCATGACCGCTTCCTCGCCATTGAGCCACCACATCGAGGCACCGTTCGAGCCGACTGCCATCCGCAGGTCTTTCATCTCCATAGGACTGTCTATGACGGTCACTGCCCAAAACATCACTCCGTACTTGGGCTTGTCAAAGGAGGTGGCGAAACGGAAGAGCTTGACGTTGTAGAGTTGGCTGTCGAGCGCATGCCATCTCAATTTCTCCTTGCCCACCTTCACCGTCGTTCCGTCCTTGGGCACCATTGTGGTCTGCCCCGGGAAATAGGGTGCAGAAAAGACCTTCCTCAAATAACTGTCTGTAAAGACTGTATTCGACTTGACGGGTTGGGAGATGGGGTCCAGCAACAGCCAACGCTGTATAAATCCATCCCCGTTGGGGCACAAGGCTTCTTCCGACACCTTGGAAAAATAAGGACTGATGGCCTGTGGCAGACTACCTTTCTGTGCCTTTACCGCAGAAAAGCCCAGAAGGAACACCGCCAAGCAGGGCCATCCCATCATGAATGCGAATATAGTCTTTCTATTCATACTTTTGTTTTGTTAGTTATTGGTTACTAATGGTCCTGATTGTTATATTTCTGTTGCGAAGTTACAGAAATCCCCGCACATTCACTTTGCGTAATGTATCAAATACCTTATGATTTGTATCTCCCAATCAAAAAAGGGCGCTTCTTGCGAAACGCCCTCCTACTCTAAACAATATTGTTATTCCCAACCGGGATTCTGAACCAAGTTAGGGTTCTTGTCCTTTACAGTCTGCGGATAAGGGAAGTACTCGTGCTTGCCAGCCTGGAAGCCCACGGTAAAGGTGGTCTCTGGCGTATTCGTCGTATAGAAGCGGCTGGCGGCCTCCGTGCCATGTTCCCACGTCACGTTCTGGTCATCGGCCTTAGGTGCTCTGAACACTTTGTCCCACAGATGTGGAACGTCGGTGCCTGATCTCTTCAAACGTGCTATGGCATTGGCATCCTGCCAGCGCATGATGTCGAACCAGCGGCAGCCTTCCAGCCAGAGTTCATATGACTTCTCACGTTTCAGCACCTCCATGTCCACCGTCTCGCTGACAGTCTTGGAGCCGGCGCGTGTCTGTATCTCATTGATGTACTTCTTGGCCTCGGCCGGATCGTTGGTCTGAAGACAAGCCTCGGCATAGTTAAGCAACACCTCTGCGTAGCGCATCACAAGATAGTTGTTCAGGCGGATGTTGTCGCCATACTTCTTGCCGCCGGTATCCGACGCCCTCATGATCTGCTTGAATGCCAGCCAGGTGGAATTTCCGTAAAGTCCCTGGGTCGGGTCGTTGATGCCTATCTGGTCGCTCACCTTCTTCTGCTCATCGGTCATATTGTCGATCTCAGGTTTGTCATAAGACATGTGATAAACCGCGTCGTCTATGTGTTTGATGGTAGCCTGCAGGCGGTAGGAATCGCCGTCGTTGGCATAGAACTCGTCGCCGAACCACTGGGGAACGCCAAGTCCGCCCCATCCGTCTACGCCACCACAATAAACCTTGTTGGGAGAGATGACAAAGTGGTCGGCACGCCAGTCCCAGTAGTTGGTTTCCATCCAGCTGGAACGCTGTATCATACCGCTCCAGTTGCTCTTGCCCTCGTTATACTCGAAGTTCACCTCAAACACCTTCTCTGCGTTGGCATCGCCCTCGATGTGGAAATTGTCGGCATACTGCTCGCCGGGCACAAGTGCATACTTGCCGGAGTCGATGACCTTCTTAAGAGCCACCTTCGCCTTGTCATACTGGCCGGCAAACAAGTAAGCCTTTCCTGCAAGTGCGTTGGCAAAACCCTTGGTCACCTTCACGGCACCGTCCTTGTCATCCGTTCCCTTTCGCTCGTCCAGGTCATTGACAGCCGCCTCGCACTCCTGCGCCACCCATTCCAGCAACTGCTCATGGGTCATGGGGTTGTCAGGATCCTTGTCGCAGTTATAGGGCAGGTCAGAGGCATCCAGCACATGAGTTACCAACGGAGGCGTGCCCCAGAGGCTGGCCAGCATGAGGTAGTCGTAGGCACGGAGCACACGGGCTTCCGCCACACAACGTTTCTGCACTGCCGAAGTACCTTCTGCAAAATGGTCGATCACGAGGTTGCAGGTATAGACCGAGAGGTAAAGGCCGGTGTACATATACTTTGGCACCTCAGCCTCGGCGTCATAGTAGAACTGGTTCAGCATGATGCCGAACGTATTGTCACCAGAATTGGCACCCGCCGCCAGAACATCATCGCCGCATTCGTTGACTATCAACTTATATGGCGTATAGATACCAGGACCACCACCGTCGTGGTTACGTCCCATCACATTACACATGAAGCCTTCATAGGCGGCAACGAGAGAAGCCTCTGCGTCTGCATCAGTCTTATAGAAGCTCTCCGTAGGAGTAACACCCTTCTGCTCTATGTCAAGCTTGTCCTCACAAGAAGTAGCGAGCGTCATGATGCCTGCTGCAGCCATTGCCATTATTGTTGAGAATAGTATTTTCTTCATTTCTATATCGTTTAAAGGTTAGAGTGTTACATTGATAC
>CAVEJY010000075.1:0-24651 GCA_963616155.1 Acutalibacteraceae bacterium
GTATAAGGTGAAGCTGGATAGAAAGACCCAACAGCGGCTCGACCTCTTCCGCCAGATGCTCTGGGCATTGCTGATGCTCTGCATCTGGGCGGGCGTATGGAGCGACTGGGCGGACTATGAGCCGTTTTCGGCCTTCATCTTCCAGTCGGCATCTTGGGTGGTCGTCGCCTTGGCAGCGGTATTCGTGCTCCTATCGTTCGTCGTGACAAGACCCTATTGCCGCTTCGTCTGCCCGATGGGCACTTTCCTCAAACTGAGCCAGACAGGCAAGTAAGTTTTCTAATCGTAACGTTTATATCGCAACAAATAAAAAAATGACAGAATTTATGAAACCAGCAACATTATTAAATATCGTATTGGCGATAGCCCTCGTCTTGGTCTGTGCAAGATGGGCGATGGGCAGTGCCACCAAGTCGGCAAAGAGCGAAGAAGATACCACAGACATCGTGTATCAGAACATCATGACCCGCACATCGGTGCGTGCCTACCTCGACAAACCTGTGGAGGACGAGAAAATAGAAAAACTCCTGCGTGCCGGTATGGCGGCACCCTCTGCCGTGAATGTGCAGCCCTGGCACTTCGTGGTGGTGAAGGACAAGGCCACGCTGGAGAAGATTGCCGAGGTTACCCCCAATGCCCGCATGGCAAAGGATGCCCCGCTGGCCATCGTAGTGTGTGGCGACATGACCCATGAGAAGCCCGACTTGGTGCGCGAGTTCTGGAGTCAGGATGCCTCTGCTGCCACCGAAAACATCCTCCTTCAGGCGCATGGCATGGGGCTGGGTGCTGTATGGACGGGCACTTATCCCGCCCAGAAACGATGCGACGCCATCTCTGCCTTGCTCCATCTGCCCGACCATCTCATCCCGTTTTCTACCATTGTGATAGGTTATCCCAAGGGCGAGACTATGCCTAAGGATAAATGGAAGCCCGAGAATGTATCCTACGAGGTATTTGGAGGAAAGAAGGAGGGTGCAGCAACAACGGAACCTGCGGAAAAAACGGCAAGCACAAAGGATTTCGAGGAATTTGACGTTACCACCGATTTCCACGGCAATCCCTTTACTTACTTCAAGGGCAAGGGCCTCCTGTTGGCCGTTGGCGACAGGGCAGACCACAATGAGATGACCATCGGGTGGGGTGCCCTAGGCAATATCTGGGAGAAAGGCATGTCGCTGATGACCGTCTATGTGGCACCGGGCAGATACACCTTCAAGTATATGGAAAAAGCCAAGTACTTCACCGTGATGGAGTTTGACGAAGCCCACAAGGATATCCTCCATTATATGGGGACTCACAGCGGTCGTGACGGCGACAAGGCTAAGGCGTTGGGCTTGCATACACGATACACGGAGCATGGCACTCCTTACTTCGAGGAAGCCAAGACCGTCTTCGAGTGCGAGATGATTTACCACGCTCCCTTCGACCCTAAGGGATTCGGCGAGATGCCAAAGAACCAATATTCCGATTTCCCTGCTGGCATCCACTCGATGTATATGGGCAAGATCGTGAAGGCAATGAGAAAATAGTAAAAATACAGAATTATAATAGAATTATGAAGAAGATAGTTTTAATGTTTACAATGATGATGTTGGCGATGGTGACCTTCGCCAAGGACATCAAGACCGTAGTGTTCACCACCACTCCACAGATGCACTGTGAGAACTGTGAGAACAAGATCAAGAAGAACCTCCGTTTCGAGAAGGGTATCAAGAGCATCGAGACCTCCGTGCCCAACCAGACGGTAACCGTGAAGTATGATGCCGACAAGACCACTCCCGAGAAACTCCAGCAGGGCTTCGGAAAGTTCGGCTATAAGGCGCGCATCCTGAAGGATGGCGAGAAGGTGGAGAAGAACACCGCCGAGAAATGCGACCTGATGTAACCGCAGAGGAGAGATGGTATCAGCTGTCTGTCTGGAACAGTCAGCCAGTCTAACCAAGGCAGGCTGATTGGTCTACGGCATAGTTGCGGAACCCGATGCGAGAGTAAAAAACTGTGATTTTATTTTGTGACATCGAATAAAAAATGTAACTTTGCCACATCAAATCAAGAACAGAAGAAAATGAACAGGTATTTTGTAGGCTTAGTGGCAGTGGCTTTGACAGGAGTCTTGGCTTCATGCGGTGAGAAGAAAAAGAAGGACAACATCATCATCACCCATAAAACCGAGGCTCCTGCCAAAGTGGAAACCCGGAAGATGAGCGATGCCCAACAGTCGCAGGAGGTGGCTTGGATGGGCGCAACCTATACCGTCGGGGTGAAGCGCACGTCGGATGCCTCCTTGCCCGTGCTACAGATAGACGAGCATACCAAATATTATGACAACAAGATAACGGTGAGCGTCATGCGAGGTGATGGTAGTGAGTTCTTCAACCGCACTTTCAGGAAATCTGACTTTGAGAAATGTCTGGATAAAGACACCAAGGAGAAAGGGGCGCTGCTCGGTATCGTCTTCATGGAGGCGAAGGGCGACCAACTCGTGTTTGCCGCCAGTGTCGGATCTCCGGACATTGCGAGTGACGAGTATGTGCCGATGGTGCTGAAGATTTCCAAGATGGGGAATGTGAGCATCTCCGAGGACACTTCGTTGGATACAGACGGTGACGAAAAAACCTCATCCGATGAGGATGAGGTTTGATGGATATACATTAAAAAGCATTGACGATTATCTCGTCAGCTTTCTATATTCCTTGTCGAAGCTCTGTGGGTGTCGACCGATGAAGAGAACGTTGAGAAGGCAATTTGCCGCCATCTCCACATCATTCAGGTCAGCACCCTTTCCCTTCTTGATTTCCTTGCCCAGACATACATCCCATGTCGTGTTGAAGCAGTTGTCGTCAGCTCCCACAATCATGTCGTTGGAGTTGGGGTCGTCCATCAACTCGAAACGGATGGTCTTCTTGGAAGAGATGGGCTGTATGCTGCACAGCATATTGAACGCCTTCTCGAAGACATCGCGGTGGAGTCCTGCGTTGGGGAACATCTCGTTGACCGTTGGGAAAATTTCCTCAAAGTCGAATGCCTGCAATAACTGATAGAGTTTCATACCTGTTAGAACTTAGCCATTTTGATGGCATCAATGGCGCACTCGTCGCCCTTGTTGCCGAGTTTACCACCACTCCTGTCCTTGGCTTGCTGCAAGTCATTGGTTGTGAGCAGACCGTAGATGACGGGAATCTCCTGTGTGGCGTTGAGACGGGCGATGCCGTAGGTAACGCCTTGGCAGATATAGTCGAAGTGGGGAGTCTCGCCACGGATGACACTGCCTAAGATGATGACGGCATCATAGCCTCCGTTCAGCACCATCTGGTGGGCACCATAGACCAACTCGAAACTACCGGGTACCGTCTTCACATGGATGTTCTCGGGGATGGTTCCGTGTTTCTCCAGGGTGCTGACAGCACCATCGAGCAAGGCACCAGTAATCTCGGGATTCCATTCTGCCACGACGATGCCGAAGCACATATTGCTGGCATCAGGCACCTTCTTGGTGTCGTAGTCGGATAAGTTGTGTAAAGCTGTAGCCATTAGTTGGATGCTCTTTCTATATATTTGTCAATCTCCGAACTCTGTACGAGCATGGAGTTTACATACTTCTTCTTGATGTCCTGATAGATGCTGAGGGCGTCTGCCTTCTTGCCCTGGCTCTCCAGAATCTCGCCTGCCTTTACCAGGAAGGAGGGGGAGATGCTGTTGTTGGCATCGCCGTCGGCCTTGCTGTCTGCCATGGATGCGGCCTTCTTGAAGGCTTCCACCGCCTTGTCGAGCTGGTTCAGGTGGGCATAGGCATCGCCGAGAGCTGCTTCTGCGGCAGGACTTACCATCTGGTCGCCCTTGGAAGAATAGGCATCGAGGCTCTTCTGTGCCTCAGTCCACTTGCCGAGGTTGGCGTAACAAAGGCCTGCGTAGAGGTTGGCGAGGTTTCCTGCCTTGGTGCCGCTGTAGTTGCTTGCCAACTTGGCGAAACCCACAAATCCTGCACCGTCGCCGTTGAGTGCCTGGTCGAACATCTCATTGTTGAAATAGGTCTGACCTTTGCCCAGCATGGTGCTTGCCTTGTCCTCGCGGGGACCGGCAACCTGAGACATATAAACGAATACACCCACTATTGCAACGACGATGACAGCCACTGCAATGAGGATTGCTTTCTTGTATTTCACAATGAAAGCTTCATGAATCTTGAGGCTCTCTATTTCCTGAGCCTGTGCGTTGTTGTTTGACATTTTTTATTTTTCGTTTTTTTTGTTATTCTACACTTTAGGTTGCAAAAATACGGAAATAAATCCACATATTGAAATTTATCGCCTACTTTTTTCGTTTTTTGCTCTTTTTCCACTAACTTTGCAGTCCGTAAACTACTTAGAACGTATGATTTTAAAGAATATTTCTATCATCAACTTCAAGAACATCAAGGCGGCAAACCTGGATTTCTCACCCAAGATCAACTGTCTCATCGGGCATAATGGGGTGGGGAAGACTAATCTCCTGGATGCCATCTATTATCTCTCTTTCTGTAGGAGTGCCTACAACCCGATAGACTCGCAGATTATCACCCACGACGAGGCTTTCTTCATGGTGGAGGCCAACTACCTGAGCGACCAGGGCGACATGGAGAACATCTATTGTGGCATGAAGCGTGGAGTGAAGAAGCATTTCAAGCGCAACAAGAAGGAGTACAAGCGACTGGCGCAGCACATCGGTTTGATTCCGTTGGTGTTTGTCTCTCCGTCAGACACCTCCTTGATAGAGGGCGGAAGCGAGGAACGCCGACGGTTGATGGATGTGGTCATCTCACAGTATGACCATGCCTATATCGAGGCTTTGACGAACTATAACAAGGCTCTCCAACAGCGCAATGCCCTGCTGAAGATGGAGGAGGTGACCGATGCCTCACTCATGGAGATATGGGAACAGGAGATGGCGAGAAATGGCGAGATTCTTTATGCGAAGCGAGAGGAGTTTGTCAAGGAGATGATTCCGGTCTTCCAGCGCATCTACCACTACATATCGGGCAACAGGGAGGAGGTGAGTCTCGCCTATGTGTCTCATTGCCAGCGAGGACCTCTGTTGGATGTCATTCAGCGTGACAGGGTGAAAGACCGTGCCGTGGGGTATTCGTTGCACGGGGTGCATCGTGACGACCTGGAGATGCTGATTGGCGGTTACCAGATGAAACGGGAGGGTAGCCAGGGACAGAACAAGACTTTTGTGTTGGCATTGAAGCTTGCCCAGTTTGACTTCCTGCACCGCATCCGTTCCAGTGCCACCCCGATATTGCTCTTGGATGACATCTTTGACAAGCTGGATGCACAACGGGTGGAAGCCATCGTGCAGCTGGTTTCGGGCGACAATTTCGGACAGATATTCATCACCGATACCAACCGTGACCATTTGGACAGAATCTTGCACAATAGTGACAAGGACTATAAAATCTTCTCGGTAGAGGACGGAGAAATCACTTTAAAGGAGGAGTAACGGGATATGTTTAGGAGAAAAGTCAGGTCTTTGGCAGAGTTGTTGCCGGAGTTTCTTCGCAACGAGGGTCTGGAGATGCCCCTGCAGCAGAAAAGGTTGATTGACAGTTGGACGGAGGTGGTAGGAAAACCTGTGGAAAATTATACGGGCGACAAGTTCATCAGGAACCAGACGCTCTATGTGAAGATTCTGAACCCGGCACTGAGGGCAGACCTCTCCATGAGCAGAGGCTTGCTGGTGAGGCGGCTCAACGAGAAGGTGGGGGCACAGGTGATTGTTGACATTCGTTTTTATTGAGACTTACAGCACCTCGTCCATTGGGATGTCGGTATCTTCCGTCGGTACTTGTTCCAGTTTCTGGAAATCAAAGCATATACCTATTTTATATATATAGGGCAATTTCCGCAGGAACTTGTCGTAATATCCCTTGCCCCGTCCCAGCCGGTTGCCTTGTCTGTCGAACCCCATTCCGGGGATGACTGCCACCTCTATTTGGGGATAGGACGAATCGGGAAATAGTTTGCCGATGGGTTCCTGAATGTGGAAGGCACCCTCCTGAAGGTCTTGTGCCCCTGTATATTCTTTCAATATCATGTTCTCGCCGTCCATGACCACGGGAAGCAATACCCTCTTGCCGCTCTTTGCCAGTTGTTCTACCAGCAGGTGGGTGTTGACCTCGTCGGGCAGGGAATAATAGAGCAAAATCGTTTGGGCCGCTTGGAAACGGACGTTCTCCGACAAACGTGCCAAAACGGGAAGCGACAGTTCCCCGAGTTGTGTCGGGGAGAACTGTCGCTTTCTGTCTCTTATGATGTTTCTTAATTCTTTCTTTTCCATGTTCGACTGGAATCTTTCACTCATTTTTTGTTCTTGTCCGTGGTCTTGACCATGGTCTTGTTATTGGGCGTTGGCTTTGCCTTCGCCGGTTTCTTGGGGAAGGCGGCGTTCTGCTTAAAGACCTCCAGGGTCTTCTTGATGACTGGGTCGTCGATGTTGATGTACTGGTTCCATGCCTGTTCGTCCAGCATGTTGTAGACAATGCGGCTGTTGATGTAGCGGTCCAGCAACTTATGTGACTTCTTGATGAGGAGGTTGCGGCGTTGCAGACCCCGTGTGTCGGCAAAGTTGACGAACTTGTCCACCATGTTCTGCTCTTCCAGGTAGTCCACCAGTTGCATCATCTCCTTGAAGTTGTTCAGCTTCGGACGGTTGTCGTCTGTATAGGTGAACGCAAACTGGAGGATGAGTCCGCTCATGCTTGCCTGTTTGAAATAGGATGTCATGCCCAGTGTGTCCTCTGGCACAAAGATGTCGGGAGTGATTCCGCCGCCTCCGTAGACCGTCCTGCCCAGACCGGTGTGATAAGCCGGACCCGTGTGCTTGATGCTGTCCTGAGAGAAGAACTCGCCGTGCTGATAGCGGGTGAGGAGGTCTTGCTCATAGTCCTTGTCATCGCCCATGGTGTAGGGCTTCTGGATGCAGCGTCCCGAGGGAGTGTAGTATCTGGCGATGGTGAGGCGGATCATGCTGTGGTCGGGGAACTCGAGTTGTTGCTGCACCAGTCCCTTTCCGAAGGAACGGCGTCCGATGATGGTGGCGCGGTCGTTGTCCTGCATGGCACCGGCGAAGATCTCTGCGGCAGAAGCCGAACCCTCGTTGAGCAATACCACTAAGGGGAGCTTCTGGTAAGATCCCTTGCCGTCACTGCGGTATTCCTGGCGGGGAGACTTGCGTCCTTGGGTATAGACAATCAGACTCTTGTCGGGCAGAAACTCGTTTGCCATGTTGACGGCGGCGGTCAAGTAACCGCCCGAATTGTCGCGCAGGTCGATGCAGAGGTTCTTGAAACCTTCCTGCGACAATTTTGCCAAGGCTATCAGCATCTCGGGATAAGTGTTCTCTCCAAAGTTCTTGATGCGGATATAGCCTGTGGTGGCATCCAGCATATAGGCGGCGGTGACACTTTTCGTCGGGATTTCCCCTCGTGTCACGGTGAATACCTGTACTTTCTTGCTTCCGTATCGGACGACCCCTATCTTCACCCTCGTGTCCTTGGGACCCTTCAAGCGTCTCATCGCTTCTTGGTTGGTGACGGTCTTGCCCACGAAGGGCTTGTCGTCTACAGACACAATCTTGTCGCCTGCCAACAAGCCTGCCTTTTCGGCAGGACCGTTCTGGATGACGTTCTGTACATGGATGGTGTCCTCACGGATGACAAACTCGATGCCCACCCCGGAGAATGACCCGCGCAGGTCATCGTTGGCGGCAGCCACGTCCTTGGCACTGATATAGACGGAATGGGGATCCAGTTCCGACAGTATCTGGGGAATCGCCTTGTCCACCAGGGAGTCGATGTTGACAGCGTCGACGTACTGGTCGTCAATGATGTGCAGCAGGTTGTTGAGCCTGTTGCTTCCGCTGTTGATGATGTTCAGCCTGTTTCCTGAGAAGTGATTGGAGAAGAACGAACCGATGACGATGCCTATCACCACGCAGACGGCCATGATAAAAGGCATGAAGCGGTTGGTCTTATTTTTGTTCTTGTTCATAGTTTCCTTTACTTTTGTTCAACGTTGTCGTCGGGGGACAGGTATGTCACCTCGATGCCTGCTTTCTGCATCAGCTTGATGCCGTCATCAAGTCGGTATTTCTCGGCATAGACTACCCTCTTGATGCCTGCCTGAATGATGAGCTTGGCACATTCTATGCATGGGGATGCCGTGACATAGAGTGTGCTTCCGTCGCTGTTGTTGCTGCTCCTCGCCAGTTTGGTGATGGCGTTCGCCTCGGCATGGAGAACGTATGGGAGGGTGATGTCGTTGTCCTCGCAGACGTTGGGGAATCCGCTGGGGGTGCCGTTGTATCCGTCACTGATGATCATCTTTTCCTTTACCACTAATGCCCCCACTTGCCGGCGCTTGCAATAGCTGTTCTCTGCCCAGATGCGTGCCATGCGCAGATAGCGCAGGTCCAGCATCTCCTGTTTCTTTTCCTCCTGGCCCATATCTCTGTTACCTTTTGATTTCATTACGTTCGAGCAGGGCATCGATGGTGGGTTCCTGTCCGCGGAAACGCTTGTAGAGCGTCATCGGATGCTCTGTTCCGCCCTTCGACAGGACGTTGTCCCTGAAACTCTGTGCTGTCTTCTGGTCGAAGATACCGTTCTTCTTGAATACGCTGAAAGCATCGGCATCCAGCACTTCCGCCCATTTGTAGCTGTAATAGCCCGCCGCATATCCGCCCGCCATGATGTGGGAGAACTGTACGGTCATGCAGGTGTCGGGAAGCTGGGGGGCTACCATCGCCTTCTCCCATGCTTTCTTCTCGAAGGGGATGATTTCGTCCTCGAAAGCCTCTTTCTTGGTGTAGTAAGCCATGTCGAGCAATCCGAAGCTCACTTGTCGCAGACAGGCGTATGCCGCCATGAAGTTGCGGCTCTTCACGATGCGCTCTATCAGTTCGTCTGGCAGGGGCTCGCCCGTCTGGTAGTGGACGGCGAAGGTGCGCAGGAACTCTTTCTCGATGGCATAGTTCTCCATGAACTGCGAAGGGAGTTCCACGAAGTCCCACCATACGTTGGTGCCTGACAGGCTCTCGAAGCGAGTGTTGGCGAACATGCCATGCAAACTGTGGCCGAACTCGTGCAGGAAGGTCTCCACCTCGCCTAATGTCAGGAGGGCTGGTTTTTCCTCCGTGGGCTTGGTGAAGTTGGTCACGACGCTGACGTGGGGGCGGACGTTGTTGCCCTTGTGGTCGATCCATTGTCCTTGGAACTCCGTCATCCATGCACCGCTCTGCTTGCCGTTTCTGGGGAAGAAGTCGGCGTAGAACACGGCGAGGAAACTGCCGTCCTTGTCGAACACCTCGAATGCCTTTACGTCGGGGTGGTATACTGGAATCTCCTTGTTCTCCTTGAAGGTGATGCCGTACAGCTTGTTGGCCAGTCCGAACACGCCGAGGATTACTTTGTCCAGTTGGAAGTAGGGTCGAAGCATCTCTGCGTCGAGGTTGAACTTCTCCATCTGCAACTTGTGCGAGTAGAAACTGATGTCCCAAGGCTCCATGACGAAGTCGTTTCCCTCCAGTTTCTTGGCAAGTGCGTTGATCTCCTCGTACTCCTTGACGGCTGTGGGCTTGTAGGCATCTATGAGGTCGTTGAGCAACTTGTATACATTCTCCACATTGCTTGCCATACGGTGTTTGAGTACATAGTTGGCATAGGTGTCGAATCCCAGCAACTGTGCCAACTCCCGGCGCAGGTTGACGAGTTGCTTGCAGATGTCGAGGTTGTTGTTGGCGTTGTCGTGGATGCACTCGGTATTGCGCGCCATGTACATTTCCTTGCGAAGCTCTCGCTGGGTGGAGTAGGTGAGGAAAGGCGAGTAGCTCGGGAAGTCGAGCGTGAACACCCATCCCTCCACGCCTTGTTCCTTGGCGGTGGTCGCCGCAGCTGCCTTGGCGGTGTCGGGCAGACCGTCGAGTTGCAGTTCATCGGTGATGTGCAGGGTGTATGCCTTGTTCTCCTTGAGAAGGTTTTGCGAGAACTGCAGCGTCAGTATACTTGCCTCCTCCGTCAGTTTTCGGAGCTTGTCTTTTCCTGCTTCGTCCAGCAAGGCACCGCTGCGGACGAAACTGTCGTAGCTGGTGTCGAGCAGCATCTGCTCCTCGGGAGTGAGTTCCCGGTGATGGTCATGGACGTATTTCACGCGCTCGAAGAGTTGCTTGTTGAGCGTGACGTCGTTGGCGTGTTTGGTGAGAATCGGACTCAGTTTCTGTGCCAGTTCCTCCATTTCCGGACAGGTCTCTGCGCTCATCATGCAGGAGAATACGTTGGACACTCTGCTGAGCAGGTCGTAGTAATGCTCGCCTTTGTCGGTCTCGACACGGGCGATGGTATTCTCGAAAGTGGGTTCCGCCGGGTCGTTGACAATCTTGTCTGTCGCCTCGTCATCGCGGCGGATTCCTTCCATGAAAGCTTCTTCGTAATCTTCAAGTCGGATACGGTCGAATGGCACTGTGTCATGGGGGGTGCCATAAGACTCAAAAAACGGATTGGTTCGATTCTTGGGTTTATTTTCGTCAAACATACTAACTTTTCTTTTTTTTTAGCTGCAAAGTTAGCAAAAAAAGGCGTTATCACCTTACTATAATAAAAGAATTTAACTTATATTACACACTATTTTCCTGAATGATAAGTTTTTCAAGTGCAGGGATGTGGATGCGCCCCCTGTAGAGACGCAGGAGTTGCTTGTCTTGCATGGTATTAAGAGCCCTTGACACGTCAAGTCTGCTGTCGTTCAGTTCCTCGGCAATCCTGCTCATCTTGATATACAGCATCTTCTCGCCGGCTGGGCGTACGCAGTGTGCCTCGAAGAAGCGGATGATGCGTTCCTCCAAGGTTCTGGGCGGCACCTTCCAGTTCCTTCTGCTTTGTTTCTGCGACAGGGTAGATATGAGGTTGAGTAAGTTGATGCGGAATATCTCGAATTGTTCTGCAAGTTTCATGACCTCTTGCTTGTCGATGCACATGATGCTACAGTCTTTCTTTGCCATATAGGTATGCGTAAACCTTTGACAGAGGCCGAAGATGCATTCGGGTTGGAAAATCTCCGGGGCGGAGAGGTCTTCTTCCACACGGAACCCGTGGTTGTCGGCTTCCGTTGTTACACTGATTTCACCTCCCAACAGGAAATAAAGGCTTTTGCAGGCATCTCCTTCCTTGACGATGAGGGTGCCCCTCGTGAATTTCCGGAAGTCGAACCTCGTCTGGCCTGCAACTTGTTGCAGGTCATTGCGGCTCATTCCCAAGAACAGGGGGAGCATCAACAGGCGGGCATATAATCCGTTCTCAGCCATTTTGCATTTTTTTCTCCAAGGAGGGGGAGTACCATATCTTGTTGTTGCCTTTGGCATCCGCATAAATCAAGTAAGCCAAGAGTTCGGGATGTTTCTCCAGAATCTTCTTTGCCCCGTCCAGTCCCATCACCATGAAGGAGGTGGCGTATGCGTCGGCAATGGCGCATTCCTTTGCCAATACGGTGGCGGACAGGATGTTGTGCTGCACGGGATAGCCTGTCTTCGGGTCGATGGTGTGGGCGTATTTCTTGCCGTTCTTATAATAGAAATTGCGATAGTTCCCGCTCGTTGCCATTGCCATGTCGGTAACGTTCAGCACGGTCTGCAGCTCCCCGTTGGTACTGAGGGAGTCGTCGGTGGGCTTGTTGACACCGATGCGCCAGGGCACTCGTTTCTCGCTGTTGCCGCAGGTCACCACCTCGCCGCCTATCTCTACCATGAAGTTCTGGATTCCCTTTCGTCTGAGGAGTCTTGCCACCACATCGCTTCCATATCCCTTGGCGATGGCGGAGCAGTCGAGCATGATGTTCGGATTTTGTTTGACGATATGCTTGCCGACGAGCTTTACCTTGTGGTATCCCACCAGGGCACGGATGCTGTCGAGTACTTGCTTGCCGGGTTCCACGCCTTTCTTGAAGCCGAATCCCCATACGTTTACCATGGGGGCGACGGTGATGTCGAAGGCACCGTCGGTGTCTTGGGAGATTTTTTCGGCAAGGTTGAACACTTCGGTGAACATTCCGTCCACCTCCACCTTCTCGTTCCTGTTGACATGAGAGATGATGGAGGTCTCGTTGAATGGTGACAGTGACTGGTCTACCTTCTTCAACTCATTTTCTATCTCCGCCTGCAAGTTGTCGTTGCTTTGGTAGGTGATGTGGTAGATGGTTCCGAAGACAGTGCCGGAGTCGTGCTGGTAGGGCATGGTATGTTGCTGCCTAATGATCAGGATGCTGCCGATGAGCAGAATCAGCAGGAAGGGTACTTGCCAGAAGAGTCTTTTCTTGTTCATGATGGATGTGTGGTGCTATAATTCAAATGCGATGTTGAAGGTTCCGCCGATTTTGCCGCCGCCCTGTTTGCCGAATCCCGGAACATACCAGGTGTTGCCCAGTGAACCGTCGTTGTGGAAGAGGCGGCGTTGGTATCTCAGACTCCATCCCATACGGACGGGACCCCATATCTTGGCATCTACACCGAAGACTCCCTCCAGCCAATGGAAATTGCAGGATACGCCTTCCGCCCCGTAGTGGGACGTTCCTCCCCAGTAGGGGTCTACGAGGTCGTCGCTATAGAGGTCGTACTTGTACGAGGTGAACGCATAGCGGAAACCACCGTAGAGACGGTAGATGTCGTGCTTGTTCTTGAGGATGTTGAAGTCGCAGCCTATGCGGGCATAGGGACCGTTTGTCTTGTAGCGCAGGTTGGTAGACTCCTCCGTCGCATCGGCTTTGCCGAGTCCTATCTCCACGATGGGGAAATACTTGTCCTTCAGGTTGAAGCGCACGGCAGCCTCGTATTGGCCATAGCTGCTGACGGCTTTCTGGATGATGCCCGCTGCGTCAATGCTTACGGCTACTCCCCGGAACAAGGGAATGGTGTCCTTGGGTGCCTCCACGGTCTTCTTGGGCTGCTGTGCTTGCATGGGGGTGCAGAAAAGGAGCAGGAGACTACTCAGTACGCTCCCCAAAATAGATGTGGAAATGTGGTTTCGTTGCATCGTAGTTTACTTCTTTATTGTTGATGACTATGGAGTCTATGCGGTTGTGGGTCGTCTCCACGCTGGTGATGGTGTGGAAGTATGACGGCTTGCAGTCGAGTGACTCGAAATGGGTCAGGTCTTCCTTCTTCACCTTTACCGTGTCGTGGTACACTTTTTTCAACGTCGTGTCCCGCATCTCAAAGTAGAATATATCTTCCGGCTGAGTGTAGCTCATCGGCAGGATGAACGAGTCGATGTCCACGTCTTGGTTGATTAGCACGTTGTCGGTGCCCTCAAGCTTGGTGGTGGTGATGGTCAGCGTGTCCGACAGCTTGGTGATTCCGCCCATGAGCTTGTATTTGGTGTACACCGTGTTGTTCAGTGGACAGTCGAGGGAACTGCAGCCCACCATCAGGGTGAAGACCATGAATAGTATAGGGATTATTTTCCGCATCTGATGTTCTTTTCTATTTGATAATCGTTTCTGTTTGGGTTTTGGCGACTCACCAGATCACCGATGAATCCTGCCAGGAAGAACTGGCTGCCTAACAGCATGGCGGTCAAGGCTATGAAGAAATAGGGAGAGTCGGTGATGAGATGGCCGTAGATGCCATGGCTCAGTTCGATAACCTTGTCGATGCCGAGGATGACAAGTGCCAGGAAGCCGATGAAGAACACGACGCTTCCCAAGAAGCCGAACACATGCATGGGTTTCTTGCCGAAGTTGCTCAGGAACCAGAGGGTAATCAGGTCGAGGTAGCCGTTGACGAAACGGTTCCAGCCCATGAACTTGGAGGTGCCGAACTTGCGTGCCTGGTGATGTACAGGTTTTTCGCCAATCTTGCTGAAGCCGGCGTTCTTTGCCAGGTAGGGGATGTAGCGGTGCATCTCGCCATATACCTCGATGTTCTTCACCACGTCTTTGCGATAGGCCTTCAGACCACAGTTGAAGTCGTGCAGGTTGTGGATGCCGCTTACCTTTCGTGCCGTGGCATTGAAGAGCTTGGTGGGGATGGTTTTGGAGAGGGGGTCGCCCTGTTTGCGGTTTTGTTTGTAGCCGGACACCAGATCATAGCCCTCCTTGGTAATCATTCGGTAAAGCTCAGGTATCTCGTCGGGAGAGTCCTGCAGGTCTGCGTCCATGGTGATGACCACGTCGCCCTGTGCCTCCTTGAAACCGCAGTACAGGGCAGGACTCTTGCCGTAGTTGCGACGGAACTTGATGCCTCTCACGTTCTCTGATTTCGCAGCCAGTTCCTCGATGACACTCCATGAGTTGTCGGTGGAACCGTCGTTGACAAAGATTACCTCATAGCTGAAATCATGTTCTGTCATGACGCGATGAATCCAGGCATAAAGCTCGGGCAATGACTCTTCCTCGTTGAACAGGGGTACTATAACAGATATATCCATTTTCTATTGTTGGTTTGTGATTTGTTGTTTCTTTGCATTGTGTGACATCACTGCGGCGATGATGGGACTGAGCACGGCACCGACTATCAGGTCGGTTATCATGAACATTGATGCCCATGCGATGGGCTTCATCATGGTGATGGCATCGAGCAGCGCCTTGGCTTGCTCTGCCGTCAGGGTATAGACCTGGATGACCATCTGGTAGTTGGCCTGCAACTGCGACATGAATGCTCCTGTGTCCATGAACCTGAACCACAGGTACTGGGTAATGGTGAGCAGGAGCGTGGCGTTGAAGAATGTCTGGATGCAGTAAAACAAGCCCCGGCGGAAGGAAATGTGTCCGTCCAGGGCGTAATCCCTGAAACTCTTCAGCCGTTTGGCGACCACGAAGGGGGTGCTGATGGTGAGAATGTTCGAAAGCAATCCTAAGAAACTGTATTTGGGGGTAATGGCGAGCATCGTACATACGAAACTCGCTATCCATACGATGCCCAGTATGGCACCGTCTTGGCGGGCGAAGGCCTTTGTCTGTATAATCTTTTGTACGTCAATCATTCCTTTTTGTATCTTCAAAACTCCCTTGTCTAATGCGCATGGCTGGTTAGGCAAGGGAGTTGTTGGGTGTGTTATTTGTTCTGGGCATCAATCGCCTTGATCTTCTGCTTCACAAGCTCCAGGTCGTCCTTGAGCTTCTGTACCTTCCTGTTCATCTCTTCCACGAGACTGTTGCCTTTCTTGCTGGCGGCGTTCAGGAATCCGAGGTTGTTCTCGTAGGTCGTAATCTCATTGCGCAACTGGTCGTAGCGGCGCAGGAGTCTGCCGCGCTCGTTGTCCAGGGCATCCACGCCTTTTTCCGCTACATTCTTGAGGTTGCTCTTGAAGTCGTCCAGACGGCGTTTGGCGTTGGAGATGTGCAGGTCTTTGTAGATTTTGTCTATTACCTCGTGGTATTCCTTGTAGAGCTTGTCCTTTTCCTTGAACGGAACATGGCCGATGGCGTTGTATTGTTCCGTGAGCTTCTGCAAGTCCTGCTGCACGTTCTCCGTCGGGTTCTCCAACAGAGCCTTCAGGTGGGTGATGACCTCGCGCTTCTTTCCGAGATTGGTGTGTTCCTCATTGCGTGTGCCGGCATTCTGCTTGTTGCGTGCATCGAAGAACTTGTTGCAGGCATCGAGGAAATCCTTCCACAGCTGGTCTCCGGTCTTGCGGGGCACGATGCCGATTTTCTTCCACTCTTTCTGCAAAGCGATGAGCTTGTCGCCCGTTTTTTTCCAGTCGGTGCTGTCGGCGAGTGCCTGTGCTTGTTCCACGAGTGCCTTTTTCTTCTCGGCATTTGCGGCATATTGTTCCTTGAGCGACTTGAAGAATTCTGCCTTCTTGGCGAAGAACACATCGTTGGCGGTGCGGAAACGCTCGAATATCTTGACGTTCATCTTCTGTGGAGCAAAACCAATCTGTTTCCACTCGCCCTGAATGGCGATGATTTCCTTGGTGGCCTTCTCCCATTCGACTGCCTGTGCATATTGCTGTCCGCAGATTTCCTCCACCTTCTCGCAGAGGGCGGTCTTTTTGACAAGGTTCTCTTCCTCCTTGGCACGCAAGTCCTCGAAATGCTGCTGGTGCTTTTTGTTGATGACGGTACTTGCCGCCTTGAACCTTGTCCATATCTGTTCGCGGAGGTCTTTTGCGACAGGTCCTATCTCCCGGTACTGTTGGTGCAGGTCCTGCAACTGGTGGAAGGCGGAGATGACATCCTGTTCCTCGTCCAGTTTCTCTGCTGCCTCGCAGAGCTTGGTCTTTGCTTCCAGATTCTTCTTGAAGTCATATTCTCGTGCCTCGCTGTTGAGTTTCAGCAAGTCATAGAACTGCTCCACATAGAGTTGGTAGTTGCGCCAGAGGACATTGGACTGGTCTGCGGGTACACTACCCGTTTCCTTCCATTCCTGTTGCAGTTCCTTGAAGTCCTGATATGTCTTGTTGGCTTCGTCTGGAGACGTTACCAAGACCTTTATCTTCTCGATAATCTCAAGTTTCTTCTGGAGGTTGGCTTGCTTCTCTTCCTCTTGTGCGAGGAAGATTTTCGCTCTCTTTTCCTTGATGATTTGCATCTCGGCCTTGAAGGCTTCCTCTGTGTCATCCGGCAAGAGGATAAACTTCTCTGGGTCGCCACCGCCTGCGAGATACTCTTTTGTCTGAGCGTCTCTCTCGGCGAGATGGAGTTTGTAGAACGTTGTTTTCAGATGGTCGAGTTCTTCCTTGTTAGGCGACTCGTCGCTGTGAGCGATTTCTTTTACCCGTTCAAGTACTTCCTGCTTGGTGTTATACACTTTCTTGGAAAGTCCTTCCATGGTTCCCTGGGTCAGGGCAGTTTCTTGAGAGTCCATCATTTCACTTTGTTTAGTTTATGATTCGAGTTTCTTGGCGCAGAAGTCCTCATGGCTGGGGAACGATGCAACCACAACAATGTTATTTAATAAGGTGCAAACTTAAATAAAAAAAATCGAATATCGGGCATGATATTCGATTTTTTAATCTTTTTTATAACAGTCGCTTGTATCTTAGGAATCCCCAGGAGAGGCCGGACACGACGAACGACAGCAACAGTGCGAAGCCGAATCCCCAAGGGCTGTCCTCCATACCGTTGATGAGGTTCATGCCGAACAAGGAGGATATGAGCGTTGGCAACATCATCACGATACTGATGGAGGTGAGGGTACGCATCGTGGTGTTCATGTTGTTGTTGATGATGCTCGAATAGGTGTCCATCGTCGATTCCAAAATGTCGGAATAGATGTTGGTCGTCTCCCGTGCCTGTGTCATCTCGATGTTGACATCCTCGATGAGGTCGGCGTCCAACTCGTCCACCTGCAGCTTGAACTTCAGTTTCGACAGGAGGTTCTCGTTGCCGCGGATGGAGGTGATGAAGTAGGTGAGCGAGTCTTGCAGACGGCTCAGCCCTATCAGGCTCTCGTTGTTCACACCGTGGTCGAGGTTGCGCTTTGCCTTCTCGATGAGGGCGTTGATCTGCTTCAGTCGTTTCAGATACCACACGGCGGAGGAGAGGAAGAGGCGGAAAATCATGTCCACATAGTCTGTGAATCCCTCGTTGCGTTTCTGCTGGTAGCTCACGAAGTCAATCATCATGTTGGTCTCGTAGTAGCAGACGGTGATGGTGACATCGCGCTTGTGGATGATGCCGAGGGGAACGGTGGTGTAGGGTGTGCGGCTGCGTATCTCCTTGACATAGGGGATGCGCAGGATGATGAGCATCCAGCCGTCGTCGTATTCGTAGCGGGCACGCTCGTCGGTATCGCTGATGTCCGAGAGGAAATAGTTGGGTATCTTGAATTTCTCTTCCAGAAGACGCTGGTCTTCATCCGTCGGACAGGTGACCTGTATCCAACAGTTGGGCTGCCATTCGTTGAGAACGGTCAGGTTCTTGTCTATGTTCCAGTATGTTTTCATTGTTTGCCAATCTCCACAATTAAAAGTCACGGTGAGGAGACTGGGCTTGTCGTTCGCCTTGGGGGGCGACACAGGAAGCTTCGAATCTCCACGCCTACGAATTGCTATTGTTCTCCGCGTGATAATCGTCCATTTCTGTTACTGATTTAATTCTACTTGTGCAAGCAAATGTATTGTTGTTTTTTCATAAGTTCTTACACCTCTTGCGAAATCGTGTGCAAAGGTAATGAATTTTATTGAAAGAGGGAACAAAAAAGCCGAGAAATTTCTTTCCCGGCTCTAATTTTAGCATTTTTGAAATATCTTATTTCGCTGGAATTTCGGCGAGCAGTTGCTTCATGAGGTTCCAGAATGGAGCCACGCAACTGATCTGGCAGTGCTCGTTGGCAGTGTGGGGACTGAGCAGTGTCGGACCGAACGATACGACGTCGAGGTTGGGGTACTTGCCCAGAATGATGGAGCACTCCAGCCCGGCGTGTACTGCCTGTACCTTTCCTTCTACGCCATTCTGCTCCTTGTAGATCTTGATGACGTGTTCCAGGATGTCGCTCTTGGGGTTGGGGTTCCAACCGCCGTACTCGCCGCTGCGCTCCACCTTCATGCCTGCCATGGAGAAGCAGCTCTCGAGCATGGTGGCGATATAGTCCTTGTAGGCATCGCTGCTGGAGCGTGCCAGGATCTTGACGGAAGCCTTGCCGCCGCCAATCTCCACGATGGCGAGGTTGGAAGAGGTCTCCACGATGTCGGACATAGAGGGAGCCATGCGCAGCACACCGTCGTGGCAGGCATAGATGGCATCCACCAGGTTGTCCTGGATTTCCTCGGGAACGATGGTCTTGGGAGCTTCCACCTTCTCGGCGAAGAACTCGATGTTGTCGATGTCCTCGATGCCGTCGAAGTCGGCCTTGAACTGCTCCTTCCAGTCTGCCACCCAGTTCTGAAGGTCTTCCTCTGCCTCAGGGGCAACGGTCAGCACCACCTCTGCCTGGAAGGGGATGGCGTTGCGCATATTGCCGCCGTTCCATGACACGAGCTTGGCGTCGAGGTCTGCGATGGCCTCGCGTACGAAACGGGCCATACACTTGTTAGCGTTGGCACGGCCCTCGTTAATCTCGATGCCTGAGTGGCCGCCCTTCAATCCTTTCAGGGTAATCTTGTAGGCTACGTCGCCCTCGAATGCCTCTTCCTCCTTATAGTCGAGTGTGGCTGTGATGTCGATGCCGCCGGCACTGCCGATGACAAACTCGCCCCATACCTCGGTGTCAAGGTTCAGCAGGATGTCGCCGTGCAACTCGTCGGCAGGCAACTCGTTGGCACCATACATTCCTGTCTCCTCGTCACGGGTGATGAGACCTTCTACGGGGCCATGCTGCAAGTCTTTGGCCTCCATCACTGCCATGATGGTGGCAACGCCCAGTCCGTCGTCGCTTCCCAAGGTGGTGTTGTTGGCGTACACCCAGTCGCCCTTGATGACAGTCTCGATGGGGTCTGTCTCGAAGTTGTGGTTGCTCTCGGGAGACTTCTGTGGCACCATGTCCATGTGTGCCTGCAGGATGATGCCCTTGCGGTTCTCCATTCCTGGTGTTGCGGGTTTACGCATCACGATGTTGCCAGCAGGGTCCTGGAAGGCTTCTACGCCAGCCTCCTTTGCCCATTCGAGCAGGAATGCCTGTACTTTCTCCAAGTGTCCTGAAGGACGTGGGACTTGTGTCAGTTTGTCGAAGTTGCGCCAGATTTCCACTGGGTTCAGATTCTTAATTTCAGCCATAATATTTAATTTTAATGTTAAGTGTTAACTGTTGAGTGTTGATTTCCTTCCCGTAAACTCTAAGGCTAACCATCCGTAGATGCCTAAGAGGATGACGAGCAGGGTCTGCACCGAGTGTACGATGAGTACGAAGTAGAGGGCATCGTTGGCCTGTATGCCGTAGAGGATAAGCATCGTCTTCACTGCGAAATGCCAGGGACCGGCTCCGTTGGGAGTGGGGACGATGACGGCGATGCTGCCCACGATGAAGGTCACCAGCCCGCTCATCACTCCGAGATGGGAGGTAGTCTCGAAACACTGGAAGGTGAGGTAGTAGTGCAGGAAGTAGCTCAGCCAGATGCCCAAGGTGAGGGCGGTATAGAGCGGTATGTTCCTGACGCCCCGCAGGGAGATGACCCCTTGCCAGAGTCCGTTCAGTGTTGCCTTCACCTTATTATATATAGCGAGCTTCTTGAGCAGGATATGCAGGAGAATGAGTACGGCAACGCCACAGATGGCAGTCACGAGGTAGCCGGTGAGCGAGAACTGGCGCAGGATGCTGTCCATGCTGGTGCCGGTCTTGTCGAAGAAGTTGAGGAACACGGGTATCTGCATCAGGAAGACGATGCCCGTGATGAGCATTACCAGGAGCGAGTCGATAGCGCGTTCCGTCACCACGGTGCCCAACGCCTTGGGGAAAGACACGCCGTCCCAGCGTCTCAGTACGCCGCACCTGGCAAACTCTCCCGAACGCGGGATGACGAGGCTCAGGGCATAGGAGATGAAGATGGAGTTGATGCTCACACTGGTGCGGGGATGCTCGTCCATCGGCTCCAGTGTCTGTCGCCAGCGCCATCCCCGGAACATCTGGGCGGTGATGCCGAAGGGGAAGGACAGGAGCATCCAACCCCAGTTCATGTCGTGGAGCAGCACATGCTCCACCTGTCCGAAGTCGAACCCATGATACATCCAATAGAGGATTGCGCTGCCCAAGAACAGCGAGAGAGCCACCTTCAATATGTCGTTTGTCGTCTTCTTAATATCCATAACAATTGCAAAGGTACTATTTTTTATCTGCAATAGTGCATGAAAGTGTGGTTTTTTAGCATAAATAAACGCTTCCCTTTCTTGGAGATGGTTGACGCAAGTCAAGAAATGAGGGGCGAAAAGTGTTTTTTAGCACAATTGTTTGCGTGCACAACGAAAAAGTCGTACCTTTGCAGTGTCAAAAAACAAAAGATGATTCAATAAGTATTAATTGACAATAAGGTAAAAAGATTATGGTAACATTAATGACTTTCGCCGTAGTGGCAATCATGATTGCACAGGCAGTGAACGTGGAGAACAAGCTGGCATAAGGCAGTAGCCTCCACTCTTTTTTGGAAAACATTTTAGAGAGAGATTATAAAAATTAGATTCGGGTCTTGACTATCACGGTCGAGGCCCGTTTCTGTGTTATTTAGTGAAAAGTTGATAATTTTGCCGCTTTTTGTCTTTTTTGTTCCCCACAAGGATTGATTTCTCGAAAAATAATATTATTTTTGCAAAATCAAAACATTAACATAGCATTCATGAAAGCGGTTAAGCCAAAGAAAAACTTGGGTCAGCACTTCCTGACCGACCTCAACATAGCCAAGCGCATTGCCGACACGGTGGATGCCTGTCCCGACATCCCCGTACTGGAAATAGGACCGGGTATGGGCGTGCTTACGCAATACTTAGTGGAGAAACCACGTCCCGTCAAGGCGGTGGAGATAGATTCTGAGTCGGTGGCGTATCTCCACGAGAACTTCCCCAAGCTCAAGGACAACATCATCGGGGAGGATTTCCTGCTGATGGACCTCAACCAGATCTTCGACGGCAAGCAGTTTGTACTCACGGGCAATTATCCCTACGACATTTCCTCGCAGATTTTCTTCAAGATGCTTGACTACAAGGATCTGATTCCCTGCTGCACGGGCATGATACAGCGGGAGGTGGCTCTGCGCATGGCATCGTCTCCCGGCACCAAGGCGTATGGTATCCTCAGCGTGCTCATCCAGGCATGGTACGATGTGGAGTATCTCTTCACGGTAGACGAGGGAGTGTTCAATCCGCCGCCCAAGGTGAAGAGTGCGGTGATACGAATGACCCGCAACGACGTGACGGAGCTGGGTTGTGACGAGAAACTCTTCAAGCGACTGGTGAAGACAGTGTTCAACCAGCGCCGAAAGATGTTGCGCGTCAGTCTCCGGCAGATGTTCCCCGGCATCACGCCCCGCGAGGACTTCTATACCACCGACATCATGACCAAGCGCCCCGAGCAGCTCAGCATCCAGCAGTTCGTCGACCTCACCAACTATGTGGAGGAGGAACTCAGAAGACTGAACCTCATCAAATAAATGAATAATCAATAATAAACAACAAAAAAACAAAGATATGATAGACGTAAAAGAAACTTTGAGTGCAGCAGGAGAGCGCATGGAGATGGCAGCGATGTATCTCGCAGAGGAACTCTCCCATATCCGTGCCGGACGTGCCAATGTCGCCATCCTCGACGGTGTGCGTGTGAACAGTTATGGCAGTATGGTGCCCCTCAACCAGGTGGCTACCGTGACCACCCCCGATGCCCGTACCATCGCCATCCGTCCCTGGGACAAGAAGGCAATCAAGGACATCGAGAAGGCCATCATGGACAGCGGTGTGGGCATCACTCCCGAGAACAACGGCGAGATTGTGCGCCTGGGTATTCCACAGCCCACCGGCGAGCGCCGCAAGGAACTCGTGAAGCAGTGCAACAAGATTGCCGAGAAAGCCAAGATCGAGGTGCGCAACGTGCGCCAGGAAATCAAGGAGAAACTGAAGAAGGCCATCAAGGACGGACTCTCTGAGGACTTGGAGAAGGACGCCGAGAACGACCTCCAGAAACTCCACGACAAGTACATCAAGCAGCTCGAAAGTCTGATGGACGAGAAGGAGAAGGAAATCATGACCGTCTAATCATTTTCCGAAAGTGATATTCTGAGAATGAGAGGACTTGTCATCAAGAACACTGGCAGCTGGTACACCGTCAAGACCGACGGTGGCCAGCTGATAGAAAGCAAGATCAAGGGCAACTTCCGCCTGAAGGGCATCCGCAGCACCAACCCTGTGGCTGTGGGCGATCATGTGGAACTGATTACCAACCAGGAGGGGACGGCGTTCATCTCTTCGATAGAAGACCGGCGCAACTATATCATCCGCAAGTCGCCCAACCTGAGCAAGCAGAGCCATATCCTGGCAGCCAACGTAGACCAGGCACTGCTGGTCGTCACCGTGAACTACCCACAGACCTCCACCACTTTCATCGACCGCTTCTTAGCGAGTGCCGAAGCTTACCGTGTGCCTGTCATCCTCGTGTTCAACAAGCGCGACATCCTCTCCGAGGAGGAACTGCGCTATGAGGACATGATGCGCAACCTGTATGAGACGGTGGGCTATCAGTGTGTCGAGATTTCTGCCGCCACGGGAGAGGGGACAGAACAGTTGCTCCCCATCATCAAGGACAAGATTTCACTGCTGAGCGGCAACAGCGGAGTGGGGAAGTCTACCCTGATCAACCAGCTCGTGCCCGATGCCGACCAGCGGACGGCTGAGATCAGCAATGCCCACAACACGGGAATGCACACCACCACGTTCAGCGAGATGATAGAGCTTCCCGAGGGCGGCTACATCATCGACACGCCGGGCATCAAGGGCTTCGGCACCTTCGACATCGAGAAGGAGGAACTCACCGGCTACTTCAAGGACATCTTCCATTTCTCGAAAGACTGCCGTTTCTCCAACTGTACGCATACCCATGAGCCGGGATGCGCAGTCATCAGGGCGGTGGAAGACCATTACATCGCTGCCAGCCGTTACCAAAGCTATCTCTCCATGCTGGAGGACAAGGACGAGAACAAGTACAGGGAGGCATTTTGAGAGTTGGAAGTGAGAAGTTATTTAATGAAAAGCTAAATGAAGGAACAGAAGGATATCATGCAACGCATCGAGGACGGTGAGTTCGCGCAGAGTGCCGAGATCAGCACCAGCTATCTCGACGAGGACATCTTGATCATCGACAACATCAGGGTGCTGGCCAATCCCGACCCTGTGAGGTTGCAGATGAATATGATCGCCTCTTGTCTGGAGGGCAGCTTGAAGCTCGATGTCAGCGGCAGGAAGGTGGAGATAGGCAAGAACGAGATCTTTGCCTGTCCGCCCAATACGGTGCTGAATATCCTGGAGGTGTCGCCCGACTTCTCCTGCCGTGCCCTCTGTGTCACCAACCATGGTATCCAGAACATCCTGCGTTCCCACATCACTGTGTGGAACCGCGCCATGTATGTAGACAAGGTGTCGGTGGTGAAGATGACTCCGGCGGACATGGAGTTCTACAAGGGATTCACCGAACTGGTGCGCCTCTGTCTGGGACATTCGGGCAATGAGGCTTCCACCTGGAACCCTTACCGCCGTGAAATCGTGGAGACCTTGCTCAAGAGCGGTCTCTTAGGTGTCTGCAACGCCTTTGCCCAGCAGTTGGGAGACCAGGGCGACATCAGCACCTCTACGGGGGAAATCTTCGACCGTTTCCTGGAGATGCTCCAGCAAAGCAAGGTGAAGCACCTGCCCGTGGAGCATTTCGCCCAGCAGCTCTGCATCACCTCCAAGTATCTTTCCATCGTCTGCAAGCGCCACTCCGGGAAGACCGCCATCGAGTGGATCACGGAGTATACGCTTTCCGACATCGTTTACTACTTGCGCTCCACCAGCAAGTCCATCAAGGAAATATCGGGCATCTTGGGTTTCTCCAACACCTCCTTCTTCGGGAAGTATGTGAGGGAGCATCTTCACATGTCTCCCCTGAAATACCGTGAGAACCTCAGGAAATAAAGGCTTTATCAATGGACTTACTTCACTTCATCCATATTCAACAGTTTGTAGCCGTCGAACTGCATGATGATTTTATGCAGTTGCGTGCCTTGGCGTAGGG
>CAVEJY010000076.1:0-2981 GCA_963616155.1 Acutalibacteraceae bacterium
GAGGCAAGCCACGGGCGTGGAGAAATACTTGTTGGCCTCGGTCATTCCCACGAAGAGGATGAGGGCGAGGATGACGTAGACCATGATTTCCTTCACGGGATAGTTGATGGGGTACTTCTTCTGTCCCACGAAATAGGAGAGGAGCATCGCCGTTCCATATCCTGCGAAACCAGCCCAGGCGCAGGCAATGTAGCCATACTGGGGCACGAAGATGACGTTGATGGCTATCAGTACCAGGCATCCGATGCCGGAGAAATAGGCTCCCCAGATGGTCTTGTCGATGAGCTTGTACCAGAAGCTGAGGTTGAAGTAGACTCCCATCATGATTTCTGCAGCCATCACGATAGGCACCACCTTCAAGCCTTCCCAGTAGTCGTGCCCGATGATGTGGCGCAGCACATCAAGATAACCTACTACTACCAAGAAAGCAAGCAGGGTGAATATCACAAAATATTTCATCGCCGAGGCGTAGGTCTGGCGGTTGTCCTTGTCCTTCGCCTTGCCGAACACGAACGGTTCGTAGGCGTAGCGGAACGCCTGGGTAATCATCGCCATGATCATTGCAATCTTGCTGGCGGCACCGTAGATGCCGAGCTGGGCATGGGCGTCGCCCTTCTCATAGATGTAGGGGAAGAGAATCTTGTCGGCGGTCTGGTTCAGGATGCCGGCGATACCGAGCACGAGGATAGGCCAACTGTAGCCCATCATCTTCTTGATGAGCCCCTTGGTCTCTGCCCAGGATGCCTTCTCGCCACGGAATCCCTCCAGTAACTCCTTGTAGAAGAAGAAGGTGATGGAGGCGGTGCAGACGAGGTTGATGTAGAACGCATAGCCCACGTCGTGGCCGTCCATGACGACGTAGTAGACGAGGTTGAGAGCAATGTTGAGACCGATGAAGAGCAACTTGAAGGCGGCAAACTTCAACGGGCGTTTCTTGTATCTGAGGTAAGCGAAGGGGATGCACTGGAAGGCATCAATCGCCACGGTGACGAACATCGTCCATACATACGAGGGGTGGTCGGCGTAGCCCATTGCCTCGCTCAGGGGCGAGATGAAGAGGAACACTAAGGCGACGAACAGGAGGGAGGTGCAGCCCACCATGCCGAGTACGGTGCGGTAAACCTTCTCGGAACTCTCGCCCTCCTTGTTGACGAAGCGGAAGAAGGTGGTCTCCATGCCGTAGGTGAGGATGACGAGGAGCAGTGCCGTGTAGGCGTACATATTGGTGATGACACCGTAGCCACCGCTGGCGGCACTGATTTTAGCCGTGTAGAGGGGTACGAGCAGATAGTTGAGGAATCTGCCGATGATGCTGCTCATGCCATAGATGGCAGTATCCTTTGCGAGTGATTTTAAACTGGCCATTATCTCAATGAATGATTTATAATTTACAATTAATAATTAGGTGGAAAAGTATATCTGCGTAATTTGTGAAATCTGCGAGAGTTTCTTATCCGAAAAATAAATACGCTATTACTATTGCTGCGATGACTCCTGCCAGGTCGGCGAGCAAACCGCAGGTCACGGCGTGGCGGGTGTTCTTGATGCTCACGCAACCGAAGTAGACGGCGAGGATGTAGAAGGTGGTGTCGGTGGAACCCTGGAAGATGCAGCTCAGGCGACCCACGAAAGAGTCGGGACCGTAGTTCTTCATCGCCTCCAGCATCATGCCGCGGGCACCGCTGCCCGACAAGGGTTTCATGATGGCGGTAGGGAGGGCTCCCACGAAGTCGGCGTTCATGCCGCACTGCTCCACTGTCCACGATACGCCCCTGATGAGCATATCCATCGCTCCCGAGGCACGGAACACGCCGATGCCCACGAGGATGGCCACGAGATAGGGAATTATCTTTACAGCAGTAGTGAAACCTTCCTTCGCCCCCTCGATGAAGGCATCATACACGTTTACCTTTTTCCAGAATCCGGCAAGGATGAAGCAGAGGATGATGCCCAGGAGAATCATGTTGGAAGCCACGGTGGTGACGGCGTTCATCGTGTCCTTGTCCATCTGTCCGAACCCCCAGATGATGATGCCCACGAAGGCGCACATACCCAACAGGGTACCCAAGAGGACGGGCTGGAGGATGTTGATGCGCTGCCAGAGCGAGGTGATGACGATGCCGGCGAGCGTTGCCACGGTGGTGGCCATGAGGATGGGGATGAAGACATCCGTAGGCTGGGCTGCACCATACGAGGCACGGAAGGCAAGGATGGTGGTGGGGATGATGGTGAGGCCCGAGGTGTTCAGTACGAGGAACATGATCATCGGGTTGGTGGCGGTGTCCTTCTTGGTGTTGAGTTCCTGCATCTGTTGCATCGCCTTCAGTCCTGTAGGAGTCGCCGCATTGTCGAGGCCCAGCATATTGGAGGCGATGTTCATGAAGATGCTTCCCATTACGGGATGGTTCTTCGGGATGTCGGGGAAGAGTTTGGTGAAGACGGGACTAAGTGCCCGCGCCAACACGTTTACCACTCCCGCCTTCTCGCCGATTTTCATGATGCCGAGCCAGAGGGCGAGCACGCCCGTCAGTCCGAGCGAGATTTCAAAGGCGTTCTTTGACGAGTCGAAGGTGGAGTCGACGATTTTCTGGAAGACGGTGGTGTCTCCCATCAAGAGTGCGATGACTGCGAAGACGAATGCAATCACGAAAAATGCGATCCAAATGTAATTTAAAACCATGTCTGTCTTGCGGCTTACTTGCCGTAGCCTGTAATTTATAAATGTATTGTCTTAAAACGAGTGCAAAAGTACAACAAAAATCTCGGATGAGGTCAGTTTCGTGCAAGAAATCCCTTAATGAGGGATGAAATTCATGGAAAAGTTTCCTCAATGAGGGATTTCTTCGTTTCGTAAGTTTAAAAAGTGCTAACAGATTTTGCCAGTTCGGGGATTTTACTTATCTTTGCAATCGGTTTTGAATGAGACAGGGGCGTAGCCCAGTTGGTTTAGAGCGCTGCAGTCACATTGCAGAGGTCATCGG
>CAVEJY010000077.1:0-8582 GCA_963616155.1 Acutalibacteraceae bacterium
TCGTGTTGCTCTGTATCTTCATCCTCGGTGGTGACAGCATCCGCAGCTTCTCGTTTGCAATGATTCTCGGTGTGGTGTTCGGTACTTTGTCTTCCATCTTCATCGCTTCTCCTATTGCTTACCTCGTTTTGGGTCGCAAGATCAAGAACGATGCTGAGGAGGTAGCTGTTATTGAGGCTAAGTAAATAGTCTTGGAAAAGAACATAGAAAAAGGTCGCTTCAATCACTTGGAGCGACCTTCTGTGTTTTGTGTAAAACAAAACGT
The DNA here is from genome assembly GCA_963616155.1 of Acutalibacteraceae bacterium. GTDB lineage: Bacteria > Bacteroidota > Bacteroidia > Bacteroidales > Bacteroidaceae > Prevotella. The sequence continues at coordinate 266 of CAVEJY010000077.1, forward strand.
AAAGCAATATGTGTCGTGATTCCACCGAGAATCGAACTCGGATCAAAGGTTTAGGAAACCTCCGTTCTATCCATTAAACTATGGAACCATCCACCGTGTTTTGCAAGGCTATGGATGATAGAATTGCAAATTCGGTTGCAAAGATACATTAATTCGGTCATAAAACAAAATAAAAAGCATGTTTTTTACACTTATTTTATCAAGTCTCCTCACTTTTGTGGAGCTGAACTGTGAAAATTTGTTCGATACGGTCCATGATTCCCTCAAAAACGACATGGATTTCACCCCTGAGGGCAACTACCATTGGACGAATACCCGCTATTGGAAAAAGCTGAACGACCTCTCCAAGGAAATCATTGCCCTGGGTGGCACGAAGCAGGCTGACGAGGCGACACCGAGCCAGTGGCAACTGCCCGACCTCGTGGCGATGTGTGAGGTGGAGAATGATTCTGCCATGGTGGCCCTCACCAAGCGTTCCTTGCTCCGTCATGCGGGTTATGAGTACCTGATGACGCAGTCGCCGGATGAGCGGGGCATAGATGTCGCACTGATGTATAGTCCTGCCTCGTTCCGGCCCCTCCAGTCTCACTCTATCCGCATCAAGCAGTTGCCCGATACCCGTCCCACTCGTGACATCCTCTATGTCAGTGGCTTGTTGGCGAGTGATGATACCCTCCACGTCTTCGTTGTCCATGCGCCCAGCCGTAGGGGTGGGGAAGAGGCTTCTCGTCCTTACCGTCTTCAGGTGGCAAGGCAGTTGGCGGCGGCGGTCGATTCCGTTTATGCCCTCAATGCGCAGGCTCATGTCCTGGTGACGGGCGACTTCAATGATTATGCAGATTCCCCGGCTTTGGACAGTCTGTATCGGCACCACCTGACCAATATCTCTGCGGATGCCGTGGGACGCAATGGTGCCAAGGGTACTTACCGTTACCGTGGCGAGTGGAGGAGTCTTGACCAGATGCTCTGTAGTCCTGCATTGGTTGCACGCAAGGAGGATTGCCAGGTCGGTGACTTGGAGTTTCTCTTGGAGGAAGACGAGAAATATGGTGGCGTGCGACCTTTCCGTACTTACCAGGGACCTAAGTACAAGGGTGGCTACAGCGACCACTTGCCGCTTGTAGCGAGGTTTAGGTTGGACAAATGAACCGCAATTCCTGCCTTGAGGCAAGAATAGTTTGCTTGTCTGAAAAAATAAAGGAGGTGCGCCATACTCTTATGGCGCACCTCCTAACGTTATCGCTAAATCTGACTAATAATAAGCAATTAAATGTGTAGGTAATTTTTACTTCTAAGCTATATTCGATAAATATCCTTCTTTTCCGTTGATTTTCAGCCTAAAGAAATTCATGCCCATCTTTTCCTCGCAGGTGCAGTCTGCCCCCTGCTGCTGATACTTGGCTGTCTCCTCCTGATTGCTGGCGTTGACACTGATGATGTAACGGCATCCCAATGCCTGGCGTGCTTCGTTCACAGACGCGTCTTCCTTGTTTAGATGAACGCCGTTTGCCTTGATTTCCTTGACGAGATGCACATGGTCTTCTATAATAAAGTATGCGTGATACTCGTCGCACAATGCCTTGATGGACTTGGCGACGCTTACAATCTCTTTGTCTGTCGCATTGTCCATACGAAGCTGAAACCATTGGCAACCGTTCTGGAGTGCAGCCTTTGCGCTTTCCTTATACTTCATCATGTTGTCTTTTACTGTCTGTGTCATAAAGCACCTGTTTTTTGCGTTCGTTTGATTTCGGGTGCAAAATTAGTGGATTTTTTGATTTTATGGGGGTAAATATTTGCTTTTAGGGTAGCAAATACTACTTTCAGGGTATATTGGAACAGCTTTTTATACACAGGGAACCGAAGTTTTACACCTGATTAACATACTGAGAAAAAGCGCATCCAATACGAGTCTTTCGTATTGGATGCGCTTGCTGATGGGATGGGAATGGGGTGTGGAAGGATTATCCGTAGATAATCTTGCCGTTTTCGTCCTCGTAGGGAGCCATGTCCTTGGCATACTGGTTCATGGCGCGGAGGCTCATGCCCATGGATGAGAAACCGCCGTCGTGGAAGAGATTCTGCATGGTCACCTTGCGGGTGAAGTCGGAGAACATCATCACGCAGTAGTTGGCGCAGTCTTCTGCTACGGCATTGCCGAGTGGAGACATCTTGTCTGCGAAGTCCATCATGTTCTCGATGTCCTTGATGCCCTTGCCTGCTGTGGTGGCGGTAGGACTCTGTGAGATGGTGTTGATGCGGACGTGCTTCTCACGGCCGTAGATATAGCCGAAGCTGCGGGCGATACTCTCCAGCATGCTCTTCGCATCTGCCATGTCGTTGTATCCGAAGAAAGTGCGCTGGGAAGCAACGTAGGTGAGAGCCACTACGGAACCCCACTCGTTGATGGCATCCAGCTTCTTGGCTACCTGCAGCATCTTGTGGAAAGAGATGGCGGAAATGTCCAGTGTCTTGTTCAGGAAATTATAGTCGAGGTCGTCGTATGTGCGGTGTTTGCGCACGTTGGGGCTCATGGCCACGGAGTGGAGAACGAAGTCGATCTTGCCGCCGAGCTTCTCTTGTGCCTCGGTGAATACTTTCTCCAGGTCTTCCACGCTCGTCGCATCCGCTGCGATGATGGGAGCGTTGATTTGTTCAGCGAGCTTGTCCAGCGTACCCATACGCAAAGCCATGGCTGTGTTACTGAGTGCGATGGTTGCACCTTCCTCTGCTGCCTTGACAGCTACCTTCCAAGCGATTGATTCCTCATTGAGGGCACCGAAGATGATGCCACGCTTGCCTTTTAACAAATTGTGAGTCATTGTTATCTTTGTCCTTTATTTATAAAATCGGCATCCTCTCTTATATATAATAAGGTGTAGAAATCTACGATGCCTTAAAAACGTGCGCAAAATTACGAAAAATGTGCAATATACACAAACTTTTGGATAAAAAAGTGTCTTGACAGTGTTCTTTTTTGCGGTAAGTCAAGTACATAGCTCTTCGGTGCCTATCCTCATGGCTTGCAGCTCCTGTATGACAGGATGCCAGATAGCGGTCTTATAGGGTTGTTGACAATTGCCATCCACATTCACGGCAACTGCCATTCATGTTTACGGCAATTGCCATCCACCTTGTCGGCAACTGCCATCCATCTTGTTGGCAACTGTCAACAATGCTGTAAAACTGCTTCCTGACATCATTATGCCTATGGTTCCTTATATGACAAAGGTTAGGATGTTATGGTTGTTTCGCCATTTTCCGTCTTTTTATTTGCTTATATGTTGTGTGGATGAATTGCCGTCAATGCGTTACGAAAAAGCAAGAAAAACGGATAAATATTGGTGAAAGCGTAATAATTTCTCTGCGTTTTTGCATTTTTCTTTAGAAATATTTGCAAATATCTATAAAAAGTTATAATTTTGCACCCGATTGTAGTAAATTTATAAATTTTATCAAACAAAGAGAGAGATTATGGTAAAAAGATTTGCAATGCTTATGGGGGGGGCAATTCTCAGTTGTGGAGTAGCCTTTGCCCAAACATCTGTTACCGGAAAGGTTACCTCTTCTGATGATGGCGAGCCAGTGGTTGGCGCATCCGTCAAGGTAACAGGAACTAACACGGGTACCGTTACCGACATTGACGGTAACTTCTCATTGAACGTTCCCGCCGGTTCCAAACTGGAGATTTCATACATCGGTATGAACTCTCAAACCGTCAAGGCAAGCTCCAACATGAAGGTTGTTTTGACTTCTGATTCCAAAACCCTTGACGATGTCGTAGTCGTAGCCTACGGCACAACCACCAAGGCTTCTTTTACAGGTTCTGCTGCTGTGATGAAGGACAAGGATATGTCCGCAGCCAAGTCATCGCTCATCAAGTCACTGGAGGGCAAGATGGCTGGTGTGAACATCGGTGCTTCAACCGGTGACCCGGGTTCTGACCAGAAGGTGCTCATCCGCGGTATCGGTTCTATCAGTGGTTCTACCCAGCCTTTGTATGTGATTGACGGCGTTCCAGTCTCCAACGACGACATGCAGTCAAGCGGACTCCGCTCACAGTCAATCCTTTCTTCCATCAACCCCAACGACATCGAGAGCATGACCGTGTTGAAGGATGCTGCCGCATCTTCACTCTATGGTTCCCGTGCCGCCAATGGTGTCATCATCATCACCACCAAGAAGGGTAAGGAAGGCAAGACCCACATCAACTATGACATGCAGATCGGTTGGAGCAACATCGCCAAGAAGAGTGCTTTGGAGACTATGAACTCCAAGGAAATCAAGCAGTATTGGAAGGATGCGCTCCAGGGCTATTTCGTATACTATGGGGGATTGGACGAGACTGCTGCTGCCGCTGCTGCCGATAAGGAAGTCAGGGACGGATGGTTCAACAACTATGACTCTGACGCTACGACCAACTGGTATGATGAGGTGTATCGCACAGGTTTCACCACAGACCACCAGGTTTCCATCAACGGCGGTAACGACCGTACCAAGTTCTTCACCAGCTTCGGCTACAACAAGGTTGACGGTACAGTGAAGGGTAGTTCCTTCCAGCGTTATAGTGGCCGTTTGAACTTGGAACATAAGGTGACCAACTGGTTTAAGATTTCAGCCAAGGAGATGCTGTCGTTCACAGAGCAGTCTGGCTTCCGTGACCAGAGCGACCAGGGACAGGGCTTCGGTACTTCGGCTCCTATGTCAGTTCTCTTCTCGATGGACCCGACGGCATCTATCACGAACGAGGACGGCACTTATAACGCCAATGCATCATTCTCCTCTACCATTTCCAACCCTAACTTGATGTTTGGCCAGGATGGCGGAGAGAAGTCTGAGACTTTGGATTCCGAGTTGATGCGTAGCTTGACCAACGTAGAGGGCGAGCTTAAATTGCCTTATGACCTGACATTGCGCTCCATCTTCGGTTATGACTATATGGCCAACAACGTCCGTGAGTTCTGGGCTCCCGCCAGTGTCAACGGTGCGTCTGTGAATGGTATGGGCCAGCGTTGGAACTATACCAGCAAGACCTTGACGACCTCTACCACCTTGAACTACGCCCATGAGTTCGGCAAGCATAACCTTACAGCTATGGTAGGCTTCGAGGCAGAGAAGCGTGACTTGATGTACTTGACAGCAAGTTCTCACAACTATTCCACCTACAAGCTCCCTGAACTGTCAAACGGTCAGGCTAACACCAATGCAAGTGCCACTTATTGCGCAGCCATGATGTCTTGGTTGGGTAGTGTCAACTATAACTATGACAACAGGTACTATCTGTCAGCAAGTTATCGTCGTGACGGAAGCTCCCGTCTTTCCGCCGACAACCGTTGGGCTGATTTCTTCTCAGTATCCGGCGCATGGCGCATCAGCGGTGAGAAGTTCTTGGAGGGCAGCGATCTGTTCAGCGACCTGAAGCTCCGTCTCTCTTACGGTACCAACGGTAACCTGCCTACAGATTACTATGGCTATATGGGTACATACGCAACAACCGGCGGCTACGGATCTGAGCCAGGTATCTACTGGAGCAACATCTCTAACCCTAAGTTGGGATGGGAGAAGTCACACAACTTCAACGTGGGTCTGGACTGGACACTCTATAACCGCGTGACCCTTACATTCGATTACTATAACAAGTTGACGAAGGATCTCCTCTTCAAGTCACCCACCACCTATCTGACAGGTTTCGACACCTATTGGAACAACATCGGCGAGTTGAAGAACCAGGGTCTGGAGTTCTCCATCAGTTCACAGAACATCCGCACAAAGGATTTCACTTGGACCACAGACTTCAACATCACCAAGCAGAGTATCAAGGTAAACAAGTTGCCTGATGGCGCTGACGTACAGTACGGTGACGGTAATATGTACATCCTCCGCGAAGGAGAGTCCATGCACACCTTCTATCTGCCCAAGGCAAAGGGTGTCAACTCTGAGACCGGTTTGATGGAGTTCTGGATTGACCCGGAGGACGAGTCCAAGGGTGTAACCGAGTATTACAGCAAGGCCGGAAGCACCATCGTCGGCAAAGGTGTGCCTGACTGGGTAGGCGGTATGACCAATACCTTCCGCTACAAGAACATAGACTTCTCGTTCATGATTTCATACCAGTTCGGTGCCGATATGTTTGACTATCCAGGCTACTTCCTGACCTATAGCGACGGTGTGCGCGTCGGTACATTCAATATGTCCAAGCGTGTGGCCGGCAACTACTGGCAGAAGGCTGGCGACCAGACAGAGTTCCCCCGTCCCATCTACGGCAACCCGTTCCGTTCGGACAAATTCTCTTCCCGTGAGATCACTTCTACCGACAACATCCGTGTGCGTGACATCACAATCGGTTGGACTTTGCCTTACTTCAAGAAGTATATCAGCAACTTGCGCGTTTACTTCCGTGCCACCAATCCGTTCTTGATCTACAATGCGGCTGGTGACCTTGACCCGGATGTAGACATCAATGGTTACCGTCAGACCGATACTCCTACGACACGTCAGTTCTTGTTCGGTCTCAACTTTAGTTTTTAATTAATTTACAAGGATAATAGTATATGAAAAAGATATATTTAGCATTGGGAATTACCGCAGGCATGATGTTCTCGTCATGCAGCGGCTTCCTTGACCAGGACCCGTCCGTAGAGTTGCCTACCGAGTCTGCCGTCACTACCACGGCAGACTTGCGCAATGCAGTCAATGGTGTCGCTTATTCTATGCTGGACGGCACCCGTGACGGTAGAATGACTTATTTCTCCGAATTCAGCCTCTTTGCCGACACCCGTTGCAATGACTTCAAGGTGACGGAAGACAACAACCAGTTGGGAGAGTTGAGACTTTATACCTACAGCCCCAAGGGTTCTTTCAATGATTATGGATATTTTTATTTCTATAATGCCTTGGCCAATGTGAACAGTGCCTTGCAGACGATAGAAAAGGGACAGATTGACGGCAAGGAGACAACAATCAATTACTATAAGGGTCAGCTCTTGGCCTGGAGAGGTATGTTGCACTTCGACTTGGCACGTATGTTCTGCCACATCCCTACCACAGTGGAGAATCCTGCCAACGAACTCGGTCTGGTGCTCTCAGACCAGATATTCGACAAGGATTACAAGGGAACCCGCACCGACCTGGCTTCTACCTATAGCTTCATCATCAAGCAGTTGACAGAGGCTTTGCCTTTGTTGGGTGTTATCAAGGAGAATGGCTACTTCAGCTATAATGCAGCTCTTGCCTTGCGCGCCCGTGCTTACCTCTATAATGGTCAGTATGCCGAGGCGTTGGCAGATGCAAAAGCAGTTATCGAGAGCGGTGATTACAAGATGTTGACCCGTGACAACTATGTGGAGGCATGGAGCAAGGAAGGTGCCGACGAGACCATCCTTGAGCTTCTGCAGACAGAGAAGTATAACGAGCAGCGTTATTCTCCCGGCTACTATTGCGATGCCACAGGTTACTCAGAGAACGCTTTCAACGAGGAAGGCTATCTCTACAAGTATCTTGTTGCCAACAAGGACAAGGACGTTCGTGCAGGCTTGATTAAGGACCAGACGCTTGAGACCTACAAGAAAGCTGCCGGTTACTACCCCAACAAGTATCCCGGACGCAACGGCAACCTCTATGTCAACAACATCAGGATTCTTCGCTTGTCTGAGATGTACCTGATTGCCGCAGAGGCTCAGTGGCACCTTGACAATCCTGGCTCATACAATATGGCTGGTACCAGTGCCGGTGCTGCCACATACATCAATGCCATCGACAAGAACCGTATTGAGGGCTATACCGACAAGGCTACTGTTACCCTTGAGGATATCCTGCACGAGTATGAGATCGAGATGTTCTGCGAGAACCAGATTACGTTTGCTTACTGGCGCAATCACCAGAGCATAACCAACCAGGCAGGACAGGAAATCAAGTACAATGCCTACAATACCATTCTGCCTATCCCTCAGGCTGAGCGTGACTACAACCCCGCTCTCCAGCAGAATCCTGAGTATTAATAAGGGACAATATTTTTAATCAACAATATAGAGTGCCATGAGTGGCATTTTCTATAAATCTCTCGGGAGAGGTGGACTGTGAAGTTCGCCTCTCCTTTTACATATCCCCGTCACAAGACAACCTTTGGGACAGTAAAACAAAAAAACAACCGGGCGGAACAAATATTTCCCATATTCTTGCAAGACTTACCGAAAATCTTTTGTATCTTTGCAAAATGATGGCAGTCGCCGTCATACGAACGATTAAAAAGGCAAGGTTATGGCACTGAAATTATATCCGATAGGAATACAGACGTTCTCTGAAATCCGCAAGGATGACA
>CAVEJY010000078.1:0-28898 GCA_963616155.1 Acutalibacteraceae bacterium
GTTACTGGGGCGAGCCGTTCCCTGTATACTACAAGGACGGAATGCCACAGATGGTTCCCGAGGAGTGCCTGCCACTCGAATTGCCCGAGGTGGATGCCTACAAACCCACAGAGACAGGCGAGCCCCCATTGGGCAGAGCCAAGAAATGGGCTTGGGATGCCGAGAAGAAAGAGGTGGTGGACAAGAGCCTCGTAGACAACAAGACCGTATTCCCATTGGAGCTGAACACCATGCCAGGTTTCGCAGGTTCTTCAGCCTACTATCTGCGCTATATGGACCCCAACAACGACAAGGGTCTCGTAAGTAAGGAGGCAGACGAGTACTGGCAGAACGTAGACCTCTATGTGGGTGGTTGCGAGCACGCTACAGGCCACTTGATCTATTCCCGTTTCTGGAACAAGTTCCTCTTCGACCTCGGCGTAAGCTGCAAGGAAGAGCCGTTCCAGAAGTTGGTAAACCAGGGCATGATTCAGGGACGCTCCAACTTCGTATATCGTGTAAACAGCGACGACCACGACAAGGCACCCGTCTTCGTCAGCCTGAACCTGAAGAAGGACTACGACGTGACACCTATCCACGTGGATGTGAACATCGTGAGCAACGACCAGCTCGACATCGAGGCATTCAAGGCCTGGCGTCCTGAGTACGAGAACGCAGAGTTCATCCTGGAGGACGGCAAGTACATCTGCGGATGGGCGATCGAGAAGATGTCGAAGAGTATGTTCAACGTGGTGAACCCCGATATGATTGTGGAGAAATACGGTGCCGACACCCTGCGTCTCTACGAGATGTTCCTGGGTCCCGTGGAGGCAAGCAAGCCTTGGGACACCAACGGCATCGACGGTTGCCACCGCTTCCTGAAGAAGTTCTGGGGTCTGTTCTACGAGAACCGCACCGACACCTTCCTGCCTACCGACGAGGCCGCCAAGCCAGAGAGCCTGAAGAGCGTACACAAGCTCATTAAGAAGGTAACAGAGGACATCGAGAAGTTCTCTTACAACACCTCCATCTCAGCCTTCATGATCTGCGTGAACGAGTTGGGTCAGCAGAAGTGCCACAACAAGGAGTTGATGAAAGACCTCGTCATCCTCATCGCCCCCTTCGCTCCCCACATCGCCGAGGAACTCTGGGCAGCGTTAGGCGAGCAGGGCAGCGTCTGCGACGCCGAATGGCCTAAGTACGACGAGCAGTACCTGAAGGAGAACGACATGCAGCTCACCGTTTCCTTCAACGGCAAGGCACGCTTCCAGATGACCTTCCCCGTGGACACCACCAACGAGGAAATCCAGAAGCAGGTGTTGGCCGACGAGAAGAGCCAGAAATATCTGGAGGGCTTCAACGTGCTGAAAGTCATCGTAGTGCCCAAGAAGATTGTCAACGTCGTGTTGAAAAAGTAATCCGCTTTTAAAAAACAATACGCAAAAGGAGTTAAGACAAGAGCGTTTCGTGCTGCTTCTATCATGTAGCAATAGCATTTGTCTTAGCTCCTTTTTACACTTTGAGAGATAATAAAAATTTAGAAAATATGCAGTTAGCGATTCATCAAAACATTAAGAATGAGTTCAAGGATTATTTCTACATCACCCTTGGCTTGCTGTTGTACACCTTCGGCTTCACCCTGTTCCTCTTGCCCTACCAGATTGTGACGGGCGGAGTGACCGGTCTTGCCGCTGTCATCTACTATGGCACCAACATCCCGATCTACCTGTCTTACTTCGTGATCAACGTGGTGTTGCTTGCCCTGGCATTGAAGATACTGGGCTTCAAGTTCATGATCAAGACAGTCTACGCCATCTTTATGCTCTCCTTCTTCCTTGCCTTGGCGCAAGACTGGGCGACGGGTCCCCACGGAGAGATGACCCAGTTGTTGGGAGAGGGACAGGAATTCATGTCGCTCCTCATCGGTTGCTGCTGCACGGGAATATCCCTCGCCATGGTGTTCCTGCACAACGGAAGTACGGGCGGCACCGACATCATCGCCGCCGTGGTCAACAAGTACCATAACATTTCCTTGGGCCGCGTGCTCATCTTCGTCGACTTCCTCATCGTGTCAAGTTCGTTCTTCGTGTTCAGGGACAAGCCGGGTTTCGATACCATCGCCGCCATCCGCAAGGTGGTGTTCGGTCTCTGTACCATCCTCGTTGAGAATGTGGTGCTCGACTATGTGATGAACGCCCGAAGGGAGAGTGTGCAGTTCATGATATTCAGCAAGAAATTCCAGGAGATTGCCGACACCATCGGCACGGAAATGGACCATGGTGTCACGATTCTCGACGGCCATGGCTGGTACACCGGCAACGAGGTGAAGGTACTCTGCATCCTGGCGAAAAAGAACGAGAGCACCAACATCTTCCGCATTGTCAAGATCATCGACCCCAACGCCTTCGTCAGCCAAAGCTCCGTCATCGGTGTATACGGTGAGGGATTCGACGAGATGAAAGTGAAAATCAAGAAGAAAGACTTAAAGAAAATCAAATGAAAATCGTATTTGCCACCAACAACCAGCATAAGCTGCAGGAGATCCGCGACATCTTGGGCAGCGACTACGAGGTAGTGTCGCTGAAAGAGATAGGATGCGACGTGGATATTCCCGAGACAGGCGACACCCTGGAGGAAAACGCCCTGCAGAAGGCACAGTATGTTTACGACCATTACCACATCAGTTGCTTCGCCGACGACACGGGTCTGGAGGTGGAAGCTCTGGACGGTGCGCCCGGTGTCCACAGTGCCCGTTATGCAGAGGGCACCGACCACGACAGCAATGCCAACATGGAGAAACTGCTGCGTGAACTCAGTGGAAAAGAAAACCGCAAGGCACGTTTCCGCACCGTCATCTGCTACATCGAGAAGCAAGACGTATGTCCCTGTGGCTGCACCAGCATCAAGAAGGTGCATCGCTTTGAGGGCATCGTCAACGGCGAGATAGCCACGGAGAAGCACGGCACGGAAGGCTTCGGCTACGACCCTCTCTTCATTCCCGAAGGCTACGACAAGAGCTTTGCCGAACTGGGAGAGGAAATCAAGAACGGCATCAGCCATAGGTCAAGGGCCGTGAAGAAGCTCGTGGAATATCTGAAATAAGATCTACAGGAAGAGTGTCATCTTTTTAAACGGTACAGGCTATTAGCTTTTTGGGGTAAAGAAGAATAAGGTACCGGGTAAAAATAGAATAGGTTCCGTGGAGTTACCACTATGCTCAGCAACTCTGCCGACTATAGTCAGCAAGTCTGCTGAGCATAGTGAGCAGGTCTGCCGACTACAGTCGGCAGACCTTATAGTTGTACAACTTGCGCCAATTTCTGTGCCTCATAGTGCTACGGCGCATAGCACTTTCCCGTCATACTCTACATAACGTTCATCATTTACTCTATGATGGCCGTCCAACCACCACCGGGGGCAAGGTGAACATTCAACTTATCTTTTCCCGATACTTGTTGATAAGTGTGTTTATAATCGGTAGCCTCCCTGTCGGCGTTGATGCCGTCGGCAAAGATGTTCGCCTTTCCGCCGATGCCTTTCAGTGAAGAGAGGTCGATGGTGAGGTCACGCTCTTTCCAGTTGGTCATGGCGGCTACAAACCATTTGTTAGCCTTGCGCTTCGCCACAACCACATATTCCCCCATCTTGCCGTCCAAAGGCACCACCTCGTCGTAAACGGTAGGCACCTGGGTAATGAAATCGGTACACTCCTGATTCTGCATATACTTCGTAGGACTGTCGGCAAGCATCTGCAACGGAGCGTCATAGATGGTGTACATCGCCATCTGGTGCACCCTCGTACCCTGGCTCATGGGATGGTCGTTATTGCCGAAATACTGCGAACGAACGGCATTGACCATAGCTCCCGGCGTATAGTCGAAAGGTCCCTCGAGGGCACGGAGGTAAGGAATGGTGACAGCATAACGGGGCTGGTCGTACATCGGACCGTCGCCCAGACGAGGTTCCCACTTCGAATTTTCCAGTCCTCTCACTCCCTCATAGTTCACCACATTGGGATAAGCCAGGTGAACACCGAAGGGACGCATACCGTGGAGGTCGAGCAAGAGATGGTGCTTGGCAGCACAAGCCGCCATCTCGTAGATGGAGTTGATGCACTTCTGGTCGTCGCGGTCGAAGAAATCCACCTTGAATCCCTTCACCCCCATGTCGGCATAATGCTTCATGACCTCCTCCATCTTCTCATGGCCCCGCTGCACCATATTGCGCCAGGTAGACCACAGTATCACTCCTACGCCATTCTGGTTGGCGTAGTCGATGATGCCCGCCATGTCCATCTTGTCGGAGAACTTCAGCAAGTCCTCGGAGTCGCTCCATCCCTCGTCGATGATGATGTACTCCAGACCGTTCTTCTTGGCGAAATCCACAAAGTACTTATAAGTGGCGGTGTTGATACCGGCACGGAAATCCACCCCCGTGATGTTGGTGTTGTTCCACCAGTCCCAAGCCACTTGTCCCGGTTTTATCCACGACGTGTCCTTGATGCGGCACTCCGGACCGAGAACCTGGGCGATGGAATTGCCTAAGAGTTGCTTGTCCTCATCGGTCACCAACACGATGCGCCACGGCAACTTGTTCACCTTCTCCGCAATGTAGTTGGCACGCTCGGTAGGTATCAGGTTGTGGGCAATGCTCCTGCCGATGATTTCCTTGACAGGCAAGGGGGCGAAGGTGGCGTGCATCGCATCGTCGGAAGCTGCGGAAGAAGAACCCTTCAGGAGATACATGGCAGGATAGTTCTCCACGTCGGCCTCCATCAGTACCGCCTTCTTGCCCTCGGGCAGACAAACGGCAAGGGGTGTGAAGGCGAGCGAGTCCTTGTACATCTTCGACAAAGGAGCCTCGTCGTAGTAAGACTCGAAGGAATTGCACCAACGCTCACCGTCACGGGGATTGTTCACATAAGGCACGAAGGTGTCATAGTCGCCGGCAAAACGGTATTCCGAGGTCTCGTTCACCACCTTATTAATAAGTTTCTTGGGGATGAAACGATAGGCGGCGGCATCGTTGAAAACCCTGAACTCCACGTCATATCCATTGCAGGAAAGAAGCAACCGCTGATAGGGTTTTCCCACGTTCTTAACACTGGATACAACTGATTTCCTCACTTTTGCATTCTCGCCAAACGTTTGGTTATCAGTCTGCAATGAAATCAAAGAGGGGTTCAGTACTACCGTCTTTCCCTTGTTGATACTCCATGTGAGAGACTTATCCACATGAATGTTGACAACTAAATTCTTATCAACGGAACTGACGGTATAATCCTTTGCCCAAAGCGGCAGACAGCATAATACCAAGAGAGGTGTGATTAACTTTTTCATATTAGGTCGTTTTGGTAGATTGTATTTTTTTATGGTCATGATGCTCCCCGTCTCAAGAGAGGGAGAGCATCTTTTCTATCGGTTTGACAGCTTCCTTGGCGATGTCGGCATCCACCTCGACGGTAGGCCAGCCATACTTCAGGGCATTGTAGATTTTGCGAAGACTGTTCATCTTCATATACTCACACTCATTACAGCTACAGCCCACGCCACCCTCGCTCACCTCGGGCGGAACAGGATAGAAAGTCACCTCGGGACAGTTGCGCTCCAGTTCGTGCAGGATGCCCGCCTCGGTGGCAATGATGTATTCCTTGATTTCAGGATGCTCCTCTGCATAATGGAGCATGGTGGCGGTAGAGCCTTTCACATCGGCGACAGCCAGCACAGGAGCCTTGCACTCCAGATGAGCCATCACGACAGCCTCGGGATGCTCCTCCTTCAACTTGACAATCGCCTCCACAGAGAACTTCTCATGCACATGACATCCACCGTTCCAGAGCAGCATATTCCTACCCGTGACACTGTTGATATAGTTGCCCAGGTTGTAGTCAGGACCAAAGATGATTTTCTCGTCCTCGGGAAAACAGTCGATGACCTTCTTGGCATTGCCGCTGGTCACCACACAATCCGTCAACGCCTTCACGGCAGCAGTGGTGTTCACATAGCTCACCACCTTGTAACCCGGATGCTCCTCCTTGTATTTCTTCAAGTCCTCCGCCTTACAACTGTCCGCCAACGAACATCCGGCGTTCAGGTCGGGACACAGCACAGTCTTGTCGGGACTCAGCAGCTTGCAGGTCTCAGCCATGAAATGCACACCGCACATCACCATCACCTTGGCATCTGTCTCGGCAGCCTTGCGGGCAAGGGCGAGGGAGTCTCCCACGAAGTCGGCGATGTCCTGTATCTCGCCCACCGTATAATAGTGCGCCAGGATGATAGCGTCCTTCTCCCTGCAGAGCTGGCGTATCTCTTGTTTCAAGTCCAGCGACTCGTCGACGGGTTCATCGACGTATCCTTTCTCTATCCATTCTTTTTTCACCATAACATTTATATTATATTTCTTTATTTCTTAATTTTTAAAAAAAGAATATAGGGATGATGATATGCCGTTGATAAGTGGATAAAAAGCAGGCGAAATATTTGGAGATTTCGTTATCCAAGTCTTGTTCCATCTTATTCGCTGAGGGTACTCATCTTTTGTTTTTGTTCTCTAACACCTTATATGTTTTTTCAACATTTCCCCAATTCGGTGCAAAGTTAATAAGTTTATATCTTTTTTCGCCAAAAATTTGCGAAAAACTTCATAAAAACTCGATAACAACCCTGTGGATATCCTCTGTTTCGGGGTTGCCAGATGGGGGATGTGGATATCCGCAAAGTTGTTTTCCAGTTATGAATAGGGTTATACAAGCACTTTTCCACGAAAATGTGGATAAAAGAAAAGCAGGCTTTTCGGGATGGAAAAGTCTGCTTGTAGGATGGGTGGAACGGGAATTTCAATTCCTTGAGATGACAGCACTGATTTTCTGTATAATCAGTTCGGGGGATATGTTCTTCATGCAGGCGAAGTCGCCCCGTACGCAAGGCTTGTTGCCATAGATGCTGCAGGGGCGGCAGGGGAGTTCTATCTGCACGGCGTTGTGCGGGTCCTGGTGCCATCCCATGAAGCCGGCAAAGGGATGGGTGGCTCCCCAGATGCTCACCACGGGGGTGTTGACCAATGATGCCAGGTGCATATTGGCACTGTCCATGCTGACCATCACCTTCAGATGGCTCATCAGGATGAGTTCCTCCTGTAGTCCGTTCAGTTGGGCGGAGGCATTTTCCACCTCGGGGTATTTCTCTGCCCATTCGTTCATGACGGGTGTCTCGTTGCTTCCGCCTCCAAAGAGGAAAATTCTGATATGTGGATAATGCTGGATAAGTCCTTGGATAACCTTCTCCATCAGTTGCGGGGGATAGATTTTTCCCTCGTGTGCCGCAAAGGGTGCGATGCCTATCCATAAGGGAGTTGCCCCTTCTTCCTTGGCGAAGCATTGTGGAAGAAGTGAGAGATTTCCACGCCCTTGTGGAAAAAGAGTGTCGAAGTTCATCTTGACGGGATAACCCAACTCCTCGAAGACATCGGCATAGTTTTGGAAGGAGGTGGGCTGCTGTACGAGTTTCTTGTCATTGCTTGCCACAAGCTGCCGCTTTCCCTTGCGGTGCTTGTCGATGTGCGCCACCTTATAGCGTGCCAGATGGAAACGCATACGGAGGTAGTCTGACCGAAGTACACTGTGGAGGTCGGCGATGGCTGTGAACTGTTTTGCCACAAGACGGCGGTAGAGTGCATTGAGTCCCTTTACGCCTTTGTACTCGTTCTTGATGTCAGCCTCCATGAATCCCACGTTGGGTGCCAGGTTCTCGAAGAACGGGCGGGCGAAAGGACGACTGAGTACCGTAATCCTGACGGATGGATATTGTGTTGCCAAGGAGTATACCACAGGTACGGTCATGGCAACGTCGCCCATGGCCGAAAAGCGGATGATGAGGATATGCTCAGTCTTCATTCTCTCTTATATATATATAATAATGTGGGATGATTACTTCTGGTTGTAAAGCACGGGATTGGTAGAAGGGTCGTTGTACATCTTCATCTGGCGATACACCTTCATGTACTTGCGACCTGCCTCGATGTCCTCCAGCAGTTGGTCGATTGCCGTGCTGAGGTCTACCTGCTGCTCCAGCAGCACGTTTAACTTCGCCTGGCACTTTGCCTTGTGTTCCTCACTGGCATCGGTGCGATCCACCTGTTCCTTCATGTGATAAATCTTGAGGGCGAGGATGCTCAGGCGGTCTACTGCCCAGGCAGGACTCTCCGTGTTGATGCGGGCATCGGCCAGCACCTTCACGTCCTTGTAGGTCTCACGGAAGTAAGAGTCAATCTGCTCAACGAGGTCTGTGCGATCCTGGTTGCTCTTGTCGATACGGCGTTTCAATACCAAAGCATCCACAGGGTCTATCTGTGGGTCGCGGATAATATCTTCGAAATGCCATTGTACGGTGTCGATCCAACATTTCAGATACAGACGGTTCTCGATGCTACCTTCCTCAAAGGGATTGTGGATAGAGGTGTCGATATTGTCCTTGACATGATAATCAGCAATCGCCTGATTGAAGATATGGTTGGCATTTTCTGTAAAAGTCATACGTTTCTGGTTTTTAAATTTAACATAGTACAAAAGTAAGTAAAATATTGCAAACGACCAACAAAGAACGGACAAAAATAGGAAAAAAGTAAGAAATAATGCACAAAATAGGGGTAATTGTGCATCGTACAACACATTTTTCCTCAAAAGTTTTGCTTATTTGAAAAAAAAAGTGTTCCTTTGCACCCGAAATTTTAATTAGAATTTAATTATAAACATTTTAAAAGTTACAATTATGTCAGAAATTGAAAGCAAAGTAAAGGCAATTATCGTTGATAAACTCGGTGTTGATGAGGCAGAAGTAAAGCCAGAGGCAAGCTTCACAAACGACCTCGGTGCTGATTCTTTGGACACAGTAGAGTTGATCATGGAGTTCGAGAAGGAGTTTTCTATCTCCATCCCAGACGACAAGGCTGAGAAGATTTCTACCGTAGGTGACGCTATCGCTTACATCGAGGAGAACGCTAAGTAATTTTAGCCACTAATTCATACTAAATGGAATTAAAAAGAGTTGTAGTAACAGGTCTTGGTGCCGTGACTCCAGTAGGTAACAATCCAGAGGAAACCTGGAACAGCCTGCTTGCTGGCAAGAGTGGCGCTGCCCCTATTACTCATTTCGATACAACCCTTTTCAAGACCAAGTTCGCTTGCGAGGTAAAGAACCTGAACGTCAATGAATGGATTGACCGTAAGGAAGCTCGCAAGCTTGACCGTTACACTCAGTTGGCCATGATTTCTGCCATGCAGGGTGTAAAGGACGCTGGTATCGACCTTGAAAAGGAAGACTTGAACAACGTGGGCGTTGTGTTCGGCGTTGGTATCGGTGGTATCAAGACTTTTGAGGACGAGGTATCTTATTATGCTACCCACAAGGAGAATGGTCCTAAGTTTAACCCATTCTTCATCCCCAAGATGATCGCCGACATCGCAGCTGGCCAGATTTCCATCCACTTCGGATTCCACGGTCCCAACTACGCCACCTCTTCAGCATGTGCTTCTTCAAGCAATGCTTTGGCTGATGCCTTCAACCTGATTCGCTTGGGCAAGGCAAACATCATCGTGAGCGGTGGTGCCGAGGCTGCCATCTGTGAGTGTGGTGTGGGCGGTTTCAACGCCATGCACGCTTTGTCTACCCGTAATGATGACCCTGAGCATGCCTCACGTCCATTCAGCGCAAGCCGCGATGGATTCATCATGGGCGAGGGTGCCGGTTGCCTCGTATTGGAGGAGCTGGAGCACGCCAAGGCCCGTGGTGCGAAGATTTATGCTGAGATGGTGGGTGAGGGTGAGAGCGCCGACGCTTATCACATCACTGCTTCCCATCCTGAGGGTCTCGGTGCCAAACTCGTGATGGAGCGCGCCCTCAAGGATGCTAACCTCAAGCCCGAGGACATCGACTACATCAATGTTCACGGTACATCCACTCATGTGGGTGACATCTCTGAGGTGAAGGCCATCAAGAATGTCTTCGGTGACGCAGCCTACAAGCTCAACATCAGTTCTACCAAGTCTATGACAGGTCACCTTCTCGGTGCTGCCGGTGCGGTGGAGGCTATGGCTTGTGTGCTGAGTGTGAAGAACGACATCGTGCCTCCTACCATCAACCATGAGGAGGGAGACGATGACGAGGAGCTCGATTACAACTTGAACTTTACCTTCAACAAGGCTCAGAAGCGTGAGGTTCGTGCTGCATTGAGCAACACCTTCGGATTCGGTGGTCACAACTGCTGTGTAGTGTTCAAGAAGTATGCTGAATAATTTTATAGATAGGATAAAGCTCTCTTTCCGCAAGGACAAAGAGCTTTATTTTTCTTTGTACGAGATTCTTGGTTTCTATCCCCACGACATCAGCTATTACAAGATGGCGCTGATGCACAAGAGCGTGATGCACCGCAATGCCAAGGGCAAGCCTGTGAACAACGAACGACTGGAGTTCTTGGGCGATGCCGTGCTGGATGCCGTTGTGGGGGATATTGTCTACCAGCATTTCCCCGGCAAGCGCGAAGGGTTCCTCACCAACACCCGCAGCAAGCTGGTGCAGCGTGATACACTCAACAAGTTGGCGCAGGAAATGGGCATCAACCAGCTGATCTTATCCAATGGACATAGTTCCTCTCATAACAGCTATATGGGAGGAAATGCGTTCGAGGCTTTGGTGGGTGCCGTTTACCTGGACCGCGGTTATGATGCCTGTATGTATTTCATGCAGAAGCGCATCCTGACACAAATGATAAACATCGATAAGGTGGCTTACAAGGAGGTGAACTTCAAGAGCAAACTCATCGAATGGAGCCAGAAGAACCGCGTCAAGCTGGAGTTTGTGCAGCTCGACCAGCAGAAGGACAAGAACGGAAGTCCTGTCTTTACCTATCAGGTGGAGATTGAAGGCGTGAAGGGTGGCATTGGCAAGGGTTACTCCAAGAAGGAGAGCCAGCAGATAGCTTCGAAAAGCACCCTCGACCAGTTGCGCAAGCAACCCCAGTACATCGATGCCGTGTTCGCCGCCAAGGCCAACCGCACCAAGATGGAGGAGGAACCTGTGGAGAATGTGCCCGACACCGAGGTGAAGGACGACTTCATCATCTCTCAGAATACCGAGAAGAAAGAGCCCGAGAAGCATGAGAATGTATTCAAGGCCGAGGTTTTCGAGGACAGAAAGGATTCCGTTCAGGAATCTAATGAGCCAGACTCACAGACTAAGGAAGATGAATTTGACTTGAGCGATATTTCCTCACAGCCCAAGGAACAGAGCCGTGAGGACATTATTGCCGCCGCCGAAGCCGCTGCATTTGCAGAGGAATAAAGGCGAAAATAGGTAAAAGGCTATAGAGATGTCAATGGTCTCTATAGCCTTTTATAGTATGTTTTTTATCCTTGAATCTTACACTTTTAGTATTAAAAATAGTAAAAACATTTTCTATATGAAAAGTTTAGGTTAATTTTGCAGTTTACAATGATATATTTGGTTAAGATATGAGTCTAACATCTATAGTAAGTCACGTTTTCAAACCTCGCCAGAAGGAGTTGGATAAGTATGTCACCGATGCGGAACAGTTGCAGCATCGTGTGCTGATGCAACTCTTGGAGAAGGGTAAGAATACGGAATATGGCGTCAGGCATCTGTTGAACACGACGGATAGCTATGAGAAGTTCGCCCGGAATGTACCCGTCAACACCTATGAGGAGCTGAAGGGCGACATCGACCGTATGCGCCATGGTGAGAAGGACGTACTGTGGCCTGGCACCGTGAAATGGTACGCCAAGTCATCGGGTACCACCAACGACAAAAGCAAGTTCATTCCGGTCTCCCAGGACGGTCTTCAGAAGGTTCACTACAAGGGAGGCTTCGATGCCGTGGCTTATTATCTGCGCAACAATCCCAAGAGCAAGATATTCGATGGCAAGAGTCTGATTCTCGGTGGAAGCCACTCGCCCAACTACAACCTGTCGGGCAGTTTGGTGGGCGACCTGAGTGCCATCCTGATAGAGAACATCAATCCGCTTGCCAACCTGGTGCGTGTGCCCAAGAAGCAAACGGCATTGCTGAGCGACTTCGAGGTGAAGCGTGACCGCATCGCCCAGGAGACGATGAACAAGAACATCACCAACATATCGGGTGTCCCCAGTTGGATGCTCAGTGTACTGGTGCGTGTGATGGAACTCTCTGGCAAGAAGCATCTGGAGGAGGTGTGGCCCAACCTGGAGATGTTCTTCCATGGAGGCATCGCCTTCACCCCTTACCGCCAGCAGTATGAGCAGCTCATCACCTCTCCCAATATGCACTATATGGAGACGTACAACGCCAGCGAGGGATTCTTCGGCTTGCAGGACGACCCGTCAGACCCTTCTATGTCGTTGATGATAGACTATGAGGTGTTCTACGAATTTATCCCGATGGATGAATTTGGCAACGACAATCCCACGGTGGTTCCCTTGCAGGGGGTGGAGATTGGCAAGAACTATGCGATGGTGATCACTACCTCCTGTGGATTGTGGCGTTACCTGATAGGCGATACGGTCAGGTTTACCAGCAAGAACCCGTATAAGTTTGTCATCACGGGTCGCACCAAGTATTTCATCAATGCCTTCGGCGAGGAGTTGATTATGGACAATGCCGAGAAAGGCTTGAAGTATGCCTGTGAGCAGACGGGTGCCCAGGTGGCGGAGTATACTGCCGCTCCCGTCTATATGGACAGCAATGCCAAGTGTCGCCACCAGTGGTTGATAGAGTTCTCCAAGGAACCTTCGAGTCTCAGTGACTTCGCCACCTTGCTCGACAGGCACTTGCAGGAAATCAACAGCGACTATGAGGCGAAGCGTTTCCATGATGTGACGTTGCAGCATCTGGAGGTGGTCAAGGCACGTCCCAACTTGTTCAATGACTGGCTGAAGAGCAAGGGTAAGTTGGGCGGTCAGCACAAGGTGCCTCGTCTGAGCAACAGTCGCAAGAACATCGAGGAGATGCTCGCTATGAATAAATAAAAGGTTATGAGACAGAAATCACTATATTTTCCCTTATATATTCTGGCTTTCCTGTTATTGGCATCCTGTGCCAAGATGGGGCAGCCCGACGGAGGATGGTTTGACGAGACTCCCCCCAAGGTGATTGGGGCTAACCCGGAAGATGGTGCGGTCAATGTGAAGAGCAAGAAAGTCAGCATCTATTTCGATGAGTTCATCAAGCTGGACAATGCCTCCGAGAAGGTCGTGGTGTCTCCGCCTCAGTTGGAGACACCCGAGATAAAGGCTTCCGGCAAGAAGATACAGGTGTCGTTGTTGGACACGCTCAAGGAGAACACCACCTATACCATAGACTTCTCCGATGCCATCAGCGACAACAACGAGGGCAACCCGATGGGTAATTACACCTATAGTTTCTCCACGGGCGAGGTTATCGACACGATGGAGGTGTCGGGATATGTGCTGGAGTCTGAGAATCTCGAACCTATCAAGGGTATCTTGGTGGGTCTCTATGATGACCTGGCGGACTCTGCTTTCCGCAAGAAGCCCATGCTTCGTGTGAGTCGTACCGACAGCCGCGGGCGTTTCGTCATCAAGGGTGTGGCCCCTGGCTCCTATCGCATCTACGCCTTGCAGGACATGGATGCCAACTATATGTTCAGCCAGAAGGGGGAGAAGTTGGCTTTCTCGCACGACATCATCGTACCGTCGTCCAAGCCCGATACCCGACAGGATACGTTGTGGACCGACACGTTGCACATCAAGTCGATTACCCGTGTTCCCTATACGCATTTCTTGCCCGATGATGTGGTACTCAGGGCGTTCACCGAACTGCAGACCGACCGTTACTTCCTGAAGGCGGAACGGAAGGATGCCACCAATTTCTCCTTGTTCTATAGTTACGGCGACTCTATCCTGCCACAGATTAGGGGACTCAACTTCAACGAGAAGGATGCTTTCCTCATTGAGTCTACTGAAAAGAAAGACACCATTACCTATTGGCTGAGAGATACGGCTTTGGTAAATCAGGATACGCTCCGAATGGAACTGACCTATCGCATGACGGATAGTCTCGGTGTGCTTGTCAGCCAGGTGGACACGCTCGATGTCCTTGCGAAGGAGTCTTATGAAAAACGCCAGAAGCGGTTGAAGAAGGAGTTTGAGGATTGGGAGAAGAAACAGAAGAAACTCAAGAAAAAGGGCGAGGCCTATGACAGTGTGATGCCTCCCAAGCCATTGGCTGTCAAGGTGGGTGTCTCTTCCCAGTTGGATCCCGACAAGAACATCAGCTTTACGTTTGACACTCCGTTGGAGAAAGTCGACACGGCAGGCATCCATCTCTATGCCAAGCACGACACGCTGTGGTATCGGGCACCATTTGAGTTTTCCAACCAGGGAAATAGAATTTACCAGTTGAGGGGTGAGTGGCGACCCGATGTAGAGTACAGCTTGGAGGTTGACTCTGCCGCCTTCCAAGACATCTATGGCTTGGTGTCGGATCCCGTGAAACAGGGATTCAAGGTCAATTCGCTCGATACCTATGGTACCTTGTTGGTCAATATCGTCAGCGACAAGGACAGCTTGCCCTTGCTGGTACAACTCCTGAATGCACAGGATGCTGTCGTCAAGGAGGTAAAGGCTGTGAATGGCGTGGCGGAATTCTATTACCTGAAGCCCGATAAGTACTATATGAGGATGATTGTAGACAGGAACGGCAACGGGAAGTGGGACACGGGCGACTATGACAAGGACCAGCAGGCGGAAGAGGTGTACTACTATCCGGGATTCATCGAATGTAAGGAGAAGTGGGACATGACGGAGACCTGGAATCCTACAGAACGCATCCTGTCAAGGCAGAAGCCGAGTGCCATCACCAAGCAAAAGCCAGAGAAGGAAAAGAAAATAAAGAACCAGAATGCAGAGCGTGCCAAGAAACTTGGCATACAATACATTCCTAATATGTGATAATATGAGATTATTGAAGTCATTATGTATTGCATCCCTGATGATGTTGTGCAGCACGATGGTGTCTGCACAGTGTACGTTCCGTAACACGGCATTCAAGTCGGGTGAGTTCCTCACTTACAACCTGTACTACAACTGGAAATTCGTATGGGTGAAGGCTGGCAATGCCAGTATGTCTGTTGTCCAGACGACCCGCGACGGCAAACCAGCCTATCGTGGTTCGTTGATAACGAGGGGCAACGACCGTGTGGATGATTTCTTCGTACTCCGTGACACCTTGCTCTGCTACACAGGAACCGATATGGCTCCCATCTATTTCCGGAAGGGAGCGCGAGAGGGCAAGCGATATACGGTGGATGAGGTATTCTACAGCTATTCCGGTGGCAAGTGCCATACCCGTCAGCATTATCAGCACCCCGACGGTACCCATACATGGAAGAAGGGTTCTTATGAGGAATGTGTGTTTGACATGATGAACATCTTCCTTCGTGCCCGCAACTTCGACCCTGCCAATTGGAAGAAAGGTTATATGGTGAATTTCCCCATTGTGGACGGCGACGGGCGCACTCCTGCCCAGTTGAGATTTGCCGGGAGAGTCACCGTCAAGGCCGACAATGGTGTCAAGTACCGTTGTCTGCGCTTGGCTTATATGGAATTGCAGGATGATAAGTATAAGAAGATTGTGGATTTCTATGTCACCGATGACGACAACCACATCCCGGTTCGCCTGGATATGTTCTTGAAGTTCGGAAGTGCCAAGGCTTTCCTCGTGGGAATGAAAGGCGCAAGAAATCCTATTACTTCCATTGTAAAATAATGTCTTTAGGACAAGTACTCAGAAAAAGGGTGTGTCGCAAGCGGCACACCCTTTTTCTGGTCTTGTAATGATGGGACTGTTATTTCACGTTGAACATGAATGCCAGTGGCTCGTTCTTGGTTCCGGTGGGGATAGTGACGGTCACCTGGTCGCCCTTGACGGTGTATTTCACAGACTTGCCGTTCTGCAAGAGGGTGAGCTTTCCGTTGGGTTTGTTCACTGTCCAGGTGATGGTCTTGGGAGTTCTCTCGCCGTCCTCCAAAGCATAGATGGCATAGAGGGTCTTGCCGTTCTTGTTGGCGGTGAACCATACCTTGCCGTCATTGTAGTGCTTGGCATTGACGGTGGAATAGATGGCCTTTCCGTTCACATCCAGCCATTTGCCGATCTTCAGCAAGCGGTCGGTCACCTCGGGCTGCAAGGTTCCGTCAGGCTTGGGACCTACGCCCAGTGCCAGACAACCGCCCTTTGCTGTGATTTCGGAAAGGATGCCGATAACCTTGGTGGCTGACTTGAACTGTGCATTGGGAACCCAGCTCCAGGCGTGACTCAGGGTGATGCAGCTCTCCCATGGAATGTCCAACTGCTTGGCAGGGATGCCTTGTTCGGGTGTCTGGTAGTTCTCGTTCTTGCCACGGATGCTGCGGTCTACGCTGATCAGTCCGGGGTTGCGTTTGCGGGCTTCCACCAAGATGCTGTCGAGACCTATCTCGTCGCCTGTCACCCAACCGCCGTCCAGCCAGAGGATGTCGAGCTTTCCGTAGTCGGTGGTCAACTCGTTCAACTGGTTTTGTGTGTACTTGCGGTAGTTCTGCCACCAGTCGGGATGTCTGTCCCTCTTGTAGTTCTGCATGCGGTTGCCAACGGCGAAGTAGGGATTCCAAAACCACTTGCAGTGCCAGTCGGGCTTGGAGAAATAGCAACCAATCATGAAGTCCTTCTTGCGGTAAGCCTCGAATACCTCCTTGGCGATGTTCATGCGAGGATTGTTGGCGAAGGGACCGTGGGCGATGGAGAAGTCTGTGTACTTGGAGTCGAACATACAGAAACCGTCGTGGTGCTTGGTGGTGAAGAGCATATACTTCATACCTGCCTTCTTCATCACCTCCGCCCATTTGTCGGGGTTGAAGTTGACGGGGTTGAGGGAATCCTTCTGACTCCAGTACCACGCCTTGTCTTCTTCGTAGGTAGGTTTCTTCTCACGCACGATCCAGTCTTCCGGACAGATAGACCATGACTCCACGATGCCAGGCACGCTGTAGAGACCCATGTGCATCAGCACACCGAATTTCTGGTCTCTCCAATGGTCCAGCTTCTCCAATACCTGTGGGTCTTCGGGCCATACATAGCCTTCCACCGCCGACTGTTGATGAACGTATGAGTTTTGGGCGAATGTGGCAGTAGTGCTTGCCAATGCCAGCCCCATCATCAATAACTTTATCTTGTTCATAGATTTCACCTTATTATATATATACTACATATTAAACTTGAAGACGAGCGGTTCGTTGGCTGCGTCCTTGGGTACAGTCACGGTGATGTTGTCGCCCTTCTTCGTGCATTTCACTTTCTTGCCAGTCTGGAGCAATACCACCTTGCCCTTGGGGTTGTTCACCGTCCAGGTGATGGTCTGTGGCAACTGTTCTCCATCCTCCGGGGTGTAGATGGCATAGAATGTCTTGCCGTCCTTGTTGGCAGTAAACCACACCTTGCCGTCATTGTAATGGGGAGTGGTCACGGTGGAGTAGATGGCCTCCCCGTTGGTGTCGAGCCACTTGCCAATCTTCAGGAGTCGTTCTGCTACGGCTGGTTCGATGGTGCCGTCATACTTGGGACCTACGCCGAGTACGAAGCAACCGCCCTTGGCTACGATCTCAGACAGCAAGGCTATCACTTTCTCTGATGACTTGAACGGAGCATTGGGTGTCCATCCCCAGTCGTTGCTCAGTGGGATGTTGCTTTCCCAAGGAATGTTCTGTTGTGTAGCGGGGATGCCACGCTCAGGAGTCTGGTAGTTCTCGTTCTTTCCACGGATGGTACGGTCTACGCTGAGCATACCGGGATTGCGCTTGCGTGCCTCCACCAATACGGTGTCGAGTCCCACTTCCTCACCGGTGATCCAACCACCGTCGAGCCAAAGGATGTCGATGTTGCCATAGTCGGTGGTCAGCTCGTTGAGCTGGTTCTGTGTAAACTTGCGATAGTTCTGCCACCAGTCGGGATGTTGCTTCTTCTTATAGTTGATGCGGCGGTTGGGGGTGTCGTAGTAAGAGTTCCAGAACCACTGGCTGTGCCAGTCGGGCTTGGAGAAGTAGCAACCAATCATGAAGTCCTTTTTGCGATAAGCCTCGAACACCTCCTTGGCGATGTTCATGCGAGGATTGTCGGCAAATGGACCATGGGCAATGGAGAAGTCGGTGTACTTGGTGTCGTACATGCAGAAACCGTCATGGTGCTTGGTAGTGAAGATCATGTATTTCATACCAGCCTTCTTCATCAGGTCTGCCCACTCATCGGGATTGAACTTCACGGGATTGAGTTGGTCTTTCAGTCCCCAGTACCATTTCTTGTAGTCGCCGTAGGTCATGTTCGGATTACGGGGAATCCAGTCTTCGTCTTCCGAGCAGATAGACCATGACTCTACGATGCCGGGCACACTGTAGAGTCCCCAGTGCATCAGCACACCAAATTTCTGGTCTTGCCATAACTTGAGCTTTTCTAAAACTTGTGGGTCGGTGGGCCACACATAATCTTCTGTCTTGGATTGTTCGTGCACGAATCCCTGCACTTGTTGCTCCTGTGCATGGACAGAGAGCGATGCGGCGGACAGTGTGAGACCAAGAACCATCAGGTTAAAATTCTTCATACAGTAATCGTGTTGTTAGTCGATAATTTACTTTTTGCGACAAAGTTAATAAAAAAAAAGCGTTCGGCATATCTTTTTATTAAAATATTTTTGAAATATTTGGTAATTTGCACAAATCCTCGTATCTTTGTGCGCAAAACCATTCAATTTCCTAATAATGAAGAAAATTTTCTGCTCTGCGCTCTTAGTCTTGGGTTTATCGACAGGCGCCTATTCACATTCTCAAGTTCATTCACAGGCACAGGCTGTGGATGCGCAGCGTTATCAACCTACCGAGGAGAACCTCGCTGCCCGCGAGGAGTTCCAGGATGACAAGTTTGGTGTCTTCCTGCACTGGGGACTCTACAGTATGCTTGCCACCGGCGAGTGGACGATGACCAACAAGGACCTCAACTACAAAGAGTACGCCAAGTTGGCAAGCGGCTTCTATCCTTCCCGGTTTGATGCCGCCAAGTGGGTGGCAGCCATCAAGGCTTCCGGTGCCAAGTATATCTGCTTCACCACCCGTCATCACGAGGGTTTCTCCATGTTCAAGACGAAGTATTCCGACTACAACATCGTGGATGCAACACCTTTCGGACGTGACGTGGTCAAGGAACTTGCCGATGAGTGCCACAAGCAGGGCATCCGCATCCATTTCTATTACTCACACATCGACTGGTACCGTGAGGATGCCGTATGGGGCAGGACTGGACGTGGTACGGGGCGTCCCAACCCACAGGGTGACTGGAAGAGCTATTACCAGTTCATGAACAACCAACTCACGGAGTTGCTCACCAACTATGGTAAGGTGGGAGCCATCTGGTTTGACGGTCTCTGGGACCAAGACCAGAATCCAGGCTTCGACTGGCAGTTGCCGGAGCAGTATTCCTTAATCCATAGTCTACAGCCCGCTTGCCTGATAGGCAACAACCACCATTCCACACCGTTCGACGGAGAGGACATCCAGATCTTCGAGCGCGACCTCCCCGGCGAGAACAAGGCTGGACTCTCCGGTCAGGACATCAGCAGATTGCCCTTGGAGACTTGCGAAACCATGAACGGAATGTGGGGATATAAGATAACAGACCAGGACTATAAGTCTACCAAGACGCTGATACAGTATCTTGTCAATGCTGCAGGAAAAGGTGCCAACCTCCTGATGAACATCGGTCCGCAACCCAACGGTGAGTTGCCAGAGGTGGCTGTACAGCGGCTGAAGGAAATGGGAGACTGGATGAAGACCTATGGCGAGACCGTCTATGGTACCCGTGCCGGCATCGTGGCTCCGCACGACTGGGGAGTGACCACCATCAAGGGCAACCGCCTCTTCGTCCATATCCTCAACCTGCAGGACAAGGGACTCTTCCTGCCATTGGGCAACAAGAAGGTGAAGAAGGCTTTTGACTTTGCCACCAAGAACCCCGTCAAGGTACAGAAGTGTGACGGTGGTGTCACCCTGTTGCTCGACAAGGTTCCTGCTGACATAGATAAGGTGATAGAGATACAGTTATAACACCAGCTTGGCGATGGTGTCCTTCACTCTCTCGGCAGAGGTGACAAGACAGTTGGCCTCGTCTGCACCCTCGGCTCCCATATATACCTCGGGGTTGTTGTAC
Source organism: Acutalibacteraceae bacterium (assembly GCA_963616155.1). Lineage (GTDB taxonomy): Bacteria > Bacteroidota > Bacteroidia > Bacteroidales > Bacteroidaceae > Prevotella. The sequence continues at coordinate 20,217 of CAVEJY010000078.1, forward strand.
TTCATCAGACTGGGCACTTCCACCCTTGCCGAGAAGTGATACTCACGGATGCCAGTGGCTTCGAAGATATCATGGATATTGTTCTCGTTGACACCACATCCGGCGAGGAGTTGGATGCGTCCCTGGGCTTTCTCCCTGAGTTCGGCAAGCAGTTTGACTCCCTCGATTGCCTTAGGCTGTTGACCGGAAGTGAGGATACGGTCGCACCCCAGCGAGATAATGTCTTCCAATGCCTTGAGAGGATGGGCTGTGCGGTCGAAGGCGCGGTGGAAAGTCACCGACATTCCCTTGGCGCACTCCACAAGACGGCGGTTGGCTTCCATGTCCACCTCGCCGTCGGCAGTGAGGCAACCGATCACCACACCGTCCACGCCCAGTTCACGGCAGATGCGGATGTCTTCCTCCATACGCTCCATCTCCAAGGGAGTATAAAGGAAATCACCGCCCCTGGGACGGATGATGACGTGCAGGCAGGTGGACTTGAGAACACGGCGCGCCACCTTAATCTCACCATACGATGGGGTAGTGCCGCCCTCAGGGATACCGGCGCATAACTCCACTCTGTCGGCACCGCCCTCCTGGGCTGCCAAGCAACTCTCTACGCCATTGGCGCATACCTCAAACTTGAAATCTTTTCTTTCCATTATCATGTTAAGTCTTGTTTGTTTCTTGCTGCAAAGATAGGGCAAATCAAAGACACTGCAAAATAAAAATAAATAAAAAACTCGATATGAAGAAAAAACTAATGATGTTTGTCATGTTGGTCATGGCTTCCTGCCAACTGACATTTGCGGCTGGTGCCGGCGATGGACATTTCATCACCGATGCCGCTTACCGTAGTAAAGTGGAGACAGCCTTCGGGCAGCGAATGGACCTGGTGGGCAAGAAGTTCTTCGCCACCAAGGGGCTCAAGCCCACCGTGGCGGAGAACGAGGCGTTGGAGTTCCTCTATGCCTACATGCCTCTCGCCGACGTGACCGACTACACCACGGCTTTCTATCTCCAGAATGTGCGGACCACTTTCGAGGCACGCAAGGAGATGAGCTGGGGCAGTAAGGTGCCGGAGCTGTTGTTCCGTCACTTTGTGTTGCCGCTCCGTGTGAACAATGAGAACCTTGACGATGCACGTCAGGTGTTCTTCAAGGAACTCAAGGACCGTGTCAACGGCATGAGTATGTACGATGCCATCCTGGAGGTGAACCACTGGTGCCATGAGAAGGTGACCTATCGTCCTGCCGATGCCCGCACGTCGGCACCTTTGTCCACCGTTCGCTCCGCCTACGGTCGTTGCGGTGAGCAGAGTACCTTTACCGTGACGGCCCTCCGTGCCGTCGGCATCCCTGCCCGCCAGGTGTATACGCCCCGTTGGGCACATACCGACGACAATCATGCCTGGGTGGAAGCCTGGGCCGACGGCAAGTGGTATTTCCTCGGTGCCTGTGAGCCGGAGGCTGTGTTGAACTTAGGATGGTTCAATGCTCCTGCCGCCCGTGCGATGCTGACGCACACCAAGGCCTTTGGTGACTACAACGGTCCTGAGGAGGTATTGCTCCGTACCTCTAACTATACGGAGATCAACCTGATCGGCAACTATGGCGAGACGGCTCGCATCGACTTCCATGTCGTGGACGAGAACGGCAAGGCTGTGGAGAATGCCCGTGTGGACTTCAAGATATACAACTATGCCGAGTTCTACAGTGCAGTGACCAAGTATACCGATGCCGCAGGAAAGACTTACCTCACGGCTGGCAAGGGCGACTTGATGATCTGGGCTTCCAAGGACGGCAAGTATGGTTTCGCCAAGGCTTCCTTCGGCAAGGAGAACATTGTGACCATCCGCATGGACAGGGATGCCCGCAACCTCGCCGGTTTCGTGGCTTACAAGGATTCCTTCGACATCGTTCCACCGATGGGACAGGCTGTCCTTCCCGAGGTCACTCCCGGAAAGCGTGCCAAGAATCTGGAGCGTTTCGCCTATGAGGACTCTATCCGCCATGCTTACCTCGCTACCTTCTATACTCCCGAGACAGCCCGCAAGATTGCCGTGCAGAAGGGTCTGCCTGCCGACAAGGTCGTCGACTTCCTTGTGGCTTCCAGTGGCAACCATGCTGTCATCCTCGACTTCTTAGTGAAGCACAAGAGTAATCTCGACCGTGCGATAGCCCTGCTCTCTACCTTGAGTGCCAAGGATTTGCGTGATATGCAGATGGACATCCTCGATGACAGTTTCAACGCCAAGAGCGACCAGGTGAGTCCGCGTGTGGAGGATGAGATGATTATCCATCCCTTCAAGCAGTTCTTCGAGAAGACTTTCAGCAAGAAGGAGGCGGAGAAGTTCCGCAAGGATCCTGCCCAGTTGGTGGCTTGGGTGAAGGAAAACATCCGTCTCAACCCCGACAAGCGTGCTTTGGAGATTGCCCAGACCCCTGTGGGCGTATGGAATGCAAGGTTGACGGACAACCGCTCCCGCAAGGTGTTCTTCGTAGACGTGGCCCGCAGCTTGGGCATCGAGGCACAGGTGGACCCTGTCACCAAGAAGACACAATATAAGAAAGGTGGCGAATGGGTGGACGTAGACTTCGATGCCAACGGCCAGGTGACTACAGGAAAGGGTACATTGGTGCTTGACTATAAGAACAATGGCGCAGTGGATGACCCCAAATATTACAGCCACTTCACCATCACACGCATCAACGAGGACGGTTCCACCCGACTGATGGAGTACGACGAGGGCGGAATCACCTGGAACAGTACCTTCAAGAAGGGTGTGACACTCGATGCCGGCATCTATGCCTTGGTGTCAGGCACACGTCTTGCCAATGGCAGTGTACTCTCCGCCATGCAAATCTTCCGTGTGGAGGCAGACAAGACCACCCGTGTGGAGATGCAGTTGCGCACATCTTCCACCGAGGTGACGGTCATCGGCAACTTCGACTCCGAGTCCAAGTTCCAGAAGATGGACGGTTCCGAGGTGAGCATCCTCTCGCAGACAGGCCGTGGCTATTTCATCACAGGTCTCATTGGCGTAGGTCAGGAGCCTACCAACCATGCCCTCAAGGACATTGCCAAGGTGGCTAAGTCGTTCGAGAAATGGGATCGCCCCATCCTTCTCCTCTTCGAGGATGAGGCTTCGGCAAAGAAGTTCAAGCCCGAGGAGTTCCCCGGTCTTCCCAAGAACGTGGTGTTCGGCATTGACAAGGACGGTGCGCTCCGCAAGCAGATTGCCGCCAACATGAAGCTCACCAACAAGACGCTCCTGCCCATCTTCTTCATCTCCGACACGTTCAACCGTGTGGTCTATATCTCACAGGGCTACACCATCGGACTGGGTGAGCAGATGGAGACGGTCATCAAGAAATTATAAAAACATAGGATTATGGTCAAGAAAATATTTGCTATCGCCTTGTTGCTCATGGCTTCATGGCAACTTTCCTTTGCCGACGGCGGACACTTCATCACCGATGGTGCCTATCGTGGCAAGGTGGAGACGGCTTTCAAACAGAAAATGGACTTGGTGGGGAAGAAGTTCTTCGCCGCCAAGGACCTCAAGCCCACCGAGGCAGAGAACGAGGCTTTGGAGTTCCTCTATGCCTATATGCCCGTGGCGGATGTCACTGACTACACCACGGCTTTCTATCTCCAGAACGTGAGGACGAGTTTCGAGACCCGCAAGGAGATGGAGTGGGGCAGTAAGGTACCCGAACTCCTGTTCCGCCACTTCGTGCTTCCGTTGCGTGTCAACAACGAGAACCTCGACGACTCCCGTGAGGTGTTCTATAAGGAACTGAAGGAGCGTGTCAAGGGATTGAGTATGTATGATGCTATCCTGGAAGTAAACCACTGGTGTCATGAGAAGGTGGTCTATCTGCCCACCGATGCCCGCACCCTCTCGCCCCTCGCCACAGTTCAGTGTGCCTACGGCCGTTGCGGTGAGCAGAGTACCTTTACCGTGGCTGCCCTCCGTGCTGTCGGCATTCCTGCCCGCCAGGTGTATACGCCCCGTTGGGCACATACCGACGACAACCATGCCTGGGTGGAAGCCTGGGCTGACGGCAAGTGGTATTTCTTCGGAGCCTGCGAGCCAGAGGCTGTGCTGAACTTGGGATGGTTCAATGCTCCCGCTTCCCGTGCCTTGCTGATGCACACGGATGTGTTCGGCGACTACAACGGTCCCGAGGAGGTGATGCAGCGCACGGCTTATTCCACCACCATCAACCTCATCAACAACTACGGTTCTTCCTCTTCCACCGACTTTGTGGTTGTAGACAGTCAGGGCAAGAGGGTGGAGGGTGCCCGTGTGGACTTCAAGATATATAATTATGGTGAGTTCTATTCCGCCGTCATCAAGTATACCGATGCCGAGGGAAAGACCTCGCTGATGGCTGGCAAGGGCGATATGCTCGTATGGGCTTCCAAGGACGGCAAGTATGGCTTCGCCAAGGCTTCCTTCGGCAAGGACCAGGTCGTGACAGTGCGTCTCGACCATGATACCCGTCGCTTCACCGTCTATAAGGACTCGTTCGACATCGTTCCTCCTCCCGAGCAGGTCACGTTGCCCACGATGACCGACCGGCAGCGTGCCCGTAACCAGCAGCGTCTCGCCTATGAGGACTCCGTGCGCCATGCCTATCTTGCCACCTTCCTCACCAAGGAGACGGCTCGCAAGGTGGCTGAGGAGAATGGATTGCCAGCCGACAAGGTGGCAGACCTCTTGGTGACCTCCACCGGCAACCATGCCGTCATCCTCCAGTTCCTCGTGCAGCACAAGGATCGTCTCGACCGTGCCGTGGCCCTCTTGTCTTCCTTGAGCGGCAAGGACTTGAAGGACATGCCTCTCGCCATCCTCAACGACAATTTCAACGCCAAGAGCGACCAGCTCTGTCCGCGTGTGGAGAACGAGATGATTATCCGTCCCTTCAAGCAGTTCTTCGAGAAGGCTTTCCCGAAGAAACAGGCGGATAAGTTCCGCCAGGATCCGTCTGCATTGGTGGCTTGGGTGAAGGAAAACATCCGCATCAACCCCGACAAGAAGGTGAAGGCTTTTGCCCAGACACCTGTGGGGGTATGGGAATCAAGACTTACCGACAACCGCTCCCGCAAGATATTCTTCGTCGATGTGGCTCGCAGCTTGGGCATCGAGGCGCAGGTGGACCCTGTGACAAAGAAACCTCAGTACAAGAAGAACGGTCAGTGGGTGGATGTTGACTTCGAGGCGACAACACAGAATGCGTCTGCCACAGGCACGTTGAAGATAGCCTACCATAACGAGAAGTCGGTGGACAATCCCAAGTACTACAGTCATTTCACCGTGAGCCGCCTCAATGAGGACGGCACCATCAGTCTGCTGGAGTTCAACGAAGGCGAGGTGGACATGGGCGGTGGCGTGAGCTGGGCAAGTACCTTCAAGGACGGTGTTTCGCTCGATGCCGGCAACTATGTACTGGTTACGGGTACTCGTCTTGCCAACGGCGGAGTGTTGTCGGCTGTGCAGACTTTCTGTGTGGAGGCTGGCAAGACCACGGTGGTGGATATGCAGTTGCGCACCAGTCAGGGCGACGTGACGGTCATCGGCAATTTCGATTCCGAGGCTAAGTTCCAGAAGATGGACGGCACGGAGGTGAGCATCCTCTCGCAGACCGGGCGCGGCTATTTCATCATGGGACTCATCGGTGTGGGACAGGAGCCTACCAACCATGCCCTCCGTGACATTGCCAAGGTGGCGAAGACCTTCGAGGACTGGAACCGTCCGATGCTCCTCCTTTTCGAGGATGAGGCTGCCGCCAAGAAGTTTAAGGCCGACCAGTTCCCCGGTCTCCCTTCTAACATCATCTTCGGCATCGACAAGGACGGTGCCGTCCGCAAGCAGATGGTGGAGAACATGAAATTGGCGAATGCCACCCTCCTCCCCATCTTCTCTATCTCCGACACGTTCAACCGTGTGGTCTACATCTCGCAGGGCTACACCATCGGACTGGGTGAACAGATGGAGACGGTCATCAAGAAACTTTGATAAAATCAAGGAAACTTTGATAAAAAGATCATCAAGTTCACAAGTTTGTGCCCACAAACTTGTGAACTTGATTTTTTTTGCTTATCTTTGCCATCTGTATGCATCAAGGCAAATATAATCAAAACCACAATACAATGGAAATGAGCGAAGAGGCTATGATGGCCCTAAACATCATCGAACAAACAAGTGCGAATCTATTTCTCACAGGTAAGGCGGGAACAGGAAAGACTACTTTTCTCAAGGAACTGCGACGGCTGTCGCCCAAGCGCATGGTGATACTTGCCCCCACGGGCATCGCTGCCATCAATGCTGGAGGACAGACCATCCACTCCTTTTTTCAGTTGCCCCTCTCGCCTTATGTCCCTGGCGCAGCATTCAGCAACGGTGACAGCAACCGCAAGTTCAAGTTCAGCAACATCAAGCGAAAGATCATCCGCACCCTCGACCTGTTGGTGATAGACGAAATCAGTATGGTGAGGAGCGACCTGCTCGATGCCGTGGACGATGCGATGCGCAGGTACCGCAAGTCTGTCAAACCCTTCGGGGGAGTGCAACTGCTTATGATAGGCGACCTCCACCAGTTGGCTCCCGTCACAACAGAGTCGGAAGAACAACTGCTGCGTCAATACTACGACACCTCCTACTTCTTCTCCAGCAAGGCATTGCAAGCCGCAGGCTATCTCACTGTGGAGTTGAAGAAGGTGTATCGCCAGCAAGATGACCGTTTTCTGCAACTGCTCAACCAGATACGCAGCAATCATGCCACCCTGGAGACGCTCACGGAACTGAATCGCCGCTACATTCCCGGCTTCCAGCCCGACAAGGCAGACGGCTACATCCGCCTGACCACCCACAACGCCCCTGCCCAGCGTATCAACGAGGAGGAACTTGCCAAGCTCGGCAGCGTCGCGCATACTTACGATGCCCATGTCGAGGGCGACTTCCCCGAGATGTCCTATCCCACCGACTATCGTCTCACGCTCAAGGAAGGGGCGCAGGTGATGTTTATCAAGAATGATGTCAACCACCGTTATTATAATGGTATGATAGGCGAGGTGAGTAGTCTCGAAGACGGTCATGTATTTGTGAGGAGCAGGGACACAGGAGAGACCTTCGCCGTGGGAATGGAGCGATGGGACAATTCGAAATACACACTCAACAAGGAGACCATGGAGATAGAGGAGAAGGTGGAGGGTTCCTTCTGTCAGTATCCTTTGCGTCTGGCATGGGCGATTACTGTCCACAAGAGTCAGGGACTCACCTTCAATCATGCCATCATCGACGCTTCACACTCCTTCACCCATGGACAGACCTATGTAGCACTGAGTCGGTGCAAGACTCTCGAAGGTATGGTTCTGAGTGCCCCTTTGAGTCTGTCCGCCATCATCAAGGACGAGACGGTGGAGGCGTTCACCAGCAACCTGCGTGCACCTTCCCAAGAGACCCTTTTCAAGTTGGAACGCATCTACATCGTCCACAATATCTCCGAACTGTTCGACTTCACCCCCTTGCGGCAAGCCAACGAGCTCATGATGCGCACCATCGCCGAGTTCTTCAGTTCCAAGTACCAGAGTGTCATCTCCGAATACCAGAAGGCGGAGATTGTCTATAAGAACCTGGTGCAGGTGGCGAACAAGTTCAAGTTGCAATATTCCCGTATCCTCTCCGAGACGAATGCAGTAGACAATGACTTGTTGCAGGAGCGTATACACAAGGCTGCCGCCTATTTCGCCGACAAGATGGACTTTTTCAAGAAGCTCATCAATCTTGGCAATGTCAGCACGGAGAACAAGACGGCGAAGAAACTGCTCAAGGAACGCCTGAAAAACTACAGTGAGGAGATTGACCTGAAGGCGGGACTGCTCACTTACTATGTTGCCGGAAATCCTTTCAGTACTGCCGACTACCTGAAGGAGAAGGCACGGCTCCTGTTGTCGGAGGATGTCGAGACAGAAGCCACAGGCAAGAAGCGCAGTCGCCCTGGCTTCGGGGAGCAGAAGGAAAAGAAGGAGAAGATAGACACCAAGAAAATGAGTTTCGACCTTTATAAGAGTGGTATGAAGGTGGACGACATCGCCAAGTCGCACGGTCTTGCTCCGAGCACCGTCATGAGTCACCTTTCCCACTACGTCATAGAGGGAGAATTGAATATCCGCGACTTCATTTCAAGTATCCACGAGCAGACGCTCCGCGACTTTATCGCTTCCCACCCCGATGCATCCTACAGTGAGATACGTGCGGCTGTGGGAGAGAGTTACAGTTATGGAGAAATCAGTATGGTGTCGGGACTCATGCTGAAGGAAGCGAGCGGGGAGCATGGGACTTAATGAAAAAGTCACCAGTATGGCTATTAAAGTTATACTGGTGATTTTTGTTACGAATATTTTATGCCTGATGCTTCAGTCCGTTGATTTGTTCCAATGACAAGCCGGTCGCCTGGATGATTTGAGGGATGGGGAGATTCATCAGCAGAAGTTTGCGGGCTGTGTCAAGTTTTTCTTCCAGCCTTCCTTCTCTCTTGCCTTCCAGCCTACCTTCCCTCTTGCCTTCCAGCCTACCTTCCCTCTTGCCTTCCAATTTACCTTCCAGCCTACCTTTCTCGTTCCCCTCTACCCACGCACTGTACATGCCGAGGTTGTAGTTGTCCACGGCTCGCTGGACTTCCTCGTACT
>CAVEJY010000079.1:0-3350 GCA_963616155.1 Acutalibacteraceae bacterium
GGTGATGGCGGAGATTTTGTGTCCGCCGTTGGCGTTGAGGGAATGGCCGCAGTGGTAGAGACGGTCGTCGACGACGAGCCAGCGGTCGTGGGACTCTTTGCGCCACTTGCGGATGTCGATGTGACTACTGGGGAAGAGGCGGTCGTGCTCGTCCATGAGGCGCTGCATGCCTTGGCCTACGGCCTTGGTATAGATGACGGCTTCGACTTCTGGCTGGCGGACGTTGAGGATATCGAGCGTAAGGGCGGAGACGTAGGCGTCGATGATGATGACGCGACTGGTAGCAGAACGGACGAGGTTTTCCAGTGCTACGCGGGCGGTGTAGAAGTCGCCCTCGAAGAAGACCATCTCTGCCGGGGGCGTGGAGGTGCGGATGAAGAAGTCGAGCTGCTCTTGCTGTTTGGCTTGCGTGTCCTCGATGCGGGTCATGCGCTTGTCCATGTTCTCCTGTAGGGCTATGAGGTGGCGGTTGACGGAGTAGCCCTGGAGGAGGTATTGCTTTATGACAGCATTCGCCCATTGACGAAAGCGGGTTCCTATCGGATTTTTTACTCGGTAGCCGACAGATATTATAACGTCAAGGTTGTAGAACTTGGTCTTGTAACTCTTGCCATCTGCGGCAGTATGTAAGGATTCCTTACATACTGAATTTTCTTCCAGCTCACCCTCCTTGAAGATATTGCGGATATGCATGGTAATGTTGTTTCGTGTAGTATGAAACAACTCTGTCATCTGTGCCTGGGTAAGCCACACGGTATCTTGGTCCAGCTTCACCTCGAGGCGGATGCTCTCGTCGGGCTGATAGAGGACTATCTGGGAGTCGCCGCCAGCGGCGGACGGGGATATGTTGTTACTGTCGTAATTCATAATGCAACATTAATTCATAAAGGGTACCTGTCCGTGCACCACAGAGCCTCACATTGACAGTCTGGATATTAATTCGTCGGCAGAATGCTCTGTTACGATATCCACGGCCATGTTTATAGCCTGATAACCTTATTCGCCTATCGCCGTCAGATGGAATACTGACCTACTGTGGGGATGCTGAGATGAGCCTGTAGTCCCATGGCACGGAGCACGCGAGAAATGGTGTTGAGCGTGAGGTTTTTGCCATTCTCTATTTTGGAGATTTGCCCTTTCCCTACCCCGATAAGGTTTCCCAGCTGTTCTTGCGTCAGTTTTTTGTTTCTGCGTGCTTCCTTGATGGCTTCGCCTATCAGAAATGTATTGAGCTCATCCTCGAACTCTTCCCTGTGAGGGGTGCCTTTCTTACCGACGTGCTTGTCCAGCATTTCGTCTTCTGAATAAAACTTTATTTCTTCCATGACTATTTTCCTTTCAGGGTCAGAGGGACAGGTACCTGACCCACTTCGTGGGCAGAGTACCTGTCCGTACACCACGATGCTTTGTTTGCTAAATACTTATTCAGTAAAATGTCTTTTCGTTGGCAAAATAGAGCTGATGCTTGTTGTCTTCCAGGAATTGAGTTTGTATGTCCATAAGTTGAGAACTGGCACCTGATATCAGCAGGTCCTTATCGAATACGACATAAAACTCTATGTCGAGAAGTTTCTCAACATCTCTGGAGACACTGAGGCATTTTGGCTTTATAATATCATTGAATGTATGGCGCAACTGCTGGTCTGCATCATTTGCCCTTTGGAGTATCGTCAGGTAATTGGAGGAGGTAACGTCTGTCTTGAACTCAACGAGTGTCATTTCCTTCTCAGTAAGGAGCATCCCGTCGCATACTCCGCCTTTGGTGACGCTGATGCCGGTAATGGTTCTGCCATCGAGGGGGACTAGTACTATAGTGGAGGCGCTGGGATTCTTGACTTGCAGACACTTTGACTTGAACTCGGGGATGATATCCGTCCAGTCGGTATATCCCAGCTTACTGTCGTCATAGGCAAAGAGCACAGGGGCTGTACTCTTATCGAACGTATCGGGCAGTTTGAGCGCACCACAGTCGCGTAAGGCAGAGGTAAGTCTGATATTAGTGACGGCTGAGGGCAATTCTCTATCTTGTGAGAGTCTGGGCATAGATACGGTATAGTTTGTTGAAGATTAGCATGATGTCGTCGGATGCCGAATCCAGCTCGTTTTTGGATATGAGTCCTGTCTTCGGGTTAATGACAGACTGACAATAGCATTCTTCTGTAGTAGACAGACGATAGACTGCTATGTCTTCTACATTGATTTGATACTTCACCGGCAGGATTTCTTCCACAGTGTGTTTCTCTTTCTCATCGACATTTGCATAGGCCTTGGCTCCCATTATAAGCGTGTTGGTTATGGCGAGAGAATATGGGCTGTGGGTGGTGAAGACAAGCATGTTCTTGGACGATGCGTTGTTGTTGGCAACCAGGGAGAACAGAACCTGCATCTGGGAAAGGGGAAAGAGGTTCTGCTCGGGTTCCTCCACGACGTTGACGAAGTTGTCATACCTGTTGGCATTGGACAGTTGGCGAATCATCATGTTCTTGATGCTGTCGGAGATATCGTCATTCTGCATAATCTCTGCCACTCGTTTCTCCAGTTTGTCCTTCTCCTCCTTGGAGAGCTTCACTTCTTCCCTTCCCGAAATTTTGCCGCTCAGATATTCAGAGACCATGCTCATCGGCAGGGAGGACTGGATGCCGCTCGAGGCATTTGTAAGGCGTACCTCATAGCCGGTGCCGTGAATAGAGCCAACACCGTTCAACGGGTCGTATTCATACCGCAGTCCTTCAAAAGGCAGTTCATAGCCGCTCCGAAAGTATATCTTGGCGTTTACGAACTCGTCGAAGAAGGTCTCGCAGGAATCCGGCAGCTCCTTCAACAGTTTCGGTTTGTTCTCCGCCACGCTCAAGATGGAGCGCTCGGCTGGGACATACATAATCTGCGATATTCCGTCTACCTCTCTGTTTTTGTCAATGACAGAGAATTTCTCGTTTTCATATACAAAATCATATCGCTGTCCTTCATACTTGATGTATGATTCATCATTGACAAAAGATTCTAGTCTATGATAGGAACACAGCTTTGTCTTAAAACGATTGTATTGCTCGAAGTATGACAGTTTGTATTTTTTCTGGCTCAACACTTTTTCTGTCCATTTGAACATAGAGAAGAGCTTTGCCATGCAACTCTTGCCCACTCCTTGGTCTCCGATAAACAGGGTTACCTTTCTGAAGGTAATATCCACATCTTTTACCGGTCCAAAGGATTTTACTATTAATCTTTCGTTCATATACAGCTATAGAATGGTATGTAAGCGGTCATTTTAGGCACGTTAAGCCCTAATGTGAACGCGTTTTTAATATCTGTTAAGAAAAAGTCATTCGATTCTGTTACCAAACGGCAACTGT
>CAVEJY010000080.1:0-4994 GCA_963616155.1 Acutalibacteraceae bacterium
GAAGCTAATCTCGATTGCCAACGAACCTATACCTCATTGGCCGATGAAGTAGTACCTCATTGCCTTGTGAGCCTATACCTCATTGCCTTGTGAGCCTATACCTCATTGCCTTGTGAACCTATACCTCATTGCCCAACGAAGTATAGCTTCACCAAACGGCAATCGAGTAGGAGAAAAACTACACCGTTTTCCTCCTACTCGATTTTCTTCGATATTTTCCCCAGTCTCCTTTTCGCCTCGGGGAAGTCGGGCCAGAGTTCGAGTGCCTTCTTGTAGTTGTTGGCGGCGGCTTCCTTCATGCCCTCCTTCTCGCATTCCTTGCCCAGCAGGTTGTACTCCGCTGCGAGCTTCTTGAGGAAGGTCTCCTGCTTCTTCTTCTCCTCGTCCTTCTGGCGGATCACCTTGCGCAAGCGTTCGTTTTCCTCCTTGAGGAGGTTCACGGTGTTCAGCTTGCGGCGGATGAAACGCTTGGCGAGGGGCTTCTCGATGTCGTAGCGGCTGTGGATGGCGAGGAAGAAACTGTCGAGCGCCGCCTGCATGTCGCCGCGGTCGAACGCCTCGGAGGCATCGTGGTACTGCCTGTCGGCCTTGCTCTGGGCGAGGGCGGAGTGGATGACGGTGGAGTCGTTGTAGTGGCGGGCGAACTGCTTCACCTCGCCCCGCACGAACACCTCGCTGGGGCGGATGGCCTCCTGCAGGCTGATGCCTTCCAGCGACGTGCAGCGAGAGAGGGCAACGTAGGTCTGGCCCCCGGCGAAGACACCGCCTGTGAAGTCTATCTTCACCTGCCGGAACGTGAGTCCCTGGCTCTTGTGCACGGTGATTGCCCACGCCAGGCGCAGGGGGTACTGCTCGTAGCGGCCGATTTCCTCCTCCTCGATTTTCTGTTCCGTCTCGTTGAAGTGGTAGCGCGTGTTGCTCCACGCCACTGGTTCCACCACCACGTCGTTGCCGTTCTCCGTGCGCACATAGATGTGGCTGTCGCCGTCGTCGCCGAAGCCGATGACGGTGCCCAGCGTGCCGTTGACCCACTGGTGGTCGATGTCGTTCTTGATGAAGATTACCTGCGCCCCGGTCTTCAGGTGCAGTTCGATGGGCGTGGGGAGGCTGCTCTCGGGAAACTCGCCCTCGATGTGTCCGCGGAAGAGCGTCGGGTCTCCGGGCAGCAGACGGAGTTGGCTGTCGTTGATGTAGTCCACTGTGTCGCGCCTCGTGGAGAGGGTGATGGCGAGCCCGGAGTCGCCCTCGCTGAGCTGTGCGCCCACGCGCCGGTTAAGCAGCTGTAGGTCTGCCGCCCCCACCTGCGAGGTACGGATGTGGTCGAGCAGGCCGATGAACACGGGGTCGGTCTGCCTGTAGACTTTCCTCAGTTCGATGCTCACGAGCTGGAAGGCCTGGAACACCCTGGCATCGAAGAAGAAGTTGCTGGGATAGAAGGGGGCGAGCAGCTTGCGGTCGTCGTCCCTCACCACGGGCTCCAGCTGGTAGATGTCGCCCACCAGGAGGAGCTGTTTGCCGCCGAATGGCTCCCTCATGTTGCGGCTGTAGACGCGCAGCACCTTGTCGATGAAGTCGATGATGTCGGCCCTCACCATACTGATCTCGTCTACGATGATGAGTTCCACCTCGCGGATGATCTTCATCTTCTCGGAGTTGTACTTGAGTGTGTTGCGGATGTTGCGCACGGAGTAGCGGCTGTCGTTGGGCAGCAGGGGGTGGAAGGGGAGCTTGAAGAAGCTGTGGAGGGTGGAGCCGCCGGCGTTGATGGCGGCGATGCCCGTGGGGGCGAGGATGATGTGTTTCTTCTTGGTGGTGGCTGCGATGTGGCGCAGGAAGGTAGACTTGCCCGTGCCCGCCTTTCCCGTGAGGAAAAGCGAGCGGCGGGTGTACTGTATGATCTGGAGTGCGTTCTGCAGCTCCGCATTGTCAAGGTCAACCATGCTTTTTTTTTGATTGTTTCAGAGGTCATCGAAGTTGACGGGCTGCTCGGCGGGAGCCTTCTTGTGCTCCTTCTTGGCAGCACCCTCCTCCACAGGCTCGGTAGTCTCGCCCTGGTGGTCGACGGGCACCTCTCGGATGATGGGGTTTCCGTTCTCGTCGAGGATGATTTCCTCGGTGGCGGCGAGGCTGTCCACCTCGATGGTGTCCACCTTCGCCTGCGGAACGTAGCTGGCGCACATGTACATGTCCCTCGTGATGTCATCGTCTGCCGGCTTCTTGAACTTGCCGTGGTACTCCTGGAAGCGGGGGTCCTGGAAGAGTGTCTGGAGGAAGTAGCCGCAGACGGGCAGTGCCGTCCTCGAACCCTGTCCCAGGGCTCCCGTGCGGAAGTGGAGGCAACGGTACTCGCCGCCCACCCAGGCTCCCACCACGAGCTTCGGGCTCACGCACATGAACCAGGCGTCGGAGTGGTTGTTGGTGGTTCCGGTCTTGCCGCCGAACTCCGTGTCGCGGCAGTTGCCCACATAGCCCCAGAGGCTCTGCGACGTTCCGCCCGGCTCCTTCATGCCGCCCTGCAGGAGCTGCTGCATGAGGAACGCGCTCTTGTAGGGAATCACCTGCTCGTCGTCGGCGGGGGCGGTGTAGACCTCCTTGCCGTCACGGTCCACGATGCGTGTCACGAGCACGGGGGCGTGGTGCTTGCCGTTGTCGGCAACGGTGCTGTAGGCACTCGCCATCTCCAGCAGGTTCACGTCGCTGGAACCGAGGGCGAGGGAGGGCTGGTCGTCGAGCGGACTCTCGATGCCCATCTTCTTGGCGGTCTCGATGATGCGCTTGATGCCCATCTCCTGTCCCAGACGCACCGCCACGGAGTTGATACTCTTGGCGAACGCGCTCTTCAGGGGGATGCTGTCGCCCGAGAAGGAACCGTTGGCGTTGGAGGGCGTCCACTTCACCATCTCGTGCTTCTTCTGGTCGTACACGTCCATGGAGATGTATTCGTCGCGGCGCTTGTCGCAGGGCGTGAGACCCTGGTTCATCGCCTCGGTGTAGACGAAGAGCTTGAAGGTGGATCCCGGCTGGCGCTCGGCGGTCACCTTGTCGTATTTCCAGTGGTCGAAGTCGATGTCGCCCACCCATGCCTTCACCTCTCCCGTCTGCGGCTCCATCGCCACGAAGGCGCAGTGCATGAAGGTGGTCATGTACTTGATGCTGTCCTCGGAGGTCATCATCTTCTCCACGGTGCCCTTGTCGTAGTCGAAGACCTTGACGGGGTGAACCCACTCCTTATAATAATAGGTGACGGAGTCGGGGTTGTCGGGGAACCTCGCCACGAGGTCCTTGTAGAAGGGCTGCCGCTCGGCGATGCCCTGTATGAAGTCGGGGATGACGTGGTGGTTCTCGTCCTGCCAAGGCTCCTCGCCCATCCACTTGCCCTTGCCAGCCTGCTGGCGGCGTATGTTCCAGTGGTTGTTGAAGTTCTGCTGCACCTGCTTCATCTGCTTGCGTGCCGCGTCCTCGGCGTATTTCTGCATCCGGGTGTCGATGGTGGTGTAGATTTTCAGTCCGCTGGAGTAGAGGTCGTAGCCCTCCTCGCGGCACCATGGCTCCAGGTACTTGGCGACAGCCTCGCGGAAGTATTTCGCCTGTCCGTCGTAGTTCTCCTCCACCTTGAAGTCGAGCTTGATGGGCTCTTCCTTCATCCTGTTGTACTCCTCGTGCGAGAGGTCGCCGTGGGTCACCATGTTGTAGAGCACGGTGTTGCGGCGCGCCAGGCTGCGCTCGGGGTTGGAGCGCGGATTGTAGTAGGTGGTGGCCTTGAGCATTCCCACGAGCACTGCCGCCTGTTCGGTGGTCAGCTCGGCGGGAGTGGTGTTGAAGTAGGTCTTGGCTGCCGTCTTGATGCCGTAGGAGTTGCTTCCGAAGTCTACGGTGTTGGCGTACATGGTGATGATTTCCTTCTTGGTGTAGATGGTCTCCAGCTTGGCGGCGATGATCCACTCCTTGCTCTTCACGATGAGGATGCGCAGCACGGGAATCTTGCCGAGCAGGCCGGTGGAGTACTGCGAACGCACGCGGAACATGTTCTTGGCCAGCTGCTGGGTGATGGTGGAGGCTCCGCGCCCGTTGTGGTGGAGCAGCGCGTCCTTGGCGGCGGCGAACACGCCGATGGGGTCGATGCCGAGGTGCTTGTAGAACCGCTCGTCCTCGGTGTCGACGAGTGCCTTGAAGAAGGCGGGGTTCACCTCCTCGTACTTCACGGGCGTGCGGTTCTCGTTGAAGTACTTGCCGATGAGCTTGCCGTCGGCGGAGTAGATTTCGGAGGCCTCGGAGGTCTGCGGGTTCCTGATGCCCGAGAAGTAGCCGGGCGACTTGCCGAAGAGCCAGAGGAAGTTGATGTCGACGGCACCCAGGTAGATGACGAGGGCCACGAGGCAGCTCACCAGGGCGGCTGCGGTCTTTGTGTACCACGCCCTGCCCACATACAAGCCCTTGTACCAAGAGCAGAAGGCACGGGTTTTGTGCCATAGGGAGGCGAAGATTGTCATTGCTTTGTTCATATTGTAAAAAATCTGTGTTTCTTGGATGCAAAGGTACAATAATAATTTGGAAAGCCGTTCATCCATGTGTTATTTTTGGCTACGTCAATTTGAAAAAATCTAAAATCTCTGTAAAAAAAACGGGCGAAAAGGAAGGAGTTCCCGTCTTTTTCCGTACATTTGGACGACCGCGCCGACGTCATCATCCCCGCCGCCGAGATATTCCTCAAGGCTTGCGAGTATCTGAAGTGCGACACCATCATGGTGCCCAACATCTCTCTTCGCCGCATATCGGGCAATACATATTGCGTGCAAGCCAATTTCGTTTACTTCAAAAGATTTCTGCCGCCAGTGTCCTCAAGAATCTTCATCTGTTGGATGGCTATCTGATTGAGCTTTATCAGTCTGTCAGGCTGGGGCATTCCGTCGTTGATGAATACGGCATTGAGGTTCTCCATGTTGGAGAGGCAGATGAGTTCGTTGATAGTGGCATAGTCTCGGATATTGCCTTTC
>CAVEJY010000080.1:5004-6681 GCA_963616155.1 Acutalibacteraceae bacterium
CACCTGATGAGCAAAATAACTAAAGATATTTAAATATTTATCCTTTTATTTGGAGATAAATAAAGAAATAACTATATTTGTAGCATGATTACAGAATATGGAATAGAAGCAAAATCGAACGCAGAAATCATCTCCGAATTGGGAGGTCGTTTCAAGGAATACAGACTATTCTGTAACCTCACTCAAAAGGAGGTTGCTGAAAGGGCTGGCGTGAGCATTTTTACGATTAGCCAGTTCGAGAAAGGCGAGGCAAGAAACATAGGTTTTGGTACAATCCTGTCACTCTTAAGAAGCATCGGCTTTTTAGAGGAGGTAGAAAAGCTTCTCTCTCCCCTCCCTCTGCTCCCAAGCCAAATGATGAAAAATAAAGAAAAGAAGGAAAGGGTAAGACATGAAAGATAATATTATTGAGGTAAAGCTATGGGACAAGAATGTCGGTTTGTTGTCATGGGATGACAAACGAGGTTGTTCTGTCTTTCAATTCGACAAAGATTTTTCACAATATGGGTGGAACATAGCACCATTGACTGCCCCTTTGGACTCTCCTTATATCCAAAGAGCCTTTCCTATGTCAGGAAACAAAGAGAAGCTCTATGCAGGGTTACCAGAATTCATCGCAGACTCACTACCAGACCATTGGGGAAATGTAGTTTTCCAAAAATGGCTCGAAGCCAACCATATTCCTTCCAAGCAAATCAATGCCGTTGACAGATTATCTTTCATCGGTAAACGAGCTATGGGTGCATTGGAGTTTCATCCAGTTCATATCCAAGAGGACGCATCTGTCAATATCGAGCTAACTTCACTCTATGAGTTAGCCAATAAGATTTTCAAAGACAGACAAGACGTTTCCATTGACATCAGCAACAGCCTCATCATGGAAGACCTGTATAAGGTAGGAACTTCGGCAGGTGGTCAACGCCCAAAAGCAATCATCGCAATGGACGAAACGACAGGTGTCATCCGTTCTGGTCAAGCCGAACTTCCAACTAACTTCAAGCACTACATCTTAAAATTCGACACAAGTAAGCCAAATGAGTTCCCATTTACCAAAGTGGAGATGGCTTATTATTTGAACGTTTCGACAGGGTGAATGGGAAGAAACTTCATACCCAAACTTTGGCTGCGATGAGTTCATTAGCAGACACTTACGAAGACTTATTTGTCGTAGGGCGCAAGATTAACCTTACTGCCACGGAACAAGCCCAACAATTCAGAAGAATGGTCTTCAATGTGCTTGCCGAAAATGTGGATGACCACACAAAGAACTTCTCATTTGTCATGGACGAAACAGGAAGATGGCATCTCTCCCCTGCCTACGACATCATCTTCTCCGCCGACCCTGACTCTCATTTCTTCCGTAACCATGAACTCTCCATTCTTGGCAAACGCAAGAACATCACAAGACAAGACTTGTTGTCTTTCGCCCAAAAGCAAGACATCAAGAATGCAGACAACATCATAGACGAGGTTGCGAAAGTCGTAACCAACTTCCAATCTTATGCAGAAAAAGTGAATATCAGCGAGCAATGGTTTGAGAAGATTGACAAGGTGCTGAAGGAAGCTAACACCTAAAATCCACCCCATTATACCATTCCAATGTCCAATGAGTGAGACCGAACTAATACAGTTTTAACAGGATTGTAACACCTGTTTAAATCGCCTGTAATATCGTAC
>CAVEJY010000081.1:0-2258 GCA_963616155.1 Acutalibacteraceae bacterium
GTACTGCCGCCTGGATGTGGTACACCGTCAGCGAGTTCATCCTCGGCATCAAGCCCGACTATGAGGGATTGAACATCGACCCCTGTCTGCCCAGCACCGCCCAAGAGTATGAGGTAACCCGCAAGTTCCGCGGCGGCGAATACCATATCGTGGTAAAGAACCCCGAGGGTAAAGAAAAAGGCGTGAAGCAGATTACCGTGGACGGAAAGGCCATCGAGGGCACCGTCATCCCTTGCGCAGAAGGCAAGCACGAAGTAATCGTAGAAATGTAAAGACTGAAATATTGAAATCGGCGTAGGCAGAGGGCGTGTCCTGTGTAATGCAGGCACGCCCTCGTTTTTTTCAAAAGTATCACAATGCATTGATTGCCGCATCCAACCATGCCAAGCGAGACTTGTAGTTGTTGTACATCGTTTGTATCGCCTCTGAATAAGACAGGGTCTCATCGCCGTTGACGCGTGAGCTGATTGGCCACAAGCCGATGTTCAACTCGTCGGAATGTTTCAGGTACTCTCCCTGTTGTCTGATGTATTCGGCAGCAGCCTCGAAGACTGTCTTCTCGACCATCCAGCGGTTCTTGACCGTCTCCACGAATGCCGGATCTTGGAAGAGTCTGTTGTAATAAACAGCACCTTTAATCTTCCAGGACGTGGAGCCCTTGTAAGTAGCCCAGTCGAAATCCCATACAGGTCCAGCCACCATCTTTCCGTTCTTGTCCTTGTGCATATAGGTACTCTTGGGCCATCCCGGTTCGCCGTTTTCCGCCAACTCATGGATGATCCACCAATCAACGTATGAGTCGATTTCCATATAGTTCAGATAGTCGCGGCCTGCAAACTTAGTGTCATCATAGAGAGCCTCCTCCATCTCGTTCACATACCCCTGTAGATAAGCGAGTTGTGCATCGTTCACCTCATCGGGATCCTTGAACATATAGGGCATATTATATCGAGCCGACTTGAACTTATATTCCTCGTCATAATTTACATCCAGTTCCATCAGGTAGCCGCCGGTAATGGCTTCTCCCGAGGTGGCATCTTCATCCAGTTCGGTAATGTTCACCCGGTTCTCGCCCACCTTGATGTGTTCACACAAATAATAGTTGCCTATATGTTTTCCATTCAGCACCACCTCGACGAATTCTCCCTTCGGATTCCATCCCATGCTGGTGGTTTGCCGGGCGATGTAATAGGTCATGTCATTACGCAACAGGGTACGGTCCATCCAGTTGGCGAGCAGGTCAAAACGCTTGTCCTTGGCGAGTCCCAAGACCGTAGACTTGGAATCAAGTTTGATGGCATAGGGTTTCTTGGGATAGCCCCAAGTGGAGTTGCCGCGTCCTTTCATCTGCATAGTCCCCTCACAGTCCACGGATCCGTCGGTATTGATAATCTTGAAGCCTACCTTCTTCACCCAATTCTCCTTGCTTGTTATCTGCACGTCGTCAGGGGTATTGATTTCCATCACGGGCAGTCCAGAGTATGCCACCTTCACCTGATAGGAGTTGGTCTCACCGTCCTCCGACACCACCTTATAGACAACACCATTTGTGAAGTCATGGGTACTGGCACCGCTTTTCTGAGGAACATTGTCCACATACACCTCGCCCGTACTCTTGAAGTCTGCTACCAGATTGGAGGCATCGGTGATATAAGGCGACTGCACTGTAATGCTGTTTCCTTCTATCGTTGCTTCCACGTCCTTCAGCACCCCAGGGTTCTTGCTTGCAAGAAAGGAGAAGGAGAGGATGGTATTGCCGGAATATCTCACCCGGAAGGCGGACGAGGAAATCAAGATTGGATTGCCACTGTCATCGGATGCGGAGATGACAAGCGACACTTGGTCATCGTAAGCCGTCCCCTCGCCATTGTCCCTGATCGTAGCCTTGTATTGTCCTTGCTTCAGCACTCCCTGTCCATCATAGCACTGCTCCACCTTTTCCAGTTTGTATCCCTTGGGGATTGTGACATAGCTCGCCGCCCGAGACTCGCCCACCTTGTCGAGTTGTATCTGACAGTCGTCGGAATCCACGTCATAGTTGAAGAGTGCCGTCTGCGGGTTCACCCTGAACTCGATGGTGGAGGCCGTGCCGCCTGAAAGGTATACGGTCTGGGTGGAAAGGATGGCGATGCTCGTCGGCATGGTATATGACAGGCCGAAGGTAAAGCTCTTTCCGTTCTCCAGCGTCAAGGTGACGAGATGAGTCTTCTCGTCCTCGGTAATAGACTGGATGAGCAACGCCGTATCAGCGGTATAAG
>CAVEJY010000082.1:0-9221 GCA_963616155.1 Acutalibacteraceae bacterium
TTATCTAAATGGGAAGGCCGAATTCACCCTCCCAGCCATGAATTAGGGTGCAAAATCCTTCCGAAACGCTTGCGGCAATCGTACGCTATTCATTAAGATTGCCTAAATTCGGGTGCAAAGGTACGAAAAAACTCCGAATTTCTTGCAATTTCTGAATAGAATTCATTACCTTTGCATCTAAAACGGCCGACATTCGTGCCGGGCGGCTAACAAGATTTAAATTAATAACCGAGAATAGGACGATATGAAAAAAGTAATTTTCACAAAGGAGTGGATGGCTATGCATCCATACGGAAGACCTGATGACGTGGACCTGTACTATACGGAACTCGCCAACGAAATATACCATGCCCTCGACGAGGCATGCTTCACCCACAGTTTCAAGAACGTGGAGGACGCCAAGCAACTGGCACTCTGCATCGCCGGCTACTTCGAGGATGTCATCTCAGGCACCTGCATCTGGAAGACCTTCACCGCCGAGTGCAAGCGACGCTACGGCACATACATCCCCTTCTACGAGAAGGAGAACGAATACATCAATACCTCGGTCAACGAGAACGTCCCCGACTATGACCCGAACGAGATCAACTTCGCCGATGTCAAGTTCCTCTGCTGGCACCATTACCAGCAAAGCAGCTTTGTGCAGGAAGCCGTACCCTTCCTCTTCGGCACCCTGGAGATAGCCGCCAAGATGGCTTATGCCGTGCTTGACAGGGAATACGAGACCGCTCCGGAGAACGAGCGCCTCTACGACTTCCTCTGCGAGATGCCCACCGACAAGGACAAGTTCTATGAATACCGCGACGCACTCGCCTGGTTCCATTACGGCTGCTACTTCAACATCAACAACCGCCGCCGCCTGCAGTTTGAGCTGGAGAACCTCGCCCGTTCCCCACAGGGCTTCAGCGAGCTGATTGCCTACTCCATCCAGATAGAGCATACGATGAACAGCCGCAACAACCTCCTTGCCCTCACCTCCGCCGAATGGCTTGCCAAGGTGAGCGGGCATCATCCTGCCCACAAGCTCTGGACCGAGATTGACTACATGAGCACACGCGCCTTCCTCATCAAGAAGGTGGACGACGACTTCTTCTATCTGGAAGACCTGTACGAGGGTGAGCCTGACGGAGACCTGCTGCGCGTTCGCCGGGACTCTGCCAACATCGAGGATTTCTCCCCCTTCCTCAGCGGAGAGCAAGCCATCATTACCAACCTCTTCAAGTTTGGCGGTGAGTGGTGGCAGACGGGTGCCTTGCTCAGTCCTCTCTACAAGGACAACAAGGAGAATCTGGAGCGCATCGAGGCTGAAAGGGAACGCCTGAGCCGCAAGCGGGGCATCCACGACTACAACTTGCTCAAGGCGAAGGGATATGGCGACAAGTTCGTCTTCCTGGAGGATGTCAAGACCCTGAAGGAGTTCTTGAAGGACATCGAGTTTGAGTTGCCCTCCGACGTCAAGTTCCCCCAAAGATACGAGAAGGGCATCATCCTGTGCGGAAGTCCCTATACGGGCATCACCATCAACTTCGGTCTGGCGCATTGCATCGCCTCTCCCGAGAATCCCTATTACAATGCCGACCGTGCGGCAATGGACAGCTTCGACATCATTGCGGGCAACGGTCGTCCTTTCCCCTACGAGATTGTTTGCAAGTTGATAGAGACCGGCATGCTTCCCGACGCCAATGTCTTCACCAGCAAGTATGTGAAGGAAGACGGACTGAGGATTACGCAAGCCCACCTCCAGTTCCTTGCCGACTATTACCTGTTGGGCAGGAAGGACAGAGACCTCTCGCCAGAGGATTTATGGTAATCTTGGGCGTTTCCACAACCACCCAATCATACAATTGGCGACTTACCCTTCACCCTTCACCATTTGCCCGGAAATCCCTGTGTTTATCGGCATTGTGAGGGGTGAAGGGTCAATTCATCATTTTTTGTTTTCTATCAGGTCCAGCACCTCCTTGCGCAGGTAGGGCTTGATGTCCTTCAGGGCTATGTTGAAGGAGACGAGACCGGCAGAATAGGGGGCAATCTCATACTGCTGATAGACGAAGCAGAGGCTGTCCTTCTCTATGTAGGGAGTGAGTGCGGGAAGCGGAATCTGCTTGACGGGCTTCTCTTCCGTGGGGTCCAGGTATGTATACAGGTCGGAAATCTTGAAGTCTCCCTCGCCGTCCTCATTGAAATACTGTTCGATGCCTTTGACCAGAAGGCTCTGTATTGCCTTGGTCTTGCTGGAGTCGATGGCCTTCTCGATGGGTTTGTTGGTGAGCTTGCTGATGTTGACGGCGTACCAGGTGTAGGAGCCGTGCGGACCTCCCATCTCGGTATAGGTGTTCAGGTAATAGGTGATGTAAGTGGGAGTCTCCACAGCCTTGCGTACTGATACCGAGCAGCACAGGTTGACTCTGTAGTCGTCTTCGTCCATGGCCTCGCGCAAGTCCTTCATGGTCTCCTTCATGAATTTCACCGATCCTTTTCCGTAGTAGTCTATCATCTTCTGTCCATCGAGCACGCTGCCCTTGTAGTTAGGGTATTCCTTGTGGACAGGCACGAAGTTGTCCTTTTCCTCCAGGTTCTCGTCGCTTCCGTAGCCATAGGGCAGGTACAGGTCGCAGAGCTCCTTGCCGATGAAAGCCTTGACGGCTTGCGAGAGACTGTCGTCGCCCCGCGGATAGTCTACGGAGATGACACATTCGATGGTGGAGTCGGCATTGTTGTAGACATAGCCGAAACTGTCCACGACAAGGGTGTCGGTGTTGGCGACGGAGTCGGTGGAGAGGGAGTCGGTGCCCGACTTCTGCGGGGTGTTCTTGCAGCCGGTGGCGGCAAACGTCAGGGCTGCGGCACTGAGTAGGACAATGGGTAATCTTTTCATCTTTCTTATGTGTTAATTGTGACTTGAATTGCTGCAAAAGTACGTTTAAAAATCCATATAACAAAGGCTTTCTCGCTTTTTTGTCGAAAATATGGGGCACATTCAAAGTTTTTTCGTATCTTTGCCCTGAAATGTAATAACAAAAGGAGACTGACAAGATGAAAATAGCTGTATTTTGTTCGGCAAACAAGAACATCGACCCCGATTTCTTCGCCATGACGGAGGAACTGGGCAAGTGGATGGGAGAGAACGGACACGACGTGGTGTTCGGCGGTTGTAACATGGGCTTGATGGACTGCATCGGCAAGTCGGTGAAGGCACATGGAGGCAGGACCATCGGCGTGGTGCCGTCCATGGTGGAGAGAGGCGGAAGGGCGTTCGACAGCCTTGACGTGGAGATTCCCTGCGACAACCTCTCCGACCGCAAGGACCTGTTGCTCTCGCAGAGCGACGTGGTCGTGGCTTTGCCCGGAGGCATCGGAACGCTCGACGAAATCTTTACCGTTGCCGCCTCCCACACCATCGGCTACCACAGCAAGAAGGTAATTCTCTACAACATGAAGGGTTTCTGGGATTCCACCATCGCCCTGCTCGACGACATGCAGGAAAAAGGCATGGTCAGAGGCGACTGGCACGACTGCATCGAGGTGGCGAACGACTTCGGGGAACTGAAGAAAAAGATTCAACCATAACATAAGACTACTTCACCGGCAGTCCGCATTTAAACCGACTAAAACCAACCATTATGAAGAAATCCATCCTCACTGTTTGCCTGGGACTGATGAGCCTG
Source organism: Acutalibacteraceae bacterium (assembly GCA_963616155.1). Taxonomy (GTDB): domain Bacteria; phylum Bacteroidota; class Bacteroidia; order Bacteroidales; family Bacteroidaceae; genus Prevotella. The sequence goes on from CAVEJY010000082.1 coordinate 3,669, forward strand.
GGCGCACAAGCGCAGAGCATCTCGCTTGCCGGCGAATGGAACGTAACCTTGGGCAATGAAAAGGCAGTAAAGCACGCCATCTTGCCCGGCACCATCGACACCAACCGCCTGGGCACCTCGCCCACCGACCTTACCGAGACCACCCACCTCACTCGCCGCAGTGCCTACAAGGGTGCTGCCCGCTATTCACGCACCATCGAGATTCCGAAGGAATGGAAGAAGAAGCAACTGATGCTCTTCTTAGAGCGCACCCGTCCCACATGGGTGTATCTCGACGGACAGCTCGTGGACTCCTGCAACTATATCAGTACCCCTCAGAGGTACCTCTTGCCACAGAAACTGAAGGCGGGCAAGCACCTGCTGGAAATCGTGGTGGACAACTCGAAGGGCGTTCCTGACCCAATCTATGCCTCCAGCCACGCCTACACCGAAGACACGCAGACCAACTGGAACGGAATCATCGGAGACATCCGGCTGGAAGTGAAGAGCAATCCTGTGGAAGGGAAAAGTGAAGAACGAAGAGTGAAAAGTTCAAATGTCTTGCCTTGCTTCAAGGACTTCCATATCGAGGGTGCCCATTTCTATGCCAACGGGCACAAAGTCTATCTCCGCGGCAAGCACGATGCGGCAGTATGGCCCCTGACGGGTCATGTAGACATGACCGTGGAGGGATGGATGAAGTATCTCGGCACTTGCCGCGAGTACGGCATCAATCATGTGCGTTTCCACTCCTGGTGCCCGCCCGAGGCAGCCTTCGTGGCGGCAGACTCATTGGGCATCTATCTCCAGCCCGAACTTCCCTTCTGGGGATCCTTCGACAAGAAGGACGAAAAACTCATGACCTTCCTCCACCAGGAGGGTGTGAACATCCTCAGGGAGTACGGCCATCATCCCTCCTTCCGTATGATGGCACTCGGCAACGAACTGTGGGGCGACATCGACAAGATGAAGGAGTTTGTGGATGACTTCCGCCAGATAGCCCCCGACAAATACTATACTTTCGGCAGCAATTACTATCTCGGCTATCAAGGGGTGAAAGAAGGGATGGACTACTTCACCACTTGCCGCATCGGTGGCGAGGGATGGGGCAAGTATAACACCCACACCCGCGGGTCGTTCTCCTTTGCCGACGCCTACGACGGCGGCGTGATCAACCACTTCCGTCCCAACACCGTGATGAACTTCGATGAGGCTTGTGACCCTTGGGCAAAGCCTCAGTCTTGGCAGAAGGACGGCAAGGCGGGCATCCCCATCATCTCCCACGAGACGGGGCAGTTCCAGACTTATCCCGACTACAGTGAGATGAAGAAATACACAGGTGTGCTTCAGCCCTGCAACTTCGAGATGTTCCGCAAACGTCTCGCCGCCGCGGGGATGACCCCACAGGCAGAGGACTTCCACAGGGCTTCCGGTCTGTGGAGCGTGAAGCTCTACAAGGCAGACATCGAGATGGACCTTCGCACGAAGAACATGGCGGGCTTCCAACTCCTCGACATCCAGGACTATCCCGGTCAGGGCAGTGCCTTCGTGGGCATCCTCGATGCCTTTATGGAGAGCAAGGGCATCACCACGCCCGAGGAATGGAGGCAGTGGTGTTCGCCCGTCGTGCCGTTGCTCGTGGTAGACAAGTTCTGCTTCGAGTCGGGCGACACGCTGAAGGCAAAGATACAAGTGGCGAATTACGGCGGATCTTCCCTTGAGGGAAAGAAACTGAGATGGAAGATCGGAAAGAAAGAGGGCGTGACGAGCATCGCCAGTCATGACGAAGGCTTGATAGACATAGGCGGGTTGGCAGAGAACCTCCAGACAGACAAGCCTACCAAACTGGATGTTTCCCTACAGATAGAAGGTACGGAGGCTCACAATACTTACGAAATCTGGGTCTATCCCAAGACGACCGTCAACAAGAAAGGCATCGTCATCGCCAAGAGCCTGACCGCCGACATCGCCAAGCAGTTGGAGAAAGGAGCCAAGGTGCTCTGGATGCCCGACAGTCTGCCCCATACTGTGGGCGGGCTCTTCCAGACCGACTACTGGAACTACCGTATGTTCAAGACCATCTGCGAGAACAACAAGAAGGCAGTCTCCCCCGGTACCCTCGGCATCCTGACCTCCCCCGACCATCCCCTCTTCCGTAGTTTCCCCACGGAGATGCACACCAACTGGCAGTGGTTCCCCGTCATCAAGGAATCGCATCCCTTAGTGCTCGACAACTTCGCCAAGGACTACAAGCCCGTCGTGCAGGTCATCGACAACATCGAGCGCAACCACAAGCTCGGTCTCGTGATGGAGTGGAAGGTGGGCAAGGGCAAGCTCCTCGTCTGCATGAGCGACCTCGACAAGGCTTCGCAATATCCCGAGGGAAGGGCGTTCTACGAGAGCGTGCTCGACTATATGCGCTCCGCAGACTTCGCCCCGGCATCAGAACTCTCGGTGGAACAGCTGAAGAAAACCTTGGACGAGGCACCCCGACAAGTGAGCATGAAAGAGCTGAACAACATCTCGCAATATTAAAAACAGCAACTATTTATCAAAACTTAGAGAACTATGAAGTTAATCCATCACCTATTGACAGGAGTGTCCATTCTATTAGTACCATTGAGTGGATTCGCCCAGGGAAAGTTTGAAATGAGGCAGCAGACGTTGCCCAATCCCGACAACGAGCCCGTTGCCGTGTTCCCTGTACCCTCCGAGAGACAGATGAAATGGCAGGAGACGGAATTCTACGCCTTCTTCCATTATGGCATGAACACCTATACCAACCGCGAGTGGGGACTGGGAAGCGAGGACGAGAAGGTCTTCGCCCCCTTGGGCGCACCCAACCCTGCCCAGTGGCTCAAGGTGGTGAAGATGGCTGGCATGAAGGGAGGCATCGCCGTGGTGAAGCACCACGACGGCTTCTGCCTCTGGCCCACAGCCACCACTGACCACTCCATCCTGAAGGCAGGCAATGACAACGGCAAGAACACCAACATTCCCCGCGACTTCGCCGAGGCTGCCCGCAAGTTAGGCATGAAATATGGCTTCTATGTGTCGCCCTGGGACAGGAACAACCAGTACTACGGTACGGAACGCTATGTGAACGACGTGTTCCTGCGCCAGTGTGCCGAACTGGCACAGTATGGCAAGGACCAGTTCGAGATGTGGTTTGACGGTGCCAATGGCGGCGACGGCTATTACGGCGGACGCAACACCACCGTGAACGTGGACCGATCCACCTATTATGACATCCCCAACCTGCGCGACTCCATCCACAAGGTGTGTCCCGACATCATCCTCTGGGGCGTGGGAGCCGAGGCACGCTGGATAGGCAACGAGGACGGATGGGCAGGCGAGACCAACTGGTCGCCCGAGGAGACAGGCTATTCTCCCGAGAACAACGGTATGTACGGCACGGAGAACGGATGGTTCTGGGAGGCTGGCGAGAGCGACGCCAAACTCACGGACAAGGGATGGTTCTGGCACGAAGGCGAGAAACCGATGTCGGCGGAACGTCTCTTCCAGATGTATTTGGAAACCGTTGGACGGAACTCCACGCTCATCCTCAACTGTCCGCCCGACCCATATGGCTTGTTGCCCGATACCGATGTGCAGGTATTGAAGGAGTTCGGCAAGATGCTGCAAAAGCGTCTGGGCAAGGACTTGGCACGCAAGGCGCAGGTGACGGTATCGGATACCCGAAAGGCGGGTGCCAACCGCCAGTATCAGGCTACCAACATGACCGACAACGACAAGGATACCTACTGGGCTACCGCCGACGGTGTGAAGCAAGCCACGGTGACCTTCACCTGGAAATCTCCACAGACCGTGCGCTATGTGGACATGATGGAATATATCCGCAAGGGACAACGTGTGAGGAAGTTCCACATAGAGATTTCGCCCGACGGCAACACCTGGCAACCTGTGGCAAAGGAATGTACGACGACCACCATCGGTTACAAGCGCATCATTCCGCTGAACGGAAGCACGGTCAGCAGCTATGGCACCGGCTACAAGGCGAAGGCACTGAGGATAGTCATCGACGACAGCAAGGCTTGTCCGTTGCTGCACACGGTGAGGGTATTTTAGTATTTAGCACAAGAGAGTAACAAATGAAGAAATTATTCGCAATATCGCTTTGCCTTCTGCCCTTGGCGGCAATGGCGCAAAGCATCGGTTTCGAGAACCGCGACTACCGGTCGTTGGGTGTCTATGACAAGTGGGAACACTCGCCTTTCCGCACAGGGCAGTTGGAGGGCAACGTCGCCGTGGTGGACAATCCCTGCAAGGAGAACAACAACAGCCTGAAGGTGCTGGGATTCCAACGTTCCAGGTATGCGTCCAACATCTTTGGCGCACGAATCGACCTCAAGGAGCCTTTCTCCCTCTCGCCTTCGGGCAAGGTGGTGCATGTGCTCATCAACCGCCCTATGAAGGGACGTGTAATGCTCGTGGGACTGGGCAAGCGCACTGACCGTCCGGGACAGTCTGCCGACGTGGAGCAGTTCTGGGTCTATTCCTCTACCGAGGTACCTGCAGGAGTATGGGCGGATGCCGTGTTCCATGTCAAGAGTGCCGAGGGTGTGATGATTCACAGTCTGGTGGTGGTGCCCGATGCCGAGTCTACGCATCAGCTCACGGAGGATGCCGTCGCCTATGTCGACGACATCGTGGTGAACCAGTCTTCCGCCCCGAGAATCTTGCTCCATGGCGACTATCCTGTGGCTGAGGGCAAGACCTATAGTTATCAGAAAGACGTGACGGTAGATGTCCTGCCCGGACAGACGGTGGCTCCTTCTGTCGAGGGTATGGACGGGAAGGTGCGCTGCTATGTGGACTATGCCAAGGACGGAGTGTTCGATGCCGAGGACTTGGTGGGTGAGTTCCCTACGGGCGGTGCAGTCAAGGTGACTGTGCCCGAGAGCCAGGCTTGCGGTGTCTACCGTTTGCGGTGTGAGGGAAAAGACAAGGTGGTGGACATGAACCTGCGCGTCCATGCTGCCGACGTGAATGTGACGGAGGCCAACAGGAACGGTGTGGTGACGGCTGCCAATGGCACCAAGCTCAACAACTACAAGACTCCGTTCGGCAAACCTTTCAAGATCAAGGTGACTCCTGCCCCCGGCTTCTCCTATTCGGGCATCAAGGTGCGCCACGGCTTCCATCTCGCCGGCGATGCGGCAGTCCACGGCACGGTGCAATACCAGGAGGTGGTGATTCCGAAGTCTGCCATGGCGAAGGACAACACCTATACCTTCCCTGCCGAACTGGTGGACGGAGACATCCAGATAGAAGGTCTCTTCGTGTCCACAAACAAATAAGGGTCTGCCGACTCCAGTCAGCAGCTTTGCCGACTATGCTCAGCAGACCTGCTGACTGGAGTCGGCAGACTTGCTGAGCATAGTCGGCACTCTCACAAACCTATACTTTCCCTTCTCGGAATCCCATTCCCTTTTACTGGAGAACCCTATTTACAGAACTTCTCAGATACTTCATCTAAGAAGAAAAGGTGAGGGACATCTAACCGAAATTATAGGAACATTAAACGTTTTTACGGATTTTATCCGGCGAAGC
>CAVEJY010000083.1:0-35409 GCA_963616155.1 Acutalibacteraceae bacterium
TATTATATATAATATATAACTAATTAATTATTAATAAGTTATAAGTATATAAAGAGAGGGGAAGAGGGAAGGGGGTACTTGTTTTTTTTAACTGTAACTGTAACCTGTAACCATTTCTCCTGTTTCCAGTCGAGGCTTTTCAGCCTTTTTACTTTTCAGTAAAGGCTCTTTTATTGCTCCTGGAAGCCCTATAGATGAACTGTGAGCGTCGATGCAACCGAAATGAAAAGGTGGAAAATCCGACATTCAGAAACAATGGCTTCTACAATGTCGGAATTACGTTGCATAAATACAGACAAAAACGTTATGGAGAACCACAGTTGGCTTCCATAACGCTTTTCAATATTTCATTTTTCCCATCTTTCCATATCATTTCATTTTCTCCACGAACCAGTCGCGGATCTGGCGCAGCAGGTGGTTGCGGGTGTTGCCGCCTGAGATGCCGTGGTTGCGGTTGGTATAGAGAAGCTCCTTGAAGTCCTTGTCAGCCTGCACCAGAGCCTCTGAATACTCGAAGGTGTTCTGTGGATGCACGTTGTCGTCAGCCACGCCGTGGCAGATGAGCAGGGCTCCGTGCTGCTTGTCGGCACGCTCGATGGGATTCACCTTGTAGCCGTCCTCGTTCTCCTGGGGCGTGCGCATATAACGCTCGGTGTAGACGGTGTCGTAGAAGCGGTAGCAGGTGGGAGGCGCGACAGCTACGCCGGCCTTGAACACCGGGCGACCCTCGCTCATGCTCATGAGCGTGTTGAAACCGCCGTAGCTCCAGCCCCAGATGCCGATGTTGTCCTTGTCCACATAGGGCAGCGTGCCCATATAGAGGGCGGTCTCCACCTGGTCCTTCGACTCCAGGTCGCCGAGCCTCAGATAGGTACATTTCTCGAACTCAGCACCGCGTCCGCCGGTACCGCGGCCGTCCACGCAAGCCACGATGAATCCCTCCTGCGCCAGATAGTAGTCGTAGGCTCCGCCGTTGCCCTGGCTGCCGGAACTCCAGGAGTCGAGTACCTGCTGGTTGCCCGGGCCTGAATACTGGAAGAGAATGACGGGGTATTTTCTGGCAGGGTCGAAGTCGAGCGGCTTTACCATCCAGCCGTCGAGCTTCACGCCCTCGGAAGTAGTGAAGGAGAAGGTCTCTCGCTTACCCCAGTTGTATTTCTTCGTCTTCTCCAAAAGTTGTCGGTTGTCCTCTAAGGTCTTGATTACCTTACCCTTGTTGCTGCGTACGGTGTAGACGTAGGGATGGCTGTAGTTGCTCCAGTTGTTGACGAAGTAGCGGTAGTCGCCCGAGAAATAGGCGGAGTTGGACCCTTCCTGGTCGGTGAGTCGCTCCACCTTGCCGTTCTTGTGCGCCACATACACCTGCCGGTCGTGGGCATTGAGCATGGCTGCCTGGAAGTATACGTCGCCGGTCTTTTCGTCCATACCGTAGATGTCGGTCACGTCGTAGTCGCCCTTCTCCACCTGTCGGAGGAGCTTTCCGTCCATATCGTAGAGGTAGAGGTGCATGAACCCGTCGCGGTCGCTGGGCAGGAGGATGCTCTTCTTGCCCACGATGCTGTTCTCCACCACTTCTTCCTTCACGAACTTGGGTACGCTCTCCTTGATGAGCATCTTGCTCTTGCCGGTGAAGGGATTGACGGAGTAGAGGCGCATATCGTCCTGATGGCGGTTCATCGTGTAGACAATCAGACTGTTGGCATCTGGCGATGTCTTGATGCGCGGATAGTAGCCGTCGGCATCCACGGGCACGTCGAGGGCGATGGTCTTGCCGGTCTTCATGTCGTAGCTCCAGAGGCTCACCTTCGAGTTGTCGTGACCTGCCTTGGGGTACTTGTAGGAGTACTCGCCGGGGTAGTCGGCAAGTTCTTTCTTCTCAGGCTCCAGTCCCTTGAAGAGCTGGAGGGAGTAGGTCTCCACCTGACTCTCGTCGAAGCGTATCCAGCCCAGGGCTGTGCCGTCGGCGTTCCATGCGAAGGCGCGGTTGAAGCTGAATTCCTCCTCGTACACCCAGTCGGGGATGCCGTTGATGACCTCGTTGAACTTGCCGTCCCGGGTCACCTGCACTTCCTTCTCTCCGTCGGTAACGAAGAGGTTGTTGTCGCGCACGAAGGCGATGTGGCGCGAGTCGGGCGCCCAGGTAGCCACCTGCTGGTTGTCGCCCCCGGAGAGTTTCTGCAGCTTCTTCTGGGCGATGTCGTAGATGAAGTACTCCGCCTTGAAGGAGCGGCGGTATACGGGTTTTCTGTTGGTCATCACGAGCATCTTCTTGCCGTCGGGGCTCATCACATAGCCGTCCACCGACTGGAAGGGTGCCTTGGTGGCGTCGGTGTCGAAGAGCACGCTCACTTGCTTGCCGGTCTTGAAGGAATAACTCACCACCTGCTTGCCATCCTGGCTAATGGAGGCGTAGAGGTCGGTGCCCTCGATGGGATTGATGCCCGTGACGTAGGAAGCGGCAAACTCACCCGTGGCAATCTGCTTCAGGTCGAGCCTCTCCGCTGCGTTCATTGCCGATGCCATCATGATAGTCGCAATAAGAATAGGAAATTTCTTCATTATTTATTTTATATTGATACAAATTATTTTGTTCAGTCCTTGTGGAGTGCCTCGATGGGGGCACAATCCTCTTCCTCAAGCAGTTGCCTAACCGTGAGCTTTGGGTTCTTGCTGACGTAGCTATTGATGGTGCTGACGTACTTGGTGTTGAACACCACCCTGTCCATCGCCTTGTTGACGGTCCACATGATCTTGCCCATGTGCAAGTCGCGGTCGAGCTGCGGACGGTTGTCGAAGTCCTCCATCGGATAGAGGCTCAGCAGGTAGAAGGTGAGACAGTCGGGCACGATATAGCCGCGCGTCATGGTGGCGCGTTGCTGGGCGTTGTAGAACCTGCGATAGAGGGGATAGTCGGCCCCCATGTACTTGTCGAGGGAGATGCCCACAGAATGCTCGCCTACGACGATGCTCTGGTCGAGGGCACCAATCTGGGCGTAGAACACGGGGCGCTGCATCCCGGGAAGCCATTCCTGCAAGCGGTCGAAGGCTTTCTTCAGCTGGCTGTTGATGTCGTCCATGTTGGCGTACTCCGCCTCGGCATCGGCGATGAGCGACTGGAGGGTGGAGTCCTGGTAGAACATGAGGAAGCGGTTGCTGATGTTGGGGTCTGTGATGTTGCCGAGCTGGAGCATCTTCTCCATCAGGGTACGGGTCTCGATAGGATAGTCAGTGTTCATCTGCTGGAGGGCAGAGAAGTCGCCGGTGGTGAGGTAGCGGCTCTCCAGGCGGTCGTAGCGCTGCACGGCGTAGGGGACGGCAAAATCTTCCTCGCTCGACTTGAACTTATACTCGCAAGCCGAACAAAGCAGAAGGATTGCCCCAATGACCATATAATCGAAAAACTTTTTCATTCAGCTACACAACCATCGTTAGTTACGTTTGCAAAAATACCAAAAAAGTTTTTAAAATCCAAGTTTCAAGGCTAAAAACATCCAAAAATCCCCGTTTTTAACTAAAAAAAAGACAAAAATCAGATTACAATTTGAGTGCCTTGAAAGTTTTCTTGCCTTTGGCATAGTACTGCCAGAGGAGGGAGCCATCGTAGAGCCCTGCAATTTTGCCCTCCAACCGGGAGGTCTGTATCTTGCGGCGGTCTTCGTCAAAATCGCAGCGCCACGCCTTGAAAGCCCTGCGTGCCTTGAGGACGGCCTTGAAGTCGCCCCAGTTGCGCTTCAAGAGTAGCATCTCGAAGGCGGCGAGGTGGTCGAGGAACCAGCGCACTCGCATCACTCCCGGCAACTCGTCGTCGGAGAGGTTCTTGTAGAGCATCGTCAGGTTGTTGCGGAAGTTGAGGTAGGTCTTCATCGGGTTGCTCTTGGGAAGGGTGCCGCCGCCCACATGATACACCTCGCTCTCGGGGATGCAGTAGATCTTCTTGCCCTGGAGCCTGAGCCGCCAGCAGAGGTCTATCTCCTCGTTGTGGGCGAAGAAGCGGCCGTCGAGACCACCAGCCTGCCAGTAGTCCTTGGCGCGCACCATCATGCAGGCTCCTGTTGCCCAGAAGATTTCCTGCTGGTAGTCGTACTGTCCGTCATCCTCCTCCACGGTGTCGAAAATGCGTCCGCGGCAGAAGGGATAGCCATACTTGTCGATGAATCCGCCGCAGGCACCGGCATACTCGAAGCGGTCCTTGTCTTGCTCGGAGAGGAGCTTGGGCTGGCACGCCGCCGCCTGCGGATGGGAGTCCATGAACTCGACGAGGGGCGTGAGCCAGTGGTGGCGCACCTCCACGTCGCTGTTGAGCAGCACATAATAGTCGGCATCCACCTGTTTGAGGGCACGGTTGTAGCCCTCGGCAAAACCGAAGTTCTGCTCCAGTACGATGGTCTTCACCTGCGGGAACTGGGTCTCCAGAAGGTGCATGGAACCGTCGGAGGAGCTGTTGTCGGCCACCCACACCTCTGCGTCCTGGCGCGAGTATTCCACGACTCCAGACAGGTACTTGGCGAGCATCCCGCGCCCGTTCCAGTTCAATATGACGATTGCTACTTTCGACATGACATTTCTTCTTTCAGTTTGTTATTCAAGAGGTTGGTAAACTCATAGTTCTTCAGTCCCCACCTGGGTGCCACGAGGAGTTCCTTGGGCGACTGGCTCACGAACCGCTCCAGCACGAGGTCTTTGCGAAGACCTCGGATATATCTCACGATGACATCAATGTATTCCTCCACAGTGTAGACATGGAAGGGATGCTCCTCATACTCCCTCGCCAGCCTCGTGCCCTTGATCACCTGCATCTGGTGAATCTTGAGGATGTCGAGCGGCAGGGAGGAGATGACGGATGCCTGGCGAATGCTTTCCTCTGCATCCTCGCCGGGCAGTCCGATGATGATGTGGCCGCCCGTGAGGATGCCCCTTGCATGGGTGCGCTCCACGGCGGAGCGGCTGCAGGCGAAGTCGTGGCCACGGTTGATGCGGCGCAGGGTCTCGTCATTGGCACTCTCGATGCCATACTCCACGAGAAGGAAGGTGCGGCGGTTGAGTTGCTCCAGATAGTCGAGCAGCTCGTCGCTCACGCAGTCGGGACGGGTGCCGATGACAATGCCCACCACGTCGGACACCGCCAGTGCCTCCTCATACATCCGGCGCAACTGGTCAACGTCGGCATAGGTATTCGTATACGCCTGGAAATAAGCGAGGTATTTCATATCGGGATATTTCCGCATGAAGAAAGCCTTTCCTTCCTCCAATTGCTCCGTAACCGATTTCCGTCGGTCACAGTAGCTCGGGTTGAAGGTGCGGTTGTCGCAATAGGTGCAGCCACCGGTGGAAATCTTTCCGTCCCGGTTAGGACAAGAGAAGCCGGCGTCTATCGAGACCTTCTGCACCCGGAAGGGGAATCGTCTGCGAATCCACGTTCCGAAGTCATTGTAATACGATGGCATTTCAAATCACCTCCGCCCTCAATGCCGACTTGTCATGGTTAAAGTCGCCCAAACGCACCTTGACCAGCTGATTGTCATACTCCTCCTTCGCCTGCGAGGGAGAAAGCTCCACGCGGATATAGTTCTTCGTGAACCCGTGCATCGCCCTGCCCCTGAGTGCCTTCTCGAAGAGCACCTCCGCCTCCGTGCCGATGTACTGGGCATAGAATTCCTGTGTCTTCTGGTCGCTCAGTTCCAGCAGTCGCTTGGAGCGCAGTTTCTTGTCTTTGTCGCTCACCACATAGGGGATGCGCAAGGCTGCCGTGCCTGGCCGCTCGGAGTAGGGGAACACGTGCAGCTGAGTGACTGGCAGGCTCTTCAGGAACTCATAGCATTCCTCGAAGCACTCGGGAGTCTCTCCCCTGCAACCCACCATCACGTCTACACCGATGAAGGCATCGGGCATTTTCTCCTTGATAAGCATCACCTTGTGGGCGAAGAGTGCCTTGTCATAGCGGCGGTGCATCAGCTTCAGCACCTCGTCGCTGCCGCTCTGCAAGGGGATGTGGAAATGGGGCATAAAGGACCGGCTCCGGGCGCAATATGCTATCAGCTCGTCGTCGCAGAGGTCTGGCTCCAGACTGGAGATACGGTAACGCTGGATGCCCTTCACCCGGTCCAGAGCCTTCACCAAGTCGAGGAACTGTTCGTGGGTGGTCTGTCCGAAATCGCCGATATTCACGCCGGTGAGTACAATTTCCTTGCCACCCTCCTGAGCCGCCAGCTCCGACTGCTCCACGAGGGAGGCGATGGAGGGGTTGCGCGAGTTGCCACGGGCGAAGGGAATCGTGCAGTAGGTGCAATAGTAGTTGCAGCCGTCCTGTACCTTCAGGAAGTAGCGCGTACGGTTGCCTCGTGAGCAAGAGGGCTGGAAGGTCTTGATTTCCTTGGTCTTCACACTGTGATGCTCATGGAGAGCACTCTCTCCTGCCCCACTCTGTTCGGCGGCATATTTCTGCACCCATGCGTCGTTGAGATACTGCACCAGATGGGCTTTCTCATTGGCTCCCAACACCAGGTCCACTCCCTCGATGCGGCTCACGTTCTCCGATTCCAACTGGGCGTAGCAGCCCGTGACGATGACAAAGGCACCGGGATTCTCCCTCACCATGCGATGGATGGCCTGGCGACACTTGTGGTCGGCGACTTCCGTCACAGAGCAGGTATTGATCAGACAGATGTCTGCCTTCTCTTCTTTCTGCGCCGTGACCACCCCCATTCCTTCGAGCAGTTTGCCGAAGGTGGACGTTTCCGAGAAATTGAGTTTGCAACCAAGTGTATAATAAGCAGCCTTTTTGCCCTGGAAGGCGGAAGTATCTATCATATAGTCGTTTTCCTATTCAAATATGGGATAAAAACAAAGAGTAACACGAGAGACTTATAAAACGAAAAAGCCGCCAGACCCTGAGGTCCAGCGGTAGTTTCTCTCATTTTTCGTTCGTAAAGTAATTCTAAATTACTTTGCAGAGTCAGCAGCAGCTGTATCAGCAGCAGCAGTGTCAGCAGCAGCAGAGTCAACCTGAACTGAATCAGAATCAGAACCAGCAGCGTTCTGAGCTGTTTTGTTACCACAAGATGCGAAAGAGATAGCTGCGATAGCTACGAACATTAAAACTAATTTCTTCATTTTCTTTGCTTTTTAAATCTGTAAAACAATCATTTGTTTATTAAAACGATGCAAAGGTAAGTATTTTTTTGATACGTTGTTCTTTTTTTTAGGACTTTTTTTTGTACGCTTTTGTAACTTTTTTACAAGATATTAATAATCAGTATTTTACAAACTGCTAACAAAGGTTAAATTTTTATCTGTGCTCGGAAACAGTCATCTTTTAACACTTTTAGCTACTCATTGTCCTTTCGTCAGCCCATCTGCAATCCCTCCCCTTTTCCGTCCTTCCCGAAGCCTGGATTCAGATTTCTGACTTCAGATTTCTAATTTTAAGACTTCCGCCTCTATACTTTATAATTAAGGTACGCGCGAGAGCATCAGCCTTCCTTCATCTGGCGGAGCAATTCCTTCTGCCGGTCACTCAGTCCCGTGGGCAACTTCACATTATAGGTGATGATCAGGTCGCCAAAAGTTCCGTCACCCCTATCGTAGCCCTTGCCACGCACTCGCACCTTCGTGCCGTTCTGCGTCTCGGGCTTGATTTTCAACTTAATCTTGGAACCGTCGTTCAACCTCACAATTCCGTCTCCACCCAGCAACGCCGTATACATATCAATGTTGACGTTCATGTTCATCTCCCCGCTCTCACGGCAAGACGCGTTCCTCGCCGAACGATGGGCACCGCCACCGCCGAAGAGATTCTCGAAGAAACTGCTGAAACCACTGCCGCCCGAGCCGAAGTTGCTGAAGTCGAAGCCCTCGAAGGGATTGCCCCCGCCACCGCCGAAGCCACCTGCACCGCCGAAACCGCCGCCGGCCTGCTCGTAAGCTGCGGCATTCTTCCATTGCTCGCCATACTTGTCGTACTTGGCGCGCTTGTCGGGGTCGGAAATCACATCATATGCCTCGTTCAACGCCTGGAACTTGGCCTTGGCCTTGGGGTCGTTGGGATGCAGGTCGGGATGAAACTGCTTGGCACGCTTGCGGTAGGCAGCTCGCACGTCATCCTGAGGGATATTCTTGTCTACACCGAGAATCTTGTAATAATCAACAAATGCCATATCGTAAATCCTCCATTTTTTTGTTATCTTACCAATAATATAATATTTATTATTTTATCAATAATCCAACAAAAAGTGTGCCGTGTTTGACATCTTTTTTGTACTTTTGCAAAGTAATCATAAAAATGACAGAAAATGAAACAAATTTTGGCAGCGTTCCTCGTGGCGCTCACATTTAATTCGCAAGCAATGGCACAACAACGTACCGTAAAACTGAGAGTCATCGAGACCAGCGACGTGCATGGCTCCTTCTTCCCCTACGACTTCATCAACCGCAAGCCCAAGGCGGGATCGCTCGCACGCGTCTCCTCCTATGTGGACTCCCTGAGGCAGACTTACAAGGACAACCTGATCCTGCTCGACAACGGAGACATCCTGCAAGGACAGCCCACCTGCTACTATTTCAACTACATCAACACCAAGGCCACCAACGTGGCAGCGGACGTGATCAACTACATGAAATATGACGCGGAGACCTTCGGCAACCACGACATCGAGACGGGACACGCCGTGTACGACAAGTGGGTGAGCGAAGTGAAATGTCCGATGCTCGGTGCCAACATCATCGACACGAAGACAGGCAAGCCCTACGTCAAGCCCTATATCATCCTGAAACGCGACGGCGTGAAGATTGCCGTCCTCGGTCTGCTGACACCCGCCATCCCCAGCTGGCTCACAGAGAGCCTGTGGAGCGGACTGCATTTCGAGGACATGGTAAGCTCGGCAAGGAAATGGATGAAGTACATCCAGGAGAACGAGCAGCCCGACGTGGTCATCGGACTCTTCCACAGCGGCAAGGACAACGGCATCAAGACGGCAGACTATGAGGAGAATGCCTCCATGAGGGTGGCGAAGGAGGTACCGGGCTTCGACCTGGTACTCTTCGGTCACGACCACACCCGCTGTTCCGAAACCATCACCAACGAGGCAGGCAAAAAGGTGGTACTCCTTGACCCCGCCAACAATGCCATCAGCGTGGCAGATGCGGAGATCACCATCACCCTCGACGAGCACAACGTCAACGGCAAGAAAGCCCACATCGTACAGAACAAGGAGGTGAGCGGAAAGATTGCCGAAGTGACAGACTGCCCAGCCGACGAGAAATTCAACAAGACGTTCGAGAGCCAGATGAAGGAGGTCAACGACTATGTGAGCAAGCAGATTGGCACGTTCAAGCAGACCGTCTACAGCCGTGAGTCGTTCTTCGGAAGCAGTGCCTTCAACGACTTCATCCTCAATCTGATGCTACAGATTACCCATGCCGACATCGCCTTCAATGCGCCCTTGCAGTCGAATGCTGTCATCAAGGAGGGTCCCGTGTACGTCAGCGATATGTTCAACCTCTACAAGTACGAGAACCAGCTCTATACGATGCGACTCACCGGCGAGGAGATACGCAAGCACCTGGAGATGAGCTACGATATGTGGGTAAACACCATGAAGAGTGCCGACGACCACCTGCTCCTGCTCGACGCACACACCAAGGGCGACCAGCAGCGACTGGGCTTCAAGAACTTCTCGTTCAACTTCGACAGCGCAGCCGGCATCGACTACGAGGTGGACGTGACTAAGCCCGACGGGCAGAAGGTGAAAATCCTGCGCATGAGCAACGGAAAGCCCTTCGACGAGAAGAAGTCATATACCGTGGCTGTAAACAGCTACCGAGGCAACGGCGGCGGAGAGCTCCTCACCAAGGGTGCAGGCATCCCCAAGGCAGAACTGGAGAAACGCATCGTCTGGAGAAGCGAACGCGACCAACGCTACTACCTCATGCAGGAGATAGAAAAGATGGGAACCGTGGACGCAAAGCCCAACAACAACTGGAAGTTCGTGCCCGAGAACTGGACCAAGCCGGCTGCAGAGCGCGACATGCAGCTGCTCTTCCCCAAGAGATAACGACATACCCACATATAATATAAGGTAGAAAAGACATGAAGTACTGGTTTATATTCTGCAAGACCGATCTCGTGCTCGAAAAGCATGAAGACGGAACCTACACCATCCCTTGCAGCGAAGAATGTCCCATCGACATCAAGCCATGGACACATGTGCTCAACATCACTCCCATGGAAGACGGGACGGAGGTGAAGGCCTTCAACATCCCCGAGCCCATCACCGACCATCCCCAGTACGAGATGTGCGGCCTGAGACCGAGCTACTACAAACTCCCGCAAGCCCAGTATCTGAAGGCAGGCAAATGCCACGAACTGCTGTACTGGGACCAGAACACCAAGTTCTGCGGAGTCTGCGGCGCACCAATGGAGATGGCGACCGACATCAGCAAGAAATGCACCAACTGCGGCAAGTCGGTTTGGCCGTCACTCGCCACCGCCGTCATCGTACTGATACACAGGGGCGACGAGGTACTGCTCGTCCACGCCCGCAACTACCACAGCAACTTCTACGGACTCGTGGCAGGCTTCGTGGAGACGGGAGAGACACTGGAGGAAGCCGTCCACCGCGAAGTGATGGAAGAGACAGGACTCACCATCACCAACCTGCGATACTTCGGCTCACAACCTTGGCCTTATCCCAGCGGACTCATGGTCGGCTTCACCGCCGACTATGTGGACGGAGAAATCCACCTACAGAAGGAAGAACTCTCCCGGGGCAAGTGGTTCACCAAGGACAATCTGCCCACCATCCCAGAGAAACTGTCCATCGCCCGGCGCATTATAGACGCCTGGCTGGAGGAGAACAAATAAATCCAAAGCATGACAACGCAAACGAAAGAGAAACTCTGGAACGCCGACTACATCAAGGTGATGATGACCAACTTCATGCTGTACTTTGCGTTCTACCTCCTCACCCCGCTGCTGCCGCTCTACCTGAGCGAAACCTTCGGGGCCACGAAGGACGTCATCGGCATCGTACTGAGCGGCTACACCGTCGCAGCCCTCGTCATCCGTCCCTTCAGCGGCTATGTGGTGGACAGTTTCTCACGCAAGAAGGTGCTGATGATTTGTCTCTCCGCCTTCTTCATCTGCTTCGCTGGCTACATAGCGGCAGGCACCATCCTGATGTTTGCCATCTGCCGCACCCTCCACGGAGGTCCCTTCGGGGCAGCGACCGTCGCCAACAGCACCTGCGCCATCGACGTGCTGCCAGCCAGCCGGCGCAACGAGGGCATAGGACTCTACGGCATGAGCAACAATCTGGCGATGGCGGTGGCTCCCTCCGTGGGCATCTACCTGCACAACGTGTTCGGCAACTACATGGTGCTGTTCTGGATCGCCCTCGCCGTGGCGATGGGCTCCGTCCTCACTGCGGGAACTGTCAAGTTGCCCGAGAAAGAGATTGTCAAGAACAAGGAAAAACTCTCCCTCGACCGCTTCTTCCTGACCCGTGCATGGCTCTTGGCCATCAACATCGCCATGTTCGGCTTCTGCTGGGGCGTACTGAGCAACTACCTCGCCATCTACAGCAAGGAGACTCTGGGCATCACGGGCGGTACTGGCACCTACTTCGCCATCCTCTCCATCGGTCTCCTTACCTCCCGACTGCAAGGGCGCAAGGCACTGAGGCAAGGTAAGCTGACACAAAACGCAGCGGAGGGAATGCTACTCTCCCTGGTGGGATTCATTATCTTTGTGGCGATACCCCACCCTGTAGCATACTATCTGTCGGCAACACTCATCGGACTGGGCAACGGACACCTTTACCCGGCGTTCCTCAATATGTTCATCAACGTGGCACGGCACGACCAGCGAGGCACTGCCAACAGCAGCATCCTGACAAGTTGGGATTTAGGCTTCGGAATCGGTTGCCTGTTGGGAGGAGTCGTAGCGGAACACTTCGACTATATGGCAACCTTCTGGATGGTGGCGATAGAGAACGCCCTCGGAGTGGCATTGTTCTTCCTTGCTTCACGCCAGTTCTTCGAGGCAAGGAGAAGAGACATATAAAGAAGCACATCTCTGAATAAAATAAATTCGCATCTCCCGAAGTGTGTCGAGAAATGCGAATTTATTGGTTTCCAGCACTTGTCGCTTAGAATGGCAGATCATCAGTACTACCCTCTCCAGCAGCTGCATCAGCGGTTGGAGCAGGAGGGAACGGAGCTGTCGCACCACCGGCAGGAGCAGCTGCGGCAGGAGCCACACCAGGAGCTGGAGGGAAGGGAGCAGCACCGGGCTGCACGCCACCCATGGCAGCAACGGCATTCGGGTCTACATGGACAACATTCCACGCACGGATATTGTTGAACCAACGACCCTGATACTCATGAGCTGTAATGTCGAAAGAAACATTTATCTCATCACCACTCTGTATGTTGAACTGAGCAATGCGGTCAGCACCAAACACATCAAACACCATCTGCTTGGGATACTGCTCGTGAGTCTCAATGACATAAGACTGAGATTTCCACTCTCCTCTTGCAGAAACACCGCTTCTTTCCGGTAAAACGGCAATAACCTTTCCTTGTAATTCCATATATTTAATAATAATGTTTTCTTTAATAGACTGCGAAGTTACGAAAAAAACTTCTAATTCTAAAACATTTCCTCATTTTTTTTGCACATCATCGTTTTTTTTTGTATTTTTGTACTCACAAAAGTGCCACAAGCACAGGAATGATATGAATTTAAAATATAAATACGCATGAGATTTACATTATCCAGTTCAGCATTGAGCAACAGGCTCAACATGCTATCAAAGGTAATCAACAGCAGAAACTCCCTGCCCATACTCGATTGCTTCCTTTTTGAAGTCGCCAACGGCAAGATGCACATCACCGCCAGTGACAATGAGAATGCCATCCGGACAACCCTCGCTCTCACCGACAGCGAGGGCGAATGCGAGTTCTGCATCCCTAACCGCGTCATCCTCGATGCCCTCAAGGAATTGCCCGAGCAGCCCCTCAGCTTCGACATCGACACCGATACCTTCGCCATCAAGATTGTCTACCAGAACGGCGTGTACAACTTCACCGGACAAAGTGCGGAGGAATATCCTCGCACGACAGGGATGAGCGACACCTTCACCTCCGTGGACATCGCAGCCAGCATCATGCTCGACAACCTCACGCGCACCATCTTCGCCACAGGCAATGACGAGTTGCGCCCCGTGATGAACGGTGTGTACTTCGATTTCAAGGCCGACTGTCTCTCCATCGTGGCAAGCGACGGCCACAAGCTGGTGCGCAACAAGGTATTCTCCATCAAGAGCGAGACACCGGCGGCATTCAACTTCCCCAAGAAACCCGCCACACTCCTGAAGAACATCCTCTCAAAGGACGACGAAGACGTGAACGTGAAGTTCGACGGTCGCAACGCAGAACTCACCTTCGGCGACACCGTCATCAACTGCCGCCTGCTCGATTCCCGCTACCCCAACTACAACTCGGTGATTCCCGCCAACAACCCCTGCCAGGCCACCGTTGACCGTAAGGCACTCCTCAGCACCATCCGCCGCGTGTTGCCCTTCGCCAGCGAGAGCAGCCAGCTCATCCGCTTCCACCTGGAAAGTGCCCGCTTCGAGGTTTCCTCCGAAGACATCGACTTCGCCACATCAGCCAAGGAGCAACTCTCCTGTGAGTTCTCCGGCAATCCCATGGACATCGGCTTCAAGGGCAGCAGCCTCATCGAGATCTTGACCAACCTCAACAGCGACCATATCATCATCCAACTGGCAGACCCCAGCCGTGCTGGAATCTTCATCCCCGCCGAAGAGACAGAGGACGTGGAAATCCTGATGCTGATTATGCCTATGCTGCTTAACGACTAATAAAATATATAGAAAGGAATAGAAAGAACATGAAACTGAATCTTACCAAACCATTGATTATATTTGACTTGGAGACCACGGGACTCGACATGGTAAAAGACCGCGTCATACAGTTGTCCTACATCAAGGTGAGTCCCGACGGCACCGAGGAGCGCGAGAACCTCTTCATCAACCCCGGCAAGCCCATCCCCGCCGAGGTGGTGCAGCTGACCGGCATCAGCGACGATGACGTCAAGGACGCTCCCACCTTCAAACAGCTGGCAGCTACCCTTGAGAAGAAATTCCAGGGCTGCGACTTCGCAGGCTACAACTCCAACCATTTCGACGTGCCCATGCTCGCCGAGGAGTTCCTTCGCGCCGGTATCGACTTCAACTTCTCCAAGTGCCGCCTCATCGATGCACAGACCATCTTCATGAAGATGGAACGGCGCAACCTCGCCGCAGCATACAAGTTCTACTGCGGAAGGAAGATGGAGGAAGACTTCGAAGCCCACCGTGCCGACCAAGACACGGAAGCCACCTACCGCGTACTCATGGGCGAGCTCGACAAATACGCCCCCGGCGTACAGGAAGAGCCCGACCGTGTACTCAACAACGACATGGACGAGCTCGCCGAGTTCTCCAAGAAAAACGACAACGTGGACTTCGCCGGCCGCATCGTATGGCAAGAGATGAAAGACGCACAGGGCAATACGCTCACCGACGAAAACGGCAACCCGCGCAAGCACGAGGTATTCAACTTCGGTAAATACAAGGGATGGGATGTGGCAGAAATCCTGCACAAGGATCCGGGCTATTACACATGGGTACTGGGCAGCGAGTTCACCAACAACACCAAGCAGGTACTCACCCGCATCCGCCTCCGTGAGTTCAACAAGAAAATAGGGCAATAAGAAAATGCTGAAAGGAAAGAAAATCGTACTGGGCATCACGGGCTCCATCGCAGCCTACAAGTCGTGTCTCATCATACGGGGCCTCATCAAGAGAGGAGCCGAGGTGCAGGTGGTCATCACGCCGTCCGGCAAGGAGTTCATCACCCCCATCACGCTTTCCGCCCTCACCCACAAGCCTGTGGTGAGCGAGTTCTTCTCCCAGCGCGACGGAACCTGGAACTCGCACGTCGACCTCGGCTTGTGGGCCGATGCCATGCTCATCGCTCCCTGCACCGCAGCCACACTGGGCAAGATGGCGAACGGCATCGCCGACAACATGCTCATCACCACCTACCTGTCGATGAAAGCTCCCGTGTTCATCGCCCCTGCCATGGACCTGGACATGTACAGGCATCCGTCCACCCAGGCCAACATGAGGACCCTGCAAGGCTACGGCAACCAGATTATCGAGCCACAGACGGGTTTCCTTGCCAGCGGACTGGAGGGCAAGGGACGCATGGAGGAGCCTGATGCCATCGTCGATTACCTGGACAGGTTTTTCGAAGACACCGAATCACAGGTGCAAGACCTGCAAGGCAAGCGCATCATGATTACGGCTGGTCCCACCTACGAGAAGATAGACCCCGTTCGCTTCATCGGCAACTACTCGTCTGGCAAGATGGGCTTCGCCCTCGCAGAGGAATGCCTGAAACGAGGAGCCGAGGTCACTCTGATTGCAGGCCCGGTGTCCTTGTCATGCAGCAAAGGCATCCACCGCATCGACGTGGAGAGTTGCCAGGAGATGTATGATGCCGCTACCCACAGCTTTGCCACCCAAGATGCTGCCATTCTCTGTGCAGCCGTGGCAGACTTCCGACCAGCCGAGGCGGCGGATAGGAAAATCAAGCGGGAGAAAGATGACCTATCCCTGCGTCTCGTGCCCACCAACGACATTGCCGCAGCACTCGGCAAGGTGAAACAAGACTGGCAGCGCATCGTGGCTTTCGCCCTGGAAACCAACGACGAGGAGGAAAACGCACAGAAAAAGCGCAAGAAGAAGAACGCCGACTTCATCGTGCTGAACTCCACCCGCAACCCCGGCACCACCTTCCGAACCAATGACAACCAGATAACCATCATCTCGGAACAAGGCAAGAAAGAATATGAGAAGAAGCCCAAGGCAGAAGTGGCACGCGATATCATCGACGAGTTGGCACGACTGCTCTGACTTTCTCTGACACAAAAGCAAAAACCATGCTCAAACAACTATTCATCAAGAACTTCACGCTCATCGACGAGCTGAACATCCAACTGTACCCCGGTTTCTCCGTCATCACGGGAGAGACCGGAGCAGGAAAGAGTATCATCCTCGGTGCCATCGGACTCCTGCTCGGCAACCGTGCCGACACCAAGGCCATCAAGGCGGGCAAGGACCGTTGTGTCATAGAGGCCCACTTCGACCTGTCAAGGTACGGTATGGAGCAGTTCTTCACAGACAACGACATAGACTTCGACCCTGCCGATACCATCATCCGCAGGGAACTGACGGCAGCGGGCAAGAGCCGTGCCTTCATCAACGACACACCCGTATCACTCACACGGATGAGGGAACTCGGAGAGCAGTTGGTGGACATCCACTCCCAGCACCAGAACCTACTCTTGCAGAAGGAGGATTTCCAGCTGAACGTCGTTGACATCATCGCACAGGATGACAAGCAACGCAACGTCTACCAAGAGCTATTCCGCCAATACAGGAACGCCAGTGAACAGTTGCAACGCCTGAAGGAGGAAATCGCCAAGAACAGGGAGAACGAGGATTTCCTGCGCTTCCAGTACAAGGAACTGGATGATGCCAAACTGCAAGCCAACGAACAGGAGGAACTGGAGCAGGAGGCGGAGACCTTGAGCCACTCCGAGGAAATCAAGACCGCTCTCTACAATGCAGACAACGCACTGTCGGGAGAAGACGGGAGTGTGTTGGAAAAAATGAAATCCACAGGACAGCAACTCGCCGACATCAAGGAGGTTTACCCCGAGGTGGCGGAACTGACCGAGCGGTTGGACAGTTGCTACATCGAACTGAAGGACATCGCACAAGAGATTAGTTCCCAAGTGGACAACGTGGATTTCGACCCCAACCGGCTGGACGATATCAACGGCCGTTTGGACACCATCTACCGCCTACAGCAAAAGTTTCATGTAAAGAGTGTGGCAGAGCTTTTGGAACACCAGGAGCGTCTCAAGGAGCAGCTTTCGCATATCGACAACAGCGACGAAGACGTGGAGGCATTGACCCGACAAGTCGAGGAACTCTTGGCGAAAGCCCAAAAGGAGGCAGCCACTCTCACCGACATCCGCAAGAAAGCCGCCAAGAGAATCGAGACGGAAATGAAGCAACGGCTCATCCCTCTGGGCATCCCCAACGTGAGGTTCGAAATCAGCTTCGCTGAGAAGCCTCTGTCTACAGACGGCGGCGACAAGGTGAGCTTCCTCTTCAGCGCCAACAAGAGCACCCAGCTGCAACCCGTCAGCCAGGTGGCATCGGGCGGTGAGATTGCCCGTGTCATGCTTTCCCTGAAGGCAATGATCAGCGGTGCCGTCAAATTGCCCACCATCATCTTCGACGAGATTGACACCGGTGTGAGCGGAAAGATAGCCGAGAAGATGGCGAACATCATGGAGGAGATGGGCGACCTCGAACGCCAAGTCATCTCCATCACCCACCTGCCACAGATTGCCGCTTTGGGCAGCCACCATTACAAAGTATCGAAAGAAGAGACTCCTACCGGCACCCTCTCCCATCTGACGGAACTGTCGGCAGAAGAAAGAGTACAGGAAATCGCACAGATGCTGAGCGGCAGTGACATCACCGAGGCAGCCCTTGCCAATGCGAGGGAACTCTTGAAAGACAAGATATAAACACTTAACGGAAGAATCATGAGAAGAAAGACCACCATCCACCTACACCTACGGCAAGCATCCCTCTACTTGCTGCTGGCGGGTGCGCTCTTGCTTCTTGCCGGTTGCTACCATCGCCACACCCCTACCTCTCATGCAGCACAGGTGGAATACAGCGACAAGCAGCTCGACTCCATCTCCTTCTCCTCCACCCACCACTATACCAACAAGTACAATTTCGTGGTATACGCCGACTCCCTGATGCTCATCCGCCAACAGCCCGAGGAGTATGTCAACCACCTCAGCATCGACTCCTTCCCGGTAAGGAAGCATTGTCTCCTGGTAGTCTCCGACATCCGGAAGATTCCTCAGGATCAAGAAGACTCCGTATGGGTGCAGCTTGCCAACGAGGAGAACGAGTTCGGCTGGATACACGAGTCAAGGCTCCTGCCGCGTGTCGTCCCCGACGACCCCATCTCCCAGTTTATCCTGACGTTCAGTAATGTCCACCTCCTGATATTCCTTGTGATCATCGTCTTGATAGGTGCAACCTACCTGATTCGCAAGATTTCCCACAACAACAGCAAGATTGTCCATTTCAACGACATCGACTCCCCTTACCCCACCGCCCTGGTACTGATGGTTTCGCTGTCAGCCACCTTCTACGCCACCATCCAGACCTTTGCCCCGGAGACCTGGCGGCATTTCTATTACCATCCCACCCTCAACCCCTTCGACGTGCCACAGGTGCTGGGCTTCTTCCTCGCCTCCGTATGGGCGATGCTCATCTTGGGATTGGCTTGCATCGACGAGGTGAAGCAGCGGCTCAACTTCGGCGAGTCCGTCCTCTATCTCGGAGGTCTGATGGGCGTATGCGCCGTCGACTATATCGTCTTCAGCATTTTCACCTTATATTATATAGGCTACCCTCTGTTAGTGGCTTATTTCTGGTTTGCCTTTCGGTGCTATCTTCGAAGAAACAAGTAGCCCTCTTCCTGATTTCCTCATAAATGAGGATTGCAGGAGAGGCAGAATCTTCGTACCTTTGCAGCCGAAAAAACAAACAGTAAATTATGTCTTACAGAAACATTATGTTGGCGGCACTTGCAGGCGCAGCCATCCCTGCCCATGCCGACAGCAGCCTTGCCGACAGCAGCAAAGTTCACGACATCGACGAGGTTGTCATCGTATCGCAACCCAAGGAAGTCTTCCGACTCCGAAACCAACCCCTTAGCAGCACCTCCACCGGTAGTTTCGAGATGCAGAAATTAGGGATCCACGACCTCCGCGACCTCTCCCAATATATCCCCAACTTCGTGATGCCCAACTATGGCAGCCGACTCTCCTCCGCCATGTATGTGCGTGGCATCGGAAGCCGTGTCAACAGTCCTGCCGTAGGCATCTACCTGGACGGATTCCCCATCATGAGCAAGTCTGCATTCAACCTGCACAATTACCAACTGAGCCGCGTGGACGTGTTGCGCGGTCCGCAAGGTACACTCTACGGTCAGAACAGCGAGGGCGGACTGGTCAAGATGTATTCCCGCGATCCCTTCCAGTATACAGGCACCGATATCAAGCTGAGCCTTGGCAGCCGTTACTACCGCAATGCGGAAGCTGCCCATTACCACAAGTTCAACGACCATGTGGCATTGTCGCTCGCCGCTTTCTACAGCGGTCAGAAGGGTTTCTTCCACAATACCACCACAGGCGAACGTGCCGACCAGTATGACGAGGCAGGAGGCAAGATGCTTCTGAAGACACGGTTCGGAAAAGGCTGGACACTCGATGTACTCGCCAACTACCAATATGTAGACCAGAACGGATTCCCCTACGGCAGGATGTCCCCCGAGACAGGAGATACCGAACAGCCCTCCTCCACCTTCCCGGGCACTTACCGCCGCAACAGCCTCATCTCGGGACTGAACATCGGTTACAAGGGAAAAGGCTTTGACTTCGCCTCAGTCACCAGCTACCAGTACATGAACGACCACATGAAGATGGACCAGGACTACCTGCCCGGAGAATACATGCACCTCGTGCAAAGACAATGGCAGAACTCCGTGACCGAGGAACTCTCGCTCAAGAGCAACCGGCCCGTCAGCGGTTTCTGGCACTGGACGGTGGGCACATTCTTTTCCAGGGAATGGTTGAAGACAGACTGTCCCGTCTACTTCGACAAAGACCTGACTACTCCCATTGCCAATGCCATCCAAAAACAGATGTACAATGCCATGGTGCAGGCTATGGCAAAGAAGATGACAGCACAGGGCATGACGGAAGAGGCTGCCATAAAGATGGCGGAAGCCACCATCCAGAAGGCAGGCGGCGTGAGCTTGGGCGTAGACATGATGGCACCCGGCACCTACCATACACCCCAGACCAACTTAGGCATCTATCACGAGAGCAACTTCGACATCACTCCCCGACTGACTGCCACCTTAGGTCTCCGATATGACTTCATGCACACCAAGATTAACTACAACAGTGCCGCCTATATGGCGATGACAGCCAACGTCATGGGGCAAGCAGCCACCTATACCCTCCGATCCGTCGCAGAACATGAGGCAAAGACCGACTACAACCAGTTGTTGCCCAAGATAGGGTTGAGCTACAAGGTAGACCGTGCCGGGAGCAATGTATACGCCACCGTCAGCAAGGGCTATCGTGCCGGCGGTTACAATATCCAAATGTTCAGCGACATTCTACAAGCAGACCTCACCGCCAACCGTTCCAATGCCATGCGTGGCGACTACGACGTGCCTCATGACGAGACCTTCTACGAGAAGGTAAACAACACCATCTCCTACCAGCCCGAGACCTCATGGAACTACGAGGCAGGCACCCATCTCAACCTCTTGGAGAACAGTCTGCACCTGGACTTCAGTGCCTTCTACATGCAAGTGCGCAACCAGCAACTTTCCGTCATGGCAGGCAATTATGGTTTCGGACGCATGATGGTAAACGCCGGCAAGAGCCATAGCTGCGGCATCGAGGCTGCGCTGAGAGGACAAGTACTGAACGGCCGCCTCGACTGGTCAGCCACCTATGGCTACACCCGTGCCGTCTTCGATGAATACCTGGACGGCGAGGGAGAAGATGCCATCGACTACAAGGGCAAGTATGTTCCCTATGTCCCGCAGCACACCCTCTCTGCAACAGCCGACTATCACATCTACTTCGCAGACTGCGGATTACGAGCTATCACGATTGGTGCCAATGTCAACGCCCAGGGCAAGACCTATTGGAACAACGCCAACAGCTACGCCCAGAAGATGTATGCCATATTGGGTGCTCATGTGGATGCCGACCTCGGAATCATCCAGCTCAGTATCTGGGGCAAGAACCTGTCCGACACCCGATACAACACCTTCGCCATCGACAGCTCAGCCACAGGCACGACGGAATACTTCGCCCAGCGTGGCAATCCCTTCCAGTGTGGCGTAGACTTGAGATTCCATTTCTAAAAGTCCCGTCATGTCGTACGACTTTGACATTTCATCGTCGTACGACATGATTTCTTTCTCCAAAATTTGCCGATTATCAACTTTTTGTTGTATCTTTGCCCCAAGAATAACATTACCAACAAACAAAGATACCTAAATGATGAACGACAAGCACCATCTTCCCCACCCTTCCTTGCTGGCTTTGGCAGCCCTGCAGATGATTCCCCTCTCCGCCGTTGCGCAAGGCTCGGGAGAGAAACCCAACATTCTCTACATCATGTGTGACGACCATGCCATGGCCGCCATCAGTGCATACGGCAGTGCTATCTCCAAATTGGCACCCACTCCCAACATCGACCGTCTCGCCGAGAGGGGAATGAAGTTCAACGAGGCTTTCGTGGAGAACTCCCTCTCCACTCCCAGCCGCGCCTGTCTCATGACCGGACTCTACAGTCACCAGAACGGACAGCGGCAGTTGGGCGAGGGTATCGACACCACCAAGATTTTCTTCTCCGAACTGCTGCAGAAGGCTGGCTACGAGACCGCCGTGGTGGGAAAATGGCACATGGGATGCCGCCCCAAGGGATTCGACTTCTACCACATCCTCAACAACCAGGGACAGTACTACAACCCCACCTTCGCCTCCACCGGCAACTACGGGCACTACAAGCAGGAGACGGGCTACGCCACCGACCTCATCACCGACCATGCCATCGACTTCCTCGACCACAGGGACAGTTCCAAACCCTTCTGCCTGTTGGTTCACCACAAGGCTCCCCACCGCATCTGGATGCCCAACACCAAATATGTCAGCAAATATGCCAACGTAAACTTCCCCCTGCCCGAGACCTTCTGGGATGACTACGCCGACCGCGGTTCAGCCGCCTCCACCCAGAAGATGTCCATCGACAAATACATGGAACTGGTGCGCGACCTGAAAGTGCCGGAGATGTACGACCCCTCCACCCCCGAGGGACAAGACTCCTATGCCGGACTGATGGGCGAGATGAACCGCATGACTCCCCAACAGCGCGCCGCCATCGATGCTTACTATATGCCCCGCAACAGGGAGTTCCTCAGCAAGAATCTCAGCGGCAAGGAACTGGTGGAATGGAAATACCAGAACTATGTGCGCGACTACATGGCGGTGATCGCCTCCGTCGACGAGAGCGTGGGCAGACTTCTCGACTACCTCGACCGACACGGACTCACCGACAACACCATCATTGTCTACACCTCCGACCAGGGATTCTACATGGGCGAGCATGGATGGTTCGACAAGCGGTTCATGTACGAGGAGTCGTTCCACACACCGCTCATCATCAGCTACCCCAAACACATCCAGCCGGGAAGCGACTGCAACCAGATGGTGCAGAACATCGACTACGCCCCCACCTTCCTCGACCTGGCGGGAGTGGAGAAGCCCCAGTATATGCCGGGCACATCCCTGCAGCCCCTCTTTGCCGGCCAACCCGTGAAGAAGTGGCGCACCAGCCTCTACTACCATTACTACGACTACCCCACCTACCACATGGTGAGGAAGCACGACGGCGTGCGCACCGACCGCTACAAGCTGATCCATTTCTACGGCAAGGGCGGTGAGCGTGCCGTACAGGAGAACAAGTACCAGCGACAGCCCGGCACCGGGGAATACGCCGGCTTCAAATACCTGCAGTCCATCAACTACATCTCCGACGATGCCGACGTAGACTACTATGAGCTTTACGACCTCAAGGCAGACCCCAACGAGTTGCACAACCTCTACGGCCAGCCCAATATGAAGAAGGTGGAAAAAGACATGAAGAAACTGCTCGCCACCTATCGCAAGAACCTGCAGGTGGACGAGTAACGACAAGTGTAAAACCACATGAACAGAACGAACAAGACTTTATGGCTCATGGGGGCAGGCATGGTTTGCCTGCCTTCCCTGCTTTGGGCAAAGGACTCCAAACAGCCCAACATCCTCTTCATCCTCTGCGATGACATGGGCTATGGCGACTTGGCGTGCTATGGCCAGCCTTATATCCATACGCCCCACATCGACCAGATGGCAAGGGAGGGGATGCGGTTCACCCAAGCCTATGCCGGCTCTCCCGTCTCGGCTCCCTCCAGGGCGACCCTCATGACGGGGCAGCATACGGGCCACACCCATGTGAGAGGCAACAAGGAATACTGGCAAGGGGTGTCCACCGTGAGGTATGGACAGAACGAGGACTTCTCTGTCGTGGGACAGGAACCTTACGACCCTGGACACAAGATTCTGCCAGAGATGCTCAAGGACAAGGGGTACCGCACAGGTGTCTTCGGCAAATGGGCGGGCGGTTATGAGGGTTCGCCGTCCACTCCCGACAAGCGGGGCGTGGACGAGTTCTACGGCTACATCTGTCAGTTTCAGGCACATCTCTATTATCCCAACTTCCTGAACCGATACAGCAAGGAGATGGGCGACACCGCTGTGGTGAGAGACGTGATGGAGCAGAACATCCAGTACCCCATGTTCGGCAAGGACTATTCCAAGCGCAACCAGTATTCGGCGCGCATCATCCACGACAAGGCCTTGGAATGGATCGGCAAGCAGGACTCCCGGCATCCCTTCGTGGGATTCCTCACCTACACCCTTCCTCATGCAGAACTGGCACAGCCCGAAGACTCTCTCCTCGACAACTACAAGAAGAAGTTCTTCACCGACAAGACCTGGGGCGGATGGGAAAGTTCCAGATACAATGCCGTGGTACATACCCACGCCCAGTTTGCCGCCATGATTACGCGCCTCGACCAGTATGTGGGCGAGATTTTCGACAAGCTGAAGGAGAAAGGACTCGACAAGAACACGATTGTCATCTTCACCTCCGACAACGGTCCTCACGAGGAAGGCGGAGCTGACCCGGAGTTCTTTGGGCGCGACGGCAAGTTGAGGGGACTGAAACGCCAGTGCTACGAAGGCGGCATCCGCATACCTTTCATCGCATGGTGGCCCGGCCGCATCCAGGCGGGCTCAGTCAGTGACCTGCCCTTTGCCTTCTACGACCTGATGCCCACCTTCTGCGACATAGCCGGCATCAAGGATTTCGCCCGCAAATACACCAACAGGAAGTTGTCGGGCGACGGTTTCGACGGCATCTCCATCGCCCCCACCCTCTTGGGCAAGGATGCGGAGCAGAAACAGCACGATTACCTCTATTGGGAGTTTCACGAGACCGACCAGATCGGTGTGAGGAAGGGAGACTGGAAGTTGGTGGTGGTGAAAGGCACGCCTAAGCTCTACAACCTGGCAACCGACATCCATGAGGACAACGATGTTGCCGCCCAGCATCCCAACATCCTTGCAGAGCTATTGGCCATCATCCAGAAGGAACACACCGACAGTCCCGACTTCCCCGTCACCCTGCCTACAGTTTCCCATAAGCCCTGAAAAAGTAAAACATCAAGAATCATCATGCCAACCATAGCGACTCCATTTGCCAAGCCCCTCTATGTGATGCTGAAGCCGGCGGGTGCCCAGTGTAACCTTGCCTGCCAGTACTGCTATTACCTGGAGAAGAAACATCTCTACGGCTTCTCCCGCCAACCTCTGATGACCGACGAGATGCTGGAGCAGTTCACCCGAGAATACATAGAGGCGCAGACTATGCCGCAGGTTCTCTTCACCTGGCATGGCGGAGAGCCCCTGTTGCGCTCCATCGACTTCTACCGCAAGGCATTGTCCCTACAACAGAAATACGCCGGCGGCAGACACATTGACAATGTCATCCAGACCAACGGCACGCTGCTCACCGACGAGTGGTGCGAGTTCTTCGCACAAAACCACTGGTTGGTGGGCATCTCCGTCGACGGTCCTGAGGACTGCCACAACCGCTACCGTCTCTCCCCCTCCGGCAAACCGTCATGGGAGAAGGTGATGCAGGGCATTCGTCTGCTGAAGAAACACGGGGTAGAATGGAACGCCATGGCAGTAGTGAACGCCTACAATGCCGACCGCCCCTTGGAGTTCTATCATTTCTTCAAGGACAACGGTTGCCAGTACCTGCAGTTTACCCCCATCGTGGAGCGCATGGTCAGCCATCCCGACGGTCGCCACCTGGCGAGTCTTGCCGACAGCCAGGAGATTCCCCTTGCCGACTTCTCCGTCACCCCCAAGCAATGGGGCGACTTCCTCTGCGCTATCTTCGACGAATGGGTGCGCCACGACGTGGGCAAGGTCTTCGTGGAAATCTTCGACTGCACGCTCGCCAACTGGATGGGCGTTCCTCCCGGCATCTGCGCCTACTCCAGGGAATGCGGCCATGCCGGAGTGATGGAACACAACGGCGATGTCTATTCCTGCGACCACTTCGTCTTCCCGGAATACAAGTTGGGCAACATCCGCGACCACTCCCTCATGGAGATGCTATATGGTGAGAGGCAGCAGGCTTTCAGCCGCCTGAAGCACTCCTCCCTCCCCCGCCAGTGCCAGGAGTGCGACATGGAGTTCGCCTGTCACGGCGAGTGTCCCAAGAATCGCTTCATGAACGACAGGTACGGCAATCCCGGACTCAACTACCTCTGCCCGGGCTATTACCAATACTACTCCCATGTGGCACCCTACATGGACTTCATGAAAAACGAGTTGCTAAACCAGCGTCCCCCTTCCAATATCCTATCCAGCATACCTACATAATAAGCGTCTGGAGGAATGCCCATTCCATGCCTTTTGCGAGGTACTACCTCGTTGGGCAATGAGGTATAGGTTCACTTGCCAATGAGGTATAGGTTCACTTGCCAATGAGGTATAGGTTTATCGGGTATCGAAGTATAGGTTCATCAGCCAACGAAGTACTATTTCTTGTTCTTCAGTCTCCAGAAGAAATGCAAATCGCTATGAATGTCATTGCTGACTTCATAGCGATTTGCGCAAAGCAATCAATATGGTGATTCCGTTGGGGTTCGAACCCAAGACCCACAGCTTAGAAGGCTGTTGCTCTAATCCAACTGAGCTACGGAACCGTCCATTTCGGGTATCCATCCATCAGGACAATACCACAAAAACATTTTGCGAGTGCAAAAGTAATACATTTTTTGCAATCTACCAAATAATTCTACGATTATTTATATTTCTTTATGTATTCTTCCGCACGGGTGTCACCCAATTCCTTGGCTTTCTCCAGGTTCTTGAGAGCCGCCTCCTTGTCTTTCTTCTCCATCAGGAGCAGTCCCAGAAGGAGATAGCCGTCGGCATATTCCGGGGCGAGTGCGATGCACTGCCGGGCGGCACTGATGCCCTCGTCATGACGCTTGACACGAAGGTCGAGGCTCGCCCACTCGGCAAAGAACGTGGGTTCCTTGGGAGAGAGATAACAAGTGCGGGCAATGTCCAACAATGCCTGCTGCCACATACGGAGATTCATCTCACACTTGTATCGGGTATAATAGAACGCAGGATCCATGGGGCGGGCCAGCGAGTCGTACTGGTTATAGTCTGCCAACGCCAGGCGATATTGCTTCCGCGCATCCAGAAACTGTCCCCTTGACAGATAATAAGGAGCAACGACACCCGTGCGGCCGCCTACAGCCACGGCACTGTCGAGCAACACCTTGACCTCCTCGTCCGGTGCCTGCAGTTGGCTCTTCGCCTGAGCAGCCTCGAAATACAGTTCACCACTGTTCATCGGAGTCTTTGTCAGTTCGATGAACATATCGTAAGCCTGCTGGTAGTCCTTCTTCAAGAAACGAATCTGCGCCTCCTGGTGCCTGTAGGCAGGCTGTGCCTTGATGGCGTATGCCTGCTGCGCCTCGGCTATCGCCTTGTCGAGCGTCCATGCCGTATAGGTGGAGTCGCCACGGTAAGCAATCTTCTGATAGATGACATCGGCATAGTTGGAATGCGCCTCATCCTTGTTGGCAGTCTTCTTCACGCCCTCCGCCAACACCTTGTCGGCATCGGCATACTGCTGATTGTCTGACAGGATGGTAGCCTTTTCCTTATAGCCAAAGGCAGAAGCGGGAAACTGCTCCACAAACTCATTGGCAAACTTCTGGTATTCCTCCGTAGAGATCTGTCCACGCTTCAGGGTCATCATGGTGATGGCATCCTGCTCCACCTCTGGCAAGGAAGTGCGGATACCACTCTCCCTGAGTGCAGCGTCAAGGGTAGACAAACCTGTGACTTTCAACTGCTTGATATAATTAGCATCCACGGCAGTGACCATACCATTGGCAGAGTGCATGATACCTATCACCTGTCCGTTCTTGTTGACAAACGGACAGCCCACGGCATTCTCCGGCACGTTGTTGGAAAAGACATAATAATTATACCCTTCATGGAATTTCTCTACGCCCGTGATGTCCTCCTGCTGGAAGGCAGGCTTCTTGATGGAATAAGGTGCCAACCACACCTTCTCGCCCTTGGCGGAGGCAGCGGAGGCAATGTTGGCAGCGACAGTGGAAGCCACCACCCTGAACTTCGCCACATCATAAAGCTCGTCAGCGCCCATGATGGCATCCACATCCATCGAACGCCCGGTGGCATCCACCACCGTCGCCTTCACAGCCCCAATGAATGGCTTGAAGGTACTGATGCCCGTTCCCTTGCCGTCGATGAAGACACCTTGCGTAGAAGCGATGATGTCGCCGTCCTTGTTGAACGTGGTCAAGGTAAAGACACTCTTGGCAACTTTCTGGACGGATCCCGGTTGCGCAAACAGGGATGACACTCCGAGCATCATCCCCAAGAAGATTATACTGATTCTTTTCATATTCATTGTTTATTCTGCATAGACATTCATCTGACACTCTCTGCAGGCGAACTCCAGCCGGAAACGCTTGCCGTCGGGAAGCACCAGGTGCAATGGTTCTTTCCAGTCAGGACTCTTGCCGCCACGCTTCACACAGAATCCGAGTGAATAGCGGATGCAATGGCGGCACTGCATGAGGAGTGGCAGCCTGCCACCCTTCGGGAAGCCCGACAGCTCAAAAGCCGTCTCTCCTTGCGCCAAGCCCTGATCTTCATAGAACGCCCTGGCACGATCGTTGGATATATTATAGAGGTAGGGATAGGCGGCGTAGGACGGTTGCCACGCCTCTACCCTCAATTCATCATGTTTCTCCAGCGAAGTCACGACAGACTCTTCGTGGGTTGCCGACAGTTGCTCTACCAGCAACCGGCGCAACTCGCCCAACAGACTGCTGGGCACAAAATAGCCGTCGCCACCGTCTGCCACCGTCACCCGGGAGCAAACGTAGGGCGTATTGCCCAACTTGCCCAACTGGCGGACGATGTTCTCACCCTGCGGTTTCTTTGCCTCCTGATGTTCGAAGGCTATGAAAGCCCTTGCACTGCCCGACACAGCCTCGAAACCACCTTCCACAGGACGGAAGACAATTTCAACGGGTATTTTTCTCTCTGCAGTCTTGCCTGCCAGCACCTTCTCGAAAGCCACATCGTTGTTGCGGTAAAGCCCCATGCCCGGACGCAGACGCTCAGGCATCTTGAGCGGGAAGAGACGGTTGCCCTCGGCACGGTTCACCCGGAATCCCTCCAGTTCCCGATTATCGTTGATGAAGCACAGACCATCGCCATTGGCGAAGCTCGCCGTGCCCGCCACATTGAAACTGTTGCCACGAATCTCCTTCACCTTTCCCACATATTCACCCATTGCCTTGGGCGTGTCGAAGCTGGCGATGTCGGGTCGCCTCCCGTTGTAGAAATAAGTGGTAAAGCCACGGTTGAAGGTCTTCTTCAGATTAGGCTCGAAATGATAGTTGACCATGCCCCTTGAGGCACGGCGGTACACCTTGGGCCAACGTGCCACAATCTCATCCAGACGACGGCTGTAGGCAGAGACTACGTTCTTCACATAGCCCACGTCCTTCAGTCGCCCCTCTATCTTGAAAGAGCAAGCACCAGCCTGCGCCAACCCGTCCAAGTTGTCTATCTGGCACATATCCTTCAGCGACAAGAGATGACGCTGGTGCTCTATCTCCCTGCCGTTGTCGTCCAGCAAGTCAAACTTCAACCTGCAGAACTGGGCACACTCGCCACGGTTGGCAGAGCGGCGAAAACAATACTGGGAAGCGTAGCACACGCCCGAATAGCTGACACAGAGTGCACCATGGACAAAGACCTCCAAGTCCATGTCGGGCACTTCCTCATGGATGCCGGCTATCTCGGCGGCAGACAGTTCGCGGGCAAGGACGGCACGATGGAAGCCGAGCGACTGCAGCCATTTCACCTTGGCGGCACTCCTCGTGTCGCACTGGGTGCTGGAATGCAGCTCACCCTTCCAAAACGAACGGACAGCATCCATCACGCCCATGTCCTGCAACAGCAAAGCATCCACACCCACCTCCTGCAACTGGCGGATCATCTGTAGTGTGTCGTCCAACTCCGAGTCATAAATGATTGTGTTGACGGTGACGTGTACCTTGGCCCCAAACTGATGGGCATAGTCGCAGAGTTGGCGGATGTCATCAAGCGAGTTGCCAGCTGCAGCACGGGCACCGAAGCGCGGCGCACCTATGTATACGGCATCTGCACCATGGTCAATGGCAGCGATGCCACATTCCAGGTTCTTGGCAGGTGCCAAAAGTTCGAGAGTTCTCATGGACCTTACTTGATGTCGTCGATATTATAAGGAGTTTCCTGGTAAACATAATAGTTGATCCAGTTGTTGAAGAACAGGTTGGCATGGGCGCGCCATGTCACCACCGGTCCCTCCTCCGGATCATCATTGCGGTAATAGTTCTTGGGCAGCTCCACGTCGTCACGCTTCCCCATGTCGCGCTTGTATTCCTTGTCAAGCGTATTGGGCGCATACTCCATGTGTCCCGTCACGAAGAACTCACGGCCACCGCGCGACATGACAATGCTCACGCCGCTGTCTTCAGACTCGGCGATGATGTCCAGTCCCGGCACTTTCTCTATGTCCTCGCGGCGCACCTCCGTATGGCGGCTATGGGGCATGGAGAACAGGTCGTCGAAGCCACGGAAGATAGGCAGTGAGGCATCCAAGGGTCTCTGCTTGAAGATGCCGAACATCTTCTTGTTCAAGGGATACTTGGGCACGTCGTAGAAATGGTACAGTCCAGCCTGTGCACCCCAGCAGATGTAGAGCGTGGAGGTGACGTGGGTCCTCGCCCAGTCAAAGATCTGCACAATCTCCGGCCAGTAAGCCACGTCCTCGTACTCAATAGTCTCAATGGGGGCACCCGTGACAATCATGCCGTCGAACTTCTGCTTGGAGAGTTCGGCGAAATCCTTATAGAACATCATCATGTGTTCTATGGGCGTATTCTTGGGCGTGTGGCTCTTCAACTTCATGAAGTACACCTCCAGCTGCAACGGGGTGTTGGACAGCAGGCGCACCAAATCGGTCTCTGTAGTAATCTTCAGGGGCATCAGGTTGAGGACGACTATCTTCAACGGGCGAATCTCCTGGCTGTGTGCCCTACTTTCGTCCATCACAAAGATATTCTCATGTTTCAGCAGCTCTATGGCCGGCAATTTATCTGGTAATCTTAACGGCATTATCTGTTCCTTTCTCTTTATTTGCTGCAAAATTACACATTTTCAGCGAGATAAAGAAAAAAGGATGCTAAAATTTCTCTTAGCATCCTTTTATTTAAGTTATTTTGAATGATTCCTTACCACAACTCCAGACGTTCGCTCTCCGGGATGAACATCTTGTCGCCTTGCTTCACGCCGAATGCCTCATACCAGGCACCGATGTGTGGCAGGGCACCGTTCACGCGCCACTCGCCGAGGGCATGGGGGTCGTTCTTCACACGGTTGCGGATTTCCTTCTCCGTGATGTTCTGTCCCCAGACCCCTGCATAAGCGAGGAAGAAACGCTGTTCGGGGGTGAAACCGTCCTTGTTCTTCAGCGGCTTCTTGGCAGTGGCGTTCTTGAACGCATTGAAGGAAACCATCAGACCTCCGTGGTCGGCAAGGTTCTCGCCGAGGGTGAAGCGGCCGTTGGCGTTCAGGTCGGGCAACACCTTGATGTTGCTGAAGAAATTGGCATAGAGGTCGGCACGCTTCTCGAAGCCCTTGGCGTCGTTGGCAGTCCACCAGTCCTTCAGGTTGCCGCTGGCATCATACTGGCGACCCTGGTCGTCGAATCCGTGGGTCATCTCATGACCGATCACCACACCGATGGCTCCGTAGTTGAAAGCCTCGTCCGCCTTCGGGTCGAAGAACGGATACTGCAGGATGCCGGCAGGGAAGCAAATCTCGTTGGTCGTCGGATTATAATAGGCGTTGACGGTCTGCGGTGTCATGTGCCATTCGTCCTTGTCCACGGGTTTGCCACACTTTTCCTCAATCATCTTGTTGATGCGGAACTTGCGGCAAGCCAACACGTTCTCGTAGAAGCTCTTGGAGGGGTCGATGGTAAGATTGCTATAGTCAGTCCATTTGTTGGGATAGCCGATCTTCACATAGAACTTGTCGAGTTTCTGGTGGGCGGCAGCCTTGGTGGTGTCGCTCATCCAACTCTGGGCGTCGATGCGTTCGCCGAGGCTCACCTGCAGGTTCTTCACCAGCTGCTCCATCATCTTCTTGGAACTCTCGGGGAAATACTTCTTGCAGTACATACGTCCGAGTGCCTCTCCCATCTGCGACTCCACCTGGTTGGTGGCACGCTTCCAGAGAGGATAGTCTTCCTTGCGGCCGCTCATCGTTTTGCCGAAGAAGTCGAAGTTCGCCTCGCGGATCTCGTCGGTAAGGTAGGGAACGGAGTTCTGGATGACACCCCACTCCATCAAGGCCTTCAAGGTGCTGGCATTCTCAGCGGCACTGATCTTGTCGATGCCGGCGAAGAAGGCAGGTTGACCCACCACCATCTCCTGGAAATACTCGCTCTTCACGCCCTCGGCGTTGAGGGTCTCCTCCAAGTTCACGTTGGGATAGTTCTCCTTGAACTGCTTCAGGGTCATCTTGTTGTAGTTCGCCTGCGGGTCACGCAACTCGGTGTTGCTCTTGGAAATAAGGGCGAGCATGGTCTCGTGCTGGAAGATGAGCTGTGCCTTCTCCTCTGCCTGTGCAGCAGAGAAGCCATAGAGCTGGAACATCCGGGAGATGTACTTCTTGTAAGCCTCACGGATGGCAACGGTGGCAGGGTCGTTGTTGACATAGTAGTCTTTCTGACCGAGGGTCAGACCGCCTTGTCCGAGGTTGAGGATGTTCATGGTCACATTCTTCTCGTCTGCGCCGAAGTAAGTGCCATAGTCAGAGCCAAGCCCGAGGTCTACATACTTGAGCTGGAGCTTCTGCAAGTCTTCCTTGGTCTTTGCGGCTGCAATCTCGTCGAGAACGGGCTTCACAGGAGCGATGCCTGCCTTGTTGCGTGCATCCACATCGAGGGCGAGCTTATAGAAATCGGAGAGTTTCTGCTCCATGGTGCCCTTCTTGTAGGTTTTCTTCTGCAGTTCGGAGAGGATGTTATTGATGCGCTTGTTGTTGTCCTCGCCAAGCTGGTCGAAGCTGCCGTAGCGGCTGTAGGCGGCAGGCAACGGATTGTTCTTCTGCCATCCGCCCGTGGCAAACTGATAGAAGTCATCTGCTGGCTTCGCTGTCTTGTCAAGATTGCTCATGACAAGTCCCGACTTGTTCTGCGCCTCAGCACCCAACGGCATTGCGGCGATCATCATCATCGGAAGAATCATTTTCATTTTCATATTGTTACTTTTTTTGTTTGAGTTATCTTCTTCGATATTCATGGACCGGACACCTCACTTGGTGATTTCCTCCAGTTCCTCAGAGAGTACCAGCCACTTCTCGTTTTCCTCGTCGAGTCCCTTCATCAGTTCGGTGTACTCGGTGACGAGTTCCATGTTGGTGGCATTCTCGGGTTTCATCAGGAGATTGTCTATCTCCTTCTTCCTTGTCTCCAGACGGGCTATTCTCTCCTCGCACTCCTTGACAGCCTTCTCCGCCTTGCGCACCTTCTTCTGCTGTTCCTTGTGCTCGGCATAGCTCTGCTTGCCCACGGGGGAAGCGGAAGTAGGAGAAGCCACTGGGGCAGCGGGTGCCGCATTTGCCATGGACTGATTGCCAAGGGCCTGACTGATGCTGTCGGCATTGTGGGCACGCAGGTAGTCGTAGATGCCTCCGAGATGCTCGCGCACCTTGCCACCGCCGAACTCGTAGACCTTGTCCACCAGTCCGTCGAGGAACTCACGGTCGTGGCTCACGATGATCGCCGTGCCGTCGAATGCCTTGATGGCTTCCTTCAGCACGTCCTTTGACTGCATATCGAGGTGGTTGGTAGGCTCATCGAGAATCAGCAGATTGACAGGTTCAAGCAACAACTTAATCATCGCCAGGCGACTGCGCTCGCCACCACTCAGCACCTTCACATATTTTTCCGAGGTTTCTCCGCCAAACATGAAGGCCCCCAAAAGGTCGTTCACCTTCAGGCGCATCTCGCCAGTAGCCACATTGTCGATGGTCTGGAAGATGGTGAGGTTCTCGTCGAGGAGCTGCGCCTGGTTCTGCGCAAAATAGCCTATCTGCACATTATGTCCTATCTTCAGGTTACCAGTGAAAGGAATCTCTCCCATGATGCACTTCACGAGCGTAGACTTTCCTTCGCCGTTCTTACCCACAAACGCCACCTTCTCGCCGCGTTTGATGGTGAGCGTAACCTGGTCGAAGACCGTATGCTCGCCATAGTCCTTGCGCACCTCGTCGCAGATGACGGGATAATCACCGCTGCGCAGACAAGGCGGGAACTTGAGGTGCATCTGCTTGTTGTCCACCTCATCCACCTCGATGGGCACGATTTTCTCCAGTTGCTTGATGCGGCTCTGCACCTGCACCGCCTTGGTAGGCTTGTAGCGGAACCGCTCGATGAAGTCTTTGATGTCGGCGATTTCCTTCTGCTGGTTCTCGTAGGCACGGAGCTGTTGCTCACGGCGTTCCTTCCTGAGAACCACATATTCGTCATATTTCACTTTATAGTCCTCCACCCGTCCACAGGTGATTTCCAGTGTGCGGTTGGTCACATTGTTGATGAAGGCACGGTCGTGACTTACCAAGACCACCGCCTTGGCACTCTGGGAGAGGAACTGCTCCAACCATTGGATACTCTCGATATCAAGGTGGTTGGTAGGCTCGTCGAGCAAGAGGACATCGGGCTTCTGCAAGAGAATCTTCGCCAGTTCGATACGCATACGCCATCCACCGGAGAATTCCCTCGTGGGACGACCGAAGTCCTCGCGCAAGAATCCGAGGCCCGTGAGCGTACGTTCAATCTCAGCCTCATAGTTCTCGCCGCCCATCATCATGTATCGTTCATGCTCCTGGGTGAATTTCTCCACCAGCAGGGCGTACTCCTCGCTCTCGTAGTCGGTACGGTCGGCCATCTCCTGCTGCATACGGTCGAGACGCACTTTCATCTCCGTGTTGTGCTGGAAAGCCTTGCGCGTCTCTTCCTTGACAGTCGTGTCGTCCTGAAGCTTCATCACCTGCGGCAGGTAGCCTATCGTCGTATCGTTGGGAATCGCCACGACACCCCCCGTGGGTTTCTGCAAACCACACAGGATTTTCAGCATCGTCGATTTCCCCGCACCATTCTTGCCTACCAAGGCAATGCGGTCGCGGTCATTGATTACAAAACTTACATCATGAAAGAGTGGCTTCACGCCAAATTCCACTTTCAATCCCTCAACAGAAACCATTCGTTGTATTTATTTCATTAAAAACTTTAAAGTGGCACAAAGGTACAACTTTTTGGACAATTCACAAAACAAATTAACAAAAAAAAGATTGCACCTCCCAACAAATGGGTGATGCAACCTTTATCTTCATTTCCCTGCTTTGCAGGAGAAATTTACTTTACCTTGTCCACGATAGCCTTGAAAGCCTCAGGGTTGTTGACAGCGAGGTCAGCGAGAACCTTGCGGTTGATCTCGATGCCAGCCTTGTGCAATGCGCCCATCAACTGGCTGTAGCTCAGACCCTCGATGCGAGCGGCAGCGTTGATACGCTGAATCCACAATGCGCGGAAGTTGCGCTTCTTGTTACGACGGTCACGATAAGCGTAGGTAAGACCCTTCTCCCAAGTGTTCTTAGCTACTGTCCATACATTCTTGCGAGCTCCATAGTAACCCTTAGTGAGCTTCAAGATTTTAGTTCTCTTTGCTTTAGATGCAACGTGATTTACTGATCTTGGCATAATTTTCTTTCTTTAAAAGTTCGACTAAAAAGTTAATAATTAACGGAGGCAGAGCAATTCGCGAACCTGCTTCAAGTTTGTGGGGTCTACGAGAGTGTCACCCAAGAGGTTTCTCTTCTGCTTCTTTGTCTTCTTAGTCAAGATGTGACTGTGATAAGCG
>CAVEJY010000084.1:0-7235 GCA_963616155.1 Acutalibacteraceae bacterium
AAGGTTGAGGCTCCAACGGTTTCCTGTCGGGAGTCTAACCTTGAGGTTTTTGTGTTTATAAGGACTTTATTTGATGTCCTTTCCGTTTCCCGACTCTATCTCGTCCAGGAAACGGAAAACGTTTCTGTAGAAAAGTTTCAAGGCTTCCTTACCTTTCACACCATGGCCGAGTCCCTCGAACTCCACATATCTGTGGGGCAATCCCAGTGAAATGAGTTTCCTGTCCATCAACCTGCTTCCTTCGATATCCACACGGTTGTCATGGTTGCCATGGCAAAGGAGCAATGGGCCGGTCAGTTTCTCGGCGTGATAAAGAGGAGAACGGTCAATGATCTTGGCAGAGTTTGCCAAGGGGTCGCCTGCCTCCAAGAATGTCCAGTCGGGGATGTTGGAGTGGGTGTGCTGGTAAATGATGTCACAGAAACCGGCGGTCTCCACGCCAAAGCCGAAGGGGAAACTTGCCTTGTTGCCGTTGATTTCTCCGGGGAATGTCATCAGGCGCATCGTCGCATAACCACCATGGCTGACACCAAAGCAGCCTATTCGCTCTGCGGGAACATTTAGTTTCTCAGAGATGAACTGGGCGCACTTGATGATGTCGATGATTTCATTTCCACCCAAGTCGCCATCATTCATGGCGGCATAGTCGCGACCGAAACCTGCGCTTCCACGAGGAGCGGGACTCAGCACATAGATACCTGCCTTGTTGTAAATCTGGTACTCGGAGTCATAAGTGTTCATGCCGCCATAGAAAGACTCTATCATCACGACGCTCTTGTCTGCTGGGAGAGGGGTCTCAGGTTTGAAGAGATAAGCGTGGATCATGCGTGTCTTACCTGTGGCAGGATCGATGTCGAAGGTGGGAATGGACAGGCGCTCCACATTGCTTTGCACCAGTTCTTTCTTGACTTTCTCGGGCATGTCGAGAACTGTTTTTCGGGTTACTCCCTTTTTGCCCACCACCAAGT
This sequence comes from Acutalibacteraceae bacterium, assembly GCA_963616155.1. Taxonomy (GTDB): domain Bacteria; phylum Bacteroidota; class Bacteroidia; order Bacteroidales; family Bacteroidaceae; genus Prevotella. The sequence goes on from CAVEJY010000084.1 coordinate 969, forward strand.
CTTCCACCTTGAAGAGACAGGTAACGTTGTTTGCCACAACCCTTACCACATTGTCCTTCACGGAACCAATCGTGTAGTTCTGGTCAGAAGTGTTGCGGTAAACTTCTTTGTTTGTGGTTGGGTCTATCAAGATCATCGATGTTTCGATAGGTGTGGACTGCAAGCCAAAGATGTAGTTCTTCTTACCGATTTTTACCAATCGTGCATCCTCAAGGGGTGCCTTGTATGTCGTGACTTGCTTGGTTGCTTTTGTCTTGGCGTTGAAGAGATAGAGATTGCGGAAACCGTCCTGGTCAGAGAAATAATAGCATTCATCGTTGTTCACCCACTCCTTCATCATGTCGCAGCCGTCGAAGCTCGCATTCTTGGTAGGGTCGTTCAGCGGTGTTATCTTGTTGGTAGCCAGGTCTACATAGGAGATGGTGCAGAAGCGCCTGTCCATGTCCTTCAGGGCGGTGAGGAGCAGGCCGCTTCCGTCAGGTCTCCAACTGATGGAACCCCAAGTATAGCGGTAGTCGGGGGTGTCATCGCCGATGAGCAGATCCTTCATCGTCTTCAGGTCGAGGATGTGCAGTTCGTCGCGACGAAGTTCATTCTGCCCCATTCTGCCAACGTATGCAATCTTTGTCTTGTCCTGATTGAATCCCCATTCGTACACATAAGGGACATCGGTGATTCGTTCGGGTTTCCCAGGATTGCTCAAGTCGCAGCGGTAGATGTTGAATCTTTCTTCGTTGTGTTCGTCGCCCAACCAATATATTTTCCCGTCTCCGGTATTGTAATTGGGATTCCAGCCGTTGCGTTTTGACAGGTCTGCATCGATGGCATCTTTGCCGTCAAAAGGTGATTTCTTTCCGTCAAGCTCTATCCACTGCATCCTCGCCTCGTTGCCCGATTTCAGGAAGAAGAGCTTGGTGCCGTCATAGGAAAGGCGGAATTGTGAATAGGGAAAGCCATCAAAGAATGGGGCTACGTCGATCTTGCGGCCTTGGAACTCCAATACGTCGGAAGTGGCAGGATACTGTGCCATGACATTCAAAGCCGTGAATGACAAGGCGGCAATTATAAGGTTTCTGATTTTTCTCATTGTCTTAATCTTTAAAATCCTATCGGCAGGGACGGAAAAACTCCCTTACTGATAGGATTTGTATCACTTTTTAAGTTTCTTTATTTTGCCCAGTAGTCATTCTGACCCTTGTTGTAGTCTTCGGTGCTGTTCTTGTAGTATGGGTTGTAATCCAACTCATCGTCTGGGATTGGGAACATCATGCGAGGACTGTCTGCGGGCAAGTCCAAGGTGGAACTCCAATGATCCTCACCCTCGCGGTGCAACGGCAGGTTGAGACGCTTCAGGTCGGTCAGGGCGAAGCCCTCGCCATAAAGCTCGCGGCGACGCTCCTTCCAGATCTCGTCGATGGTGAGCTCGGTGGAAACAGAACCGCCACGCTTCTCTTGGAGTGTATTCAGGATATTGAGACCTTCGGCTGATGCGCCCAACTTGAGTTTTGCCTCTGCTTCGATCAGGTAAGCCTCGGAGATGCGGCCCATGGGATAGTCTGCCACACCCAAGGTGCTGCGGTTGTTGAACTTGGCTGTGAAATAGCCATCCTTACTGTCGATATAGAAGGGGAAGAGGGCGCGGCAGTCTGTCCAGATGCCGTCGGCATCCTTTTTGAACAACTCCGTGAACGACTTGGCGATACGGATGGTACTGTAGCCGGTCATGTAGTCAACGGCATTGTTGCTCAGGTATTTCACCCTGTCATCCACCTTCTCGCCCGGTACTTGCTTGCCATAGTTAGCGGTGCCGAATGTAGAACTTGCGTCCATAGTCGTGGCTGCGTGATAGAAGGATGGGATGGAGGCGTAGATGTTAGTTGACTCTGAGTCGAACTTAAAGCCCCATAACCACTCGCTGTTGGCGGTCATGAATCCTGCCTGGTATTCTTCCTGGCTCATCAGGTTACTGCCGTCGAAGGTGTTGGAAGCCGCAGCTTCTGCATACTCGGATGCCTTCTGGTAGTTGCCCATCTCCAGGTAGGTGCGTGCCAGGAACAAGGCACTGTTCTTCTTGTTGATGTAGTAGTTGCTGGTGGAAGAGCAATGCTCGTAAGCGTATGTGAGGTCGTCAATGATCTGCTGCATGGATGTCTTCAGGTCTGAACGATCCACGTCCGTGGACTTGTCGGCAGATGCACTTGACAGACGCAGGAACAATCCCTTGCCACTGTCTCCGCCCAGAGTCTTGTTGAGATATGCGGGGCAGAAAAGGTGATAGAGGTTGAGGAAATTCCAGCCTCTCAGACCGTGTGCCTGTGCCAGGTAGTCCTCACAGCCTTCGGGCAGATTGTCTGCGTTCTCGATGATGAGGTTGCACTGGTCGATAGCGGTGTACGCCTTTCTCCAGAAGTAGCTGCAGTAAGAACTCCACCAGCCGTCGTTGATGCGGGCATACTGGGTGTAGTCGTAGGTGTACAGATTCCACTTGTAGGGTGAGAAGCCGAAGGCACCGTTGGACAACATGATGTCGTCGCCCATGTCATCGAGGGCAATCTGTCCGATGGTGAGGTAATAGTAGTGCCCGGTCTGGTCGTAAGCACCCGTGAGCACCATGCCCACGTTTGACTTTGACTGGATGGCCGTGTTGGTAGACAGGCCATTGGTAGGTGACTGGTTCAGATTCTCTGACGAGCATGATACCAAAGCTGCGGCTACCATGAGTGAATATATTATTTTTTTCATATCTTTGTGTCGTTATATATTAGTTATAATCATGTGTGAATGCCACTTCTCTTAGAAGGTGATGTTGGCACCGATGGTGAATGAGCGTGGTGTAGGGATGGAGGGGTAGGATGAGTAGCCCTGCACACCATAGATGTCAATGTCGTCATAGCCCTTCCAGTCAGAGGCGAACCATGTGAGGAGGTTGTCGCCCGACACATATATTTTGGCTCCGCTGATTACCTTGGAGAAGATACCCAGGTTGTTGGGGAGACGGTAGCTCAGCGTAACATTTGCCAGACGCACGTTGGTGGCATTGTAGAGGAAGCGGGTGGAGAGGCTGTTGGAGCTATTGCTGTTGTTGACAGCGTAGCGGGGCACGCTCGTCACCTGTCCGGGTGTGGTCCATGCCTGCAACTCGTCCTTGTGCAGGTTACTGCCCATGGTGTTGCCCTCTGTCATCATGCCGGCATAGATGCCGTCATACACTTTACCTCCCAATGTGTAGTTGATCTGTACATTCAGATCGAAATTCTTGTAACTCACGGTGTTGTGGATACCACCATATACGTCTGGGGTAGACCTTCCCTGGCGCTCAAAGGTTGCCTTGCTGTACTCGTTGGTCGTGGTGCGTGTGCCGTCATCAGCAACATGATACCACAATGGGTCACCGGTCTCGGAATCCACTCCAGCCCATGTGGGCATATAGAACTCGTACTGGCTTCCGCCCACGGTCCAGATCTTCTGATAACTGGTCTGGCGCACGTCGTTGTCGCCGTAGAGGTCTTTGATGGTGTCCTTGATGAATGATGCGTTCAGTTCAAGGTTCCACTTCACGGGAGTGTTCTTCAGGATGTTGCATCCTAATACAAGCTCCCATCCGTGATTGGCCACCTTGGCGGCATTCATGGTCACATTCATCAAACCGTTCTGCTCTGCCAATGGATACTTGTAGAGCAAACCGTCGGATGTCTTGTAGAAGTAGTCCAATGATCCGTAGAACCGGTTCAGGAAACTGAAGTCCACACCTACGTTGAACATCTTCTGTGCTTCCCAAGAGAGTGCCTTGTTCTCCAGCTGCACCAAGACGGCTCCCTTGTCGCTGCCATACTTGTAGCCTGCGTCAATACCGTAGATACCCTGTGAGAGGTAACGGTTGTAGAGATAGTGCTCGATGCCGCTCTTGTTGCCGGAAGTTCCGTAGCTGATGCGGAGTTTCAGGTTGTCAATCCAGTTGATGTTCTTCATGAACGCCTCGTTGTTGATGCGCCATGCGCCTGAAACGCTCCAGAAGGTACCCCATTTGTTATCGTCGCCGAAGATGGAGGAACCATCGGTACGGAGACTGCCGGCGATGTTGTACCTTTCTTTATATGAGTATTCTGCGCGGCCGAAATAAGAAATCATGGTCTCCTTGGTGGTGTAAGAGTTAGGGGAAAGTAAGGCGGTAGCCTGTGCCAACTCCTGGGAGGTGCCTACGCCTGTACCTCCTGCGTAGAGGTACTCATACTTGCTCTGCCAATACTCCATACCTGCCAAAAGGTTCACGAGGTGGTCCTCGGCGAAGGTCTTGCTGTAGTTAAGGGTGTTGGTGAAGGTATACATCACGTCTGTGGTGTGGTACTTGTCCAACCTACCGTTGTATGCGGGACCATTGCCATGCTCTGGATTCCAGTAGCGATGTTCGTTGTTGTATACGATGTCGGGGGAGAACTGTGTCTTGAACTTCAGCCCGTCCACCAACTTGATCTCTGCGAAGGCTGAGCCGATGAAGCGCAACATTGTGCTGCGGTGCACATCCATGTTAGGTAGCCCCACAGGGTTCATGTCGCGTGCCACGGGGTTGGTGAAGTTGTACTGGAGATTGCCGTTGGAGTCCAATACGGGCTGGCCGTTGGAGTCTACTACATAGAGAGGCACGGCATTAGGGAAGCTGACTGCGTCATACAGTGGACTGGCACCGGCGCTACCTGCCACTTCCGTGTTCTGCACACCATAGGAGAACTTGCTGTTCATGCCGACGGTGAGCCAACTTGTGGCGTCGGCCTTGGCGTTCATGCTGGCAGAGTAACGGGTGTAGTGCGAACTGGGGGTAATACCGTCTTGGTCAAGATAGCCGGCGGAGAAGAAGTAAGACGATTTTGTCGAGCCACCGCTCACGCTGACATTGGCATCATAAGTGGAGGCGGCATGGAAAATCTCCTTCTGCCAGTCTGTGTCCACCACTAACTTGGCTCCGTCCACAAGATTGCCGTTGGCATCGTATGGGTTGTCTACATTATATGGATTGTGGGTGAATGTTCCCTGGGTGAGCTGGTTGGCCTCCTCGGAACTTTTGCCTGCTGTGCGGTAGGCATTGTACAACTGCTTATAGTAGTCGCCCGAACTCATCATATCGTATTTGCCGGCGATGGAAGAGGTGGTGTACTTAGCGTCGAAAGACACCTTTGCCTTACCACTCATGCCCGACTTGGTGGTGATGACTACCACGCCATTGGCTGCCCTTGATCCATAAAGGGCTGCTGCTGCGGCATCCTTCAGCACCGTTACCGACTCAATATCGTTGGGGTTGATGGTGGCGAGGATGTTGCTCGAAGCGTCACTGTTGTAAGCTACCTGTGAATACTCTTCGTTGGAAGTAGGCACACCGTCTACCACGATGAGTGGCTGGTTGCTGGACGACAAGGAGCCTGAACCACGGACACGGAAGGAGGTGCCTGATCCAGGCTGGCCTGACTGTGATACAACCTGCACACCTGCCACCTGACCGGCAAGACCCTTGTCCAAGGATGCTGCTGGGGTCTTCAGCTTGTCTGCCGAAACCTCAGTGGCAGAACCTGTGAAGGCTGCCTTCTTGACTGTGCCATAGGCCACCACCATGACCTCGTTCAAGGAACGGGCATCATCGTCGAGTGTAATCTTCATGTTCTTGCTGGCGGTCAGTGTCTTGGGCGACATGCCCAGATAAGAGACCGTAATCTTCTTCTTGCCATTCGGCAATGCCAAACTAAATTTTCCGTCAATGTCGGTTACGGTTCCCGTCTTGGTTCCGTCAACTCTCACAGAAGCACCCACTACGGGGTCTCCATCCTCTGAATACACAACACCAGACACATTGACATCCTGGGCAACAATCGTTGCTGAAAACAGCATGAGCGACGTTGCTGAAACCAACAGTCTTTTTACCATAATTTCTCTCTCTTTAAATTAAACAACTATTAAATCGTTTGCAAAGTTAAAAACATTTTGTAAAAAAAACAAATTTTTAGCAAACGAAATGACAATAAATGTCATGTTTGTGGTACATTTTGTGTTGTTTTGCAGGTTTTATTCGTAAATTGTGTTGTAAAATGAATTAAAAGGATGTCAGGATGGAATGAAAATGCCCAAAACACATCACACTGCACCTACTCTTTAATTAGTGAATGAGGAGTAAGGTGCAGTGTGAGGGTTGTCAAATAGGGGGCAGACTGGGCCTCCCCCTGAAAGTTTATTTCTTCTTCTTAGGTCTGCGACGTGCCCAACCCTCTTCCTCGAAGTTGGGTT
>CAVEJY010000085.1:0-3486 GCA_963616155.1 Acutalibacteraceae bacterium
TGACGTTCCGCCTGCGCTGTCGCTGCCTGAGCCGCCGCCCGGGGTGGAGCCGCCGTCCGGGGTGTTGCCGTCGCCTCCGTCGCCTGAGGAATTGTCGTTGTCCTCCACGTTGCCGCTGTCGCCCGAGGTGACGTTCTTCACCACCTTTCCGTTGCGGTCGTAGCAGGTGATGTTGATGGAGGTGTTCTTCAGCTCGTCCTTGATTTCGACGGTGGGGGTGAAGATGACGCGTCGGGTGCTGATGAGGCTGGTGGCCACTTCGCCGACGGTAGCCACGCTCTTGGCGCGCACTCCGAACCGCATGGTGCCCAGTCCGGGGATGGCTACGGAGTGGCCCTCGGTGGCCCAGGTCTTGATGACCTCTCCCGCAGCGTCCCAGCACGCCTGCATCACGCCCCTGCTGATGCCGCTTCTGAGGGCTGCTTCCTTGATGACTTTGCTCTCCGAGAGCTTGCTGTAAAGCTCGGTGGTGAGCAGATAACGGTAAGTACCCTTCAGGTCGCCGACCTGGATGAGGGTCTCTTTTGCCTTGAGATTGATGCTCATAGTGTTTGGTGTTGAATTAAAGAATTGTTGATTACCTGATGGTGATGGTGGGCACAAACTGCGTGGAGTCGGTCTTGGTGGAGATGTTGTTCTCCTGTTGCTGCCGCTGGTTCTTGCCGATGACCAGTCCTGCGGTGCAGGAAGAGGTGAGGAAGGTGACGACGGCGGAGCAGACCGCCACGACCAGGTACCTGATGAATGCTTTCATTTTGTCGTTCATTTTTTTTCTTGGATTTTAGGTGTTGATAACGTTAAGTTCTTCGGGGCTTCGCGCCGCACTACTCGGCGTTCTCCCTTTCCCGGTTTCCAGTTGGGTAAATGTTTTTTCCCAGTTGGCGGGGTGAAGTTGGCGCGCTTTCCTTTTCACGTTGCAAAGTTACGGAATCCCGATTTCCCACCCGTGCGGTTCCGTGCGTTGCCGTGGGATTGCGTGACATTTTTTAAAAAAGCATAAAAGAAAAGCCGTCAGACGGGGAATGTTGCGCTTTTTGCTTAAATTTGCGTTGGAAATAAAAACTCGGCAGGCTCACGGAAGGGTCTGCCGGCAACAGGCAGAATATGGAACAGACAGGTTATGACCAAATCCATCTTGCCATCATGGCAATAGAGAAGGGGGCGCGGAAGATGAACGTTCCCCCGAAGAATATGTATTTGCGCCTGAAGAAGCAGGGCCTTATCCATCATTTCCTCCTGCCCTATTACGAGGAGCTGCATACGCAAAGTGCAGACTGGCTGGCTGACACGACGGTGGAGACTCTCAAGAACTGGGAGGCGGCGCAATGAGGCTCTATCACGGCTCGTACACAAGGATAGAGCAGCCCGAGACGGGAAAGGGACGCTCCAAGGTGGATTTCGGCAAAGGATTCTACCTGACGGCCATTCAGGCGCAGGCGGAAAGATGGGCCCGGATGACGGCTATCCGCCGGGGCCCGTCGTTTCGCCCTGTGGTCAGTGTCTTCGAGCTGGGCGACGAAGTGTTCGGGCTTCCCGGTTTCCGCATCAGAAGTTTCGGGGAGTACGGTCTCGAATGGCTCCAATATGTGGCGGACTGCCGCAGGGGCGGGACGATGCAGGAGGCCTATGACCTGGTGGAGGGCGGCGTGGCAAACGACAACGTGATTGATACGGTGGAGGATTTCGAAAACGGGAGAATCACGGCTGAGCAGGCTTTGGGGCAACTTGCGTTTCAGCGGGTGAACCATCAAATCTGTATTCGTAGCCAGCGGATAATAGACCGGTATCTGAAATTCGTCTCGTCTTATCAGCTATAGGATGTTTTTTTTAAAAAAACGGCAAATGAGAGATTCTGTACTTTGGCGCAAGCAGAGCCGCATTGTGATGATGCTGGCAAAGGAGAAAGGCATTTCTCCCGAACAGGCGTTGGACCTTTATTATTCTTCCCGGACTGCCCGGCTCTTGGCCGACCCAGACACGGGGTTGCAGCTGATGAGCGACCAGTATGTGCTGGAGGACCTGCTGGAAGAGCTGAAAGGCAGTTGGCCGGGGAACGTGCCTTCTGGCAAACTGTACCCCTGAAAAAGCCGGGGGAAAACCCTGCGGCTTCCCCCCGTCCTTTCATTTTTCCATCTTTCAGGGTTCCCCCAGGTTTTCCACTATCGCCCTCACCTGCCGTGGGGTGAACGACTTGCTGGATTTCCTGTACCCCGTCTCCGGGAGCGCATTCCAGAGCGGAGTGCAGAGGCGGATCCACTGCATGAGGTGGTTGACGGCAGTGCGCGGAGTGCTGTCGGGGAAGTAGAGGAGGGCGAGCTCCTTCTTCGTGTAGGGTCTGATTTCAAATTCCTTTTCCATTGTTTTAAAGTTTTATCGGGCTTGCGCCCGGTTAGTGTTGGGTGTTTCATGTTTTATCGGGCTTTCGCCCTCATTATAAATGATTCATTATCAGATGCGCTTCCCCGAAGTCCTTGCATCCGGGCGGCAGCTGGTGGTGCTGGAGCCCCGGGAGCAGTTCCTTGAGCTGGAGGAAGAGGCGTTCGCCGGGTGCGTCGCGGTCGGGATACATGTGCCACTCCGTGTGGAGCCGCTGCGACACTTCGGCGAGGAGTCTCCGGTCTTCGTCTTTCAGGAGCGTGGCGGAGGGAATGGCGATTGCCTTCCGCCCCGAGGAGAGCATCGCCCAGCAGTCGGAGCAGCCCTCGGTGATGTAGAGCGGTTCGCCCTCGCTGAGCAGACCCAGCACCGGAAGATTGTAAATGCTGCACTTCGCCCCGTAGGGGAACCGGAAGCGGGGCTTCTCCTTCCCCTCCTCCTTCTTCCCCGGAACGTCCGTGGAATCCTTGGACGGGTGATAGTCGAGGTTGCGGTTCTGCACTCCGACGAGCCTTGCCTCCTGGTCGAAGTAGGGGATTTGGAGCCAGTGGGTGCCGTCGCGGTCCTGCCACGAGGTGAGGCGGCACCAGCGTGCCACCCTCGGGTCTATCCTGCGCTCCTCGAAGAGGAACCGCCTTGCCTCCGTCGAGAGCCACGGGTGCTCGAAGAAGGGGGCGTAGCGGGCAGCGTCGAAGGGTTTGGGCCGGTCGGGGGCGGGGTGGGGCGTGCGCAGCCCGTCGGGCAGCCGTTTCTCCAGGACGATGTTGTGGCTGTCGGCGAGCCATCGGCAGGCCTTGGGGAAGTCGACGTGCAGCAGGCGCATCACGAGGTCGACGGTGCCCATGGAGGAGTCCATGCAGACGAAGCACCGGCAGGAGTTGCGCCTGGTGTTGAAGGAGAGGCTGGCGTGGTGGTCGTCGTGGAAGGGGCAGAGTGCCTTGTGGCGGGCTACACTCAGTCCGAGCCTCCCGGCGACCTGCTCGATTGGCAGGTCGCGGAGTCTTTGAATCTCATATTTTTCCATACTTTTTTTTACTTTTAAATTTCAGCTTGATGATTAGCTTTTTTGAGTATTGAATTCTTCACTCTTCGTTCTTCACTCTTCACTTA
>CAVEJY010000086.1:0-4228 GCA_963616155.1 Acutalibacteraceae bacterium
ACTCGTGACCTCCTGCGTGACAGGCAGGCATTCTAACCAACTGAACTAACGCACCAAATACTAAGGACTTAACCTTTAGCGTGAGGTTCATTTCTCATTTGCGGTTGCAAAGGTACTACAATTAATTGATTCCACCAAATTTTCCCGCAACTTTTTTACAAAAAATATTGAAAAAGATTAGCATCTTCGTAATCATCGCCTATCCTCAGCCAGCCTTTCAGCTCCGTATCTACTTGAAATCCAAAGTTTTTCAGCAACCTTGAGCATTTATCATTGCTTTTAGCCACAATAGCGTAAATTTGATGCAATCCCACGACATCTCTGGCATAATCGCAGATTTTGAACAACGCAGACCGGGCGTAACCTTGCCCACGAAAGCGCCCGTCGACCACAATCCCGAGTTCGGCGCGCGAATGGCGAGGGTCGAAATCCACGAGATCGACAAAGCCTACCGGTTCCCGAAGCTGGTTTTCCATCACCATCCTCACCTGCCGGTCGGCATAGATGTCGGCACGGGAGCTGGTGATGTAGTCGACCAACACCGACCGGGAGTAAGGCACGTTGGTATTGCCTACGTTCCATACCGCCTCGTCGTTCTCTATCCGATAGAGAAAATCAAGGTCTTCCGGTTCCAGCGCGCGCAGGCGTACCTTATTATATAGTATATCATTGCGTTCCATTCTCTCCCTTTGTGTTTATTTTCCCTCGCGAGGCTGCTCCGGCATCTCCTCCGTCTCCTCGGTGCAACGCCCGATGGAGGGATAGATGAAGAACAGGCACAGGAAAAGGATGATGCCCATGTAGCCGAAGGCAGGCGACATGGTCTGGTAATAAAGGAATATGTTGACCACCATCGGCAAGCAAAGCATATTGAGCCTTGCCGTCGCCCATGGCAAGAGAGCGGCACCCTTGCCCGCCACCAGCCTTCTGCGCACAGCCTTGAAGCTAAACAGTTTCAACGCCAGGGGGATGACGGCAATGGTGAGCAACTCCATCGTCACCTGCATCACAAACATGAGGGATGCCGCATCGCCCATTTCAAGGGATTCCGCCACCCCAGTCTCGTAAAGCACCACAAGCAGGAGAGCCAGAAGCACCATGAACAGGAAGTTGGCCATCAACAGCCGTTGCGTATTTCTCAGATTCATCTTTTCGCTACAAACATTGAGTACATAATTATTGTTCGAAGGGGGTACGGTTGAGGATAGAACGCCCCAAGGTCACCTCGTCTGCATACTCCAGCTCATCACCCACGGAAATGCCGCGGGCGATGACGGACACCTTGACGGGCCAGAAAGCCAACTTGCGGGCAATATAGAAATTGGTGGTATCCCCCTCCATCGTACTGCCCAAAGCAAGTATGACCTCGGAGATGCCTCCCTTCGCCACACGGTTCACCAGCGACTCTATCTCTATGTCGGAGGGTCCTATCCCGTCCATGGGCGAAATCACCCCGCCCAATACATGATACAGACCATGGTACTGCTGGGTGTTCTCGACCGCCATGACATCCTGCACGTTCTCCACCACGCACACCGTAGAGGCATCGCGACGGGCATCGCCGCATATCGGGCACACGTCGGTGTCGCTCACATTATGGCACACCTTGCAGTACACCACCTCCCGCTTCATGCGTGCGACGGCATCCGCAAACCGCTCCACCTCCTCGTCGCTCCTGCGGAGCATATGGAGGACAAGGCGCAAGGCAGTCTTGCGCCCTATCCCCGGCAGCTTCGAGAATTCGCCCACTGCCTTCTCCAGCAGTGCCGACGGATACTGCCGCATCATCAGAGATACACTCCTATCCCCACGCGCAAGCCCACGGTGGAATAGTCAGAGTGGTTCTTGAAGCTCTGGTCGTAATAGATAGAAGGCTCGATGGTCACCGTGCGGCTCACGAAGAAGGCGTAGCCCACCTCCACACCGGGCATCACGTCATTGTAGCCGCCCGTATGCGTCAACTTGGCACCTGCGCCAAGGAACAGACCGTTCTGGATGATATAGTAGCGTCCTTGCGCCCCTACCGAGAAATAGTCCTTTACACCCTCCTTGCCAGAGTGGTTGTAGGAGAGCTGTCCCAGCACCACCAGATTGTCGGCAAGGAAATACCCCGCCTTTGCCTGCACGCCGAAGTTGAACTCCTCGGCTCCATTATAACTCATGTTGAGCCCCGAGAGGGAAGCTCCACAATATACCTTACCTTTCTCAAACTGGGCGTGTGCAGCTACCGTCGCAAGCATAGCCACAGCCATCATAATCAATTTCTTCATACGAATTATTATAAAATGCACTATAAAATACCTCGCAAATATACAATTTTTATTTGATATACAGAAAAAAATCCGTATCTTTGTTGCCAAATAGTGGTATTATGCATAAAATTAAGATATTTTTCCTACTTTTGCTCCCTTTTTTATCAATAAAAGCACAGAGCATCATGCTTGCCAATCCCGCGCCCAAGCATGAGGTGCGGGCCGTATGGCTCACAACCATAGGCGGCATCGACTGGCCGCACAGTTATTCCCAGTCTTCCCTTTCCGCCGAGAAACAGAAACAGGAACTGCGCTCCATCCTCGACAGACTACAGCAGGCAAAAATCAACACGGTACTCTTGCAGACCCGCATCCGGGGCACGATGATATACCCGTCGGAATACGAACCATGGGACGGATGCCTCTCCGGATTCCCCGGCAGGACTCCGGGCTACGATGCCCTGCACTTCGCCATCGAGGAATGCCACAAGCGCGGCATGGAACTGCACGCCTGGGTGGTGACCATCCCCGTGGGAAAGTGGAACGCCCTTGGATGCAAGAATCTGCGCCAAAGGATGCCGGGGCTCATCAAGAAGATAGGCACCGACGGATACATGAATCCCGAGGACAGCCGCACGGGAGATTACCTCGCCGGCATCTGCCGGGAAATCACACGCCGATACGACATTGACGGCATCCACCTGGACTACATCCGCTATCCCGAGACCTGGAAGCTGAGGGTGAGCCGGGGCAGAGGCAGGGAATACATCACCGCCATCGTGGAAAAGATACATGACGCGGTGAAGGCGGAGAAACCGTGGGTGAAGATGAGCTGCTCTCCCATCGGCAAGCGCGACGACCTGAGCCGCTACTGGAGCCACGGATGGAATGCCTACACCAAGGTGTGCCAGGACGCAGGGGGATGGCTGAGGGACGGCCTGATGGACGAACTGTTCCCCATGATGTATTTCAGGAACGAACAGTTCTTCCCCTTCGCCATCGACTGGAAGGAACAAGACCACGGCAGGATCGTCGTCCCCGGACTGGGGATTTACTTCCTCGACCCCAAGGAGGGAAAGTGGAACATCTCCGACATCACACGCGAGATGTACCACCTGCGCAACATCGGACTGGGCTACGCCTTCTTCCGCAACAAGTTCCTTCTGGACAACCGGCAGGGCATCTACGACTTCACGGAGGCGTTCAACCCCTACCCTGCCCTCGTGCCTCCGATGACGTGGGCAAGCACTAAACTCCCTATGCCTCCCTCACAGATGGCCATCCAGGAGGCGGACGGAAGCATACGGCTCACATGGACGAACCCGTCGCAATACGAGGACGGCACCCGAATATCCACTCCCTATATATATAATAATGTATATGCAAGCAAAATCTGGCCCGTAAACGTGTCCGATGCCCGCAACCTGATAGAGACAAGGAGCACCAGGAACACCATCACCGTAAGGACCGGCCAGGGCGAGCCCCTCTACTTCGCCGTCACTGCTATGGACGGATTCGGCAACGAAAGTCTGCCTGTGCAAAGCACGACATCGCCTGCCATCTCCTCTTCCAGCCACCAGACAACGGGAGAAGCAGGAGGGGCAAAAATGCTCGACTGCGACGGAAAGACGGTTATCCTGCCACCCGCATCAAAAAATATCACGACCAAGCACATCATCGTCGAGACATTGCGCGGGAACGACATCACCATTAGGAAACAACATGGCAACAAGTTAGACATCAGCGATTTACAAGACGGAATATACCGCCTGAAAAGCCTCGACAAAAGGGGAATTACCCATACATTAGGACTCTTCGTCAAGGATAAAAACAAAAAAGTTGAAAAAAAGTTGCCAAAAAATTTGGTGGAATAAAAAAATAGTAGTACCTTTGCACTCGCAATTCAGAAATGAGGCTTTCAAGAATGCACCCTTAGCTCAGTTGGTAGAGCAACTGACTCTTAATCAGTGGGTCTA
>CAVEJY010000087.1:0-6680 GCA_963616155.1 Acutalibacteraceae bacterium
TAGGCGAGAAACCTTTTACTCCAGGCATCTCGTTCTTCAAGTCCTGACTGAGATTCTTATAAAAACCAGAGCCGTAAGTATTGGCATATTGTTTGGCTTCGATGTCTCGTCCCAATTTCCAATAGAAGTCCAACAAATAGCCGTTGGTGGCACACGAAGCCTTGAGGCGATGGCTATAGAATCTTTCTTTCAATTCTACAAGCCAGTCCTTATAGTCACTATTATCATGAAGGACTACAGATAAGTCTATATTGTTCTTTGCCATTGTTCCAAAACATTTAATGTTACAAATATAATGTTTTATCTTGATAATCAATCAGAAAAAATGAATAATTGGCATACATTGCTACTATTTAGACAGATTAAAAATATTATCTGTAAAATTGCCCGACTTAGGAGGACAATTCGTTTGTTCTTTCAAGAGTAACTTGAAAGGTTTCGAGTAACTCGAAACATACCTTGCTGTGTCTTTGTGGACACAATGTTTTGGAAAGAATAAATCTAATACCATTGAAAACACTACGGTGGTTCGCCCAAGTTCCGTGGAGGCGCAAAGCCTCCACGGAACTATGCAGATGCTCCAATAAATGCTCTATTTTGCTATTCAGCCACAAAGGTGAAGGGGCGAGATACTGTTCCTTCCAAGGCAAGAGTATAAGCAGGATACAGATCAGTTCTTTTTACCCTTGGGCTGGTGGTTGGATCGCTCCTGCTCCTGCAACTTGTACATCTGTTTGATCTGGTCCTGGCTGAAGAACTTGGCGTACTTCTTGTTGTACTTCTCCTTGATTTTCGCCATCTTCTGCTTCTCCTCGTTGCTCATCTGGGGTCTGCCCATACCTTTGCCGTCCTTTCCGTTCATTGACGGAGGGTTGCCTTGTGGACGCTCGCCGCTGGGGGGATTTCCCTGGGGCGGATTGCCTTGTGGACGCTCGCCCTTTGGAGGCATTCCACCTCTCTTGGGCAGCACTTCACGCATATCGTTTTGCTCGCTCTTGAAGACGGAGACAAACTTCTTGGTGGTCTTGGCATCCAGGCCCATCTGCTTGGCGATGCTGTTCGCCCTCTGTTCCATCATGGCCTCGGGCGAGGGACGGTTGCCTTTCTCTGAGTTGTTCTGCGCGAAGGTCGCAGTACTTGCCATGGTGAGGGCGATGGCAAACATGAATGTCTTTACGGTCTGTTTCATATTCGTTGTATTTTATGGTTTATAATTTCTTGTTTCTGTATCTAAGATGGCTGTAGAGTGGAAAAGTAAAATCCCGTTTACTTTCTTTAGCTACAGATACTCCGTATTTAACATCTGTTCGGCTTTTTGTCTTTCCTTCGATTAATAAAGTTTAAATTCCAAGGAAAAAGGGTTCTTCGTTTGCCTCTCGCCTGGAATTTGTGTACTTTTGCAAGTGGAATATATATAATAAGGTGAAATTCAGTTATGACATTACAGGAACGGTACGACAAGATATTGGATTATTTCCGCCGCGAACAAGGCGATGTGGACACGGAACTGAACTACGGAAGTACGTTTCAGCTGCTTGTTGCCGTGGTGCTTTCGGCACAATGCACCGACAAGCGTGTGAACCTCGTCACTCCCGATCTGTTCCGGGCTTATCCCGATGCCCGGGCAATGGCTGAGGCTGAGGAGTATGAGGTGTACGAGTATGTGAAGAGCGTGAGCTATCCCAACGCCAAGGCAAAGCACCTGGTGCAACTTTCGAAGATGCTCGTCAGTGACTACAGGGGAGAGGTGCCTGCCGACATGGACGACCTGGTGCGTTTGCCGGGAGTGGGGCGCAAGACCGCCAACGTGATGCTTGCCGTCGCCTTTGCACAGAGTGCCATGCCCGTGGACACCCACGTCTATCGGGTCAGCCATCGCTTAGGGTTGGTGCCCCGCACCGCCAATACGCCGCTCAAGGTGGAACAGGCGTTGGTGAAACATATTCCGGCGGACGACATGTGCCGTGCCCACCATTGGCTGCTCCTGCATGGTCGCTACATCTGCAAGAGCCAGAAGCCGGCGTGCGGCAAGTGTCCGTTCGACTCTTTCTGTCCCAAGAGGACTGTATAAAAAGACAAAGGCAGCACACTGGGAACATTCTTCCCGTGTGCTGCCTTTGTGGCAAGTGTTGTTATCGAATGGTTATTTCTCGATTCTGATGATGTACTCGCTCATGAAACTGGCACCTGGTTGCAGGCTGTTCATGAGGTAACGGTCCTCGATGTTGCCTTCGTACTCGGCCAGGTCGGCAACGCCATACCATGGCTCAATACAGATGAAGGGGGCATTCTTGCCTGTGGGAGACCAGATACCCACTGCCGGTGACTTGAAGCTGACGGTAACGTGGGGTTCGCCTTCCTCGTCGAGGATGCTCACCTCCTTCACCTGACTCTTGTCGAAGATGACAGCATCCTCGTCGAAGGTGCTGCAGTCCACGTCCCAGAAGCCGTTGTCGGTCTTCACAGTCTCGAAGCGGTCTCTGTCGATGCAACCCTCCACGGTGGCGAAGCGCCGCACGGGAGCGTCGTTGTCCAGTCTCATGGTAGCCTTCAGCTTGCCGCCCTTCTTGCATCCGGGAATCAGGAAGGCAGGATGACCGCCTATCTGGAAGTGGATGCGCCGGGTGTCGGTGTTCTCCACATGCCAGATGACATGGAGTTCGTTGCCTTCCAAGCGGTAAGATACGGCGAGGTTGAAGTGGTAGGGATAGAGCTGCTGTGTCTCCTCATTGTCCGTATATACATAGGTGAGGCGGTCGGCAGTCTTGCCCACTAACTTGAACTCAGCGTCGCGGCAGAATCCGTGTTTGGGCATCTTGTGTTCCTTGCCGTCGATGCGGTAGGTGCCTTTCCACAGTCCGCAGGTGATGGGGAAGAGGATGGGGGAGCGTCGTCCCCAGTATTCACTGTCGCCGTCCCAGAGGTACTCGTGTCCCTCTGCGTCCTTGATGCTCTGCAACTCTGCTCCCTTGGAAGCAATCTCGATGGTAAGTTGGTCGTTCTTGATCTGTTCCATGATGTTCCGTTTTAAGTTGTTCTTCCCGAAAAAATGACCTTAGTAGCTTCTGGCGATGATGACACGGGCTACTGATGGCTTTCCGCTCACCATGTCCACGCCGGGAGTCTGCTCGTAGGCGAAGGGCACGCAACGGATGGTAGCCTGTGTCTCTTCCTTGATTTTTGCCTCGGTCTCGGCAGTGCCGTCCCAGTGGCAGAGGAAGAAGCCGCCGTCCTTGACACGCTCCTTGAACTCCTCGTAGTCGTCGCATTCGTAGACATGGGAGTCGCGGTAAGAGCGGGCTTTCTCGAAGATGTTCTTCTGGATGTCCTCCAGCATGTCCTTGACACGCTCCACGATGCCGTCGAAGCTGACAGACTCTTTCTCCAAGGTGTCGCGGCGCATGATCTCGATGGTGTTGTTCTCCAGGTCACGGCCACCCATGACGAGACGTACGGGAACACCCTTCAGCTCGTAGTCGGCAAACTTGAAGCCCGGACGCTTGTTGTCGGAGTCGTCGTACTTCACGCTGATGCCCAGCTCGCGCAGCTGGTCGATGACGGGCTGCAGCTTGGCTGAGATCTTCTCCAACTGCTCCGCACCCTTGTTGATGGGGATGATGACCACCTGGATAGGAGCCAGCTTAGGAGGCAGTACCAATCCGTTGTCGTCGCTGTGGACCATGATGAGGGCACCCATCAAGCGGGTGGAAACGCCCCATGAGGTCGCCCATACATACTCGGGCTTGTTCTCCTTATTAAGATAAGTAACGTCGAAACTCTTGGCGAAGTTCTGTCCCAGGAAGTGGGAAGTACCGCTCTGCAAAGCCTTGCCGTCCTGCATCATTGCCTCGATGGTATAGGTGTTGAGGGCACCGGCGAAACGCTCTGTCTCGCTCTTCACGCCCTGAAGCACCGGCACGCCCATGTAGTTCTCGGCGAAGTCGGCGTACACCTTCAGCATCTCCTGTGCCTTAGCCTCTGCCTCTTCCTTGGTGGCGTGGGCGGTGTGTCCCTCCTGCCACAGGAACTCCGATGTGCGGAGGAAGGGGCGGGTACGCATCTCCCAGCGCATCACGTTGCACCACTGGTTGCAGAGGATGGGCAGGTCGCGCCAAGAGTGGATCCAGTTCTTGTATGTGTTCCAGATGATGGTCTCTGAGGTGGGACGGATAATCAGCTCTTCCTCAAGTTTGGCGTTGGGGTCTACCTCCACTTCCTTGCCGTCCTCGGTGGAACGGAGGCGGTAGTGGGTGACTACGGCGCACTCCTTGGCGAAGCCAGCCACATGCTCGGCCTCGCGGGAGAAGAAGCTCTTCGGAATCAAGAGGGGGAAATATGCGTTCTGCACACCTGTTGCCTTGAACATCTTGTCGAGCTGCTGCTGCATCTTCTCCCAGATGGCATAACCGTATGGTTTGATAATCATGCAACCGCGCACGGGAGACAGCTCGGCGAGGTCGGCCTTCACTACCAAGTCGTTGTACCACTGACTGTAGTTGTCGGCACGCTTGGTCAAATCTTTTAGTTCTTTAGCCATATTACTATTTTGTATTTTTAATTGTTTCTTTCGATGTCGAATATTGTATGGTTCTTTGACCATACCCCTACAGGCTTTGCAGCCATTTCTCGCCCGATTTAGTATTTAGCCATATGGCAAAACTTGTACTAATTACGGCGCAGATACCCATAAAAATTGTCATTAATTCCATATGCTGTCGAGTTTTTAATCATTATATCTCATTATATCCCAATCCCGTCACCTGTAATCAACGGCGAGAATCCACCTATGCCTGTACCGCTGATGAACAGATTGGAGACTCCATACAAGTATGTTGCCAGCAATGTTCTGCGGTCGTGTTCCTTAATGAGTCTACTTACCATACTGCAAAGTTGTTGTATTTCAATTTGTTCTCGTGATTTTGCAAAAGGTTTTAAAAACCGTTTGGCAAATACTTTTGCAAAGTTAAATAAAATAATTTAAAAGACAAAGGAAAAGGGAGAAAAACTTCTTCTAATTGCAAAAGTAAGAAGAAACGGCGAGACGGTAAGGGAAAGTCTTTGTGATTGCCGTTTTTTTGAATTAATTTATATTAATTATTACCCGAAAAAGAAATACCTTCGAAGAAAAAGCGTTATCTTTGCAATTAAATAACACAAATATTGGAGATTTAGAAATGAAAAAGATGAAATTTACTGTAGCAGCACTCTCTATGCTGCTCGTTTTCGGAAGTTGTGGAACCAACCAGAAGACAGGTACATTGGTGGGCTCAGGCTCTGGCGCAGCCCTTGGCGCTATCGTGGGTGGACTGCTCAACAACAGCCATCGTGGTACGGGTGCCCTCGTGGGCGCAGCTATCGGTGCAGCCGTAGGCGGCACTGCCGGTACGCTCATCGGCAAGCATATGGACAAGGTGAAGGCGCAGGCTGCTGCCATCGAGAATGCGCAGGTGGAGACGGTCACCGATGCCAACGGTCTTGCTGCCGTGAAGGTTACCTTTGACTCGGGCATCCTGTTCAAGACTGGCAAGTATGACTTGAGCGCAAATGCCAAGACCGACTTGGCCAAGTTCTCTACCGTGCTGAAGAACAACACTGACTGCCAGGTCGACGTACAGGGATATACTGACAGTACGGGCAATGACGGCATCAATGTTCCCTTGAGCGAGAACCGTGCCAAGGCTGTCTACAACTATCTGACCACTTGCGGTGTCAGTGCTTCACAGTTCAAGAACATCCAGGGCTTCGGCTCTTCCAACCCTGTTGCCGACAATGCGACAGATGCCGGCCGCCAGGCAAACCGCCGTGTGGAGGTGTACCTCTATGCCAGCCAGGCAATGGTGAATGCCGCCAACAACGGCACATTGCAGTAAGGTTTAACATAGGAGAAAATACCAAATCTTTCTTTCGAGATGATTTTGAAGAAGATTAGAAACTTTGTAAGATGGGTGGTGGTGCTGTTTTTCAGTACCACCATTCTTGCTGTAGTGGCGTATCGGTTCATCCCTGTCTATTTCACCCCGCTCATGTTTATCCGCTGCTTCCAGCAAGTGGCTAATGGAGAGAGTATTGCCTTGCATCACCATTGGGTGCCGATGGACAAGATTTCGCCCCACATGCCTGTGGCGGTGATGGCGAGCGAGGACTCCCGCTTCCTGAAGCACCACGGTTTCGACTTCAATGCCATCGAGCATGCCGCCAGGAACAATGCGCGGGGCGGAAAGGTACATGGAGCAAGTACCATCAGCCAGCAGACTGCCAAGAACGTGTTCCTGTGGCCGGGCCGTTCCTGGACGAGGAAGGGCTTCGAGGTGTACTTCACGTTCCTCATCGAAATGATGTGGAGCAAGCAGCGCATCATGGAGGTGTATCTCAACAGCATCGAGATGGGACCGGGTATCTATGGCGTGGATGCCGTGGCGGAATATCATTTCGACAAGAAGGCTGCCGACTTGTTCCGCAGTGAGTGTGCGCTGATAGCCGCCACGTTGCCCAACCCACGACGTTTCAGTTCGAAATACCCCAGTGCCTACATGAAGAAGCGCCAGCGCCAGATAGAGCATGAGATGCGGTTTGTGCCCAGCTTCCCTCAGGAGGGGGAGGACGTGGACCCGAAGACTGCTGTCGGAGGATATAGGGGGAAGTAAAGTGAAGAGTGAAGAACGAAGAGTGAAGAGTGAAGA
>CAVEJY010000088.1:0-20647 GCA_963616155.1 Acutalibacteraceae bacterium
GTGACTCGCATGGGGCTCGAACCCATGACCCCAACATTAAAAGTGTTGTGCTCTACCAGCTGAGCTAGCGAGTCAATAACCAACTTCTTGTTCAAAAGCGTGTGCAAAGGTACGACAATTTTCTGAAATTACCAAACATTTAGCTTTTTTTTTGTTATATTTCTTGTTTTTCCGCCCTTTCTTGCACTGAAAAGCCATCGTCTGCTTGCCGTTCTATCAGATAGTGCGGCTTTTCCCGGGTCACATACCGCTGCCAGTAGGCGATGATGAGCGTGGTGAGCGGAAGGGCTACAATCAGGCCGATGAATCCCAACAACGCACCCCATACAGAGAGGCTCAGGAGAAGGATGGCAGGGTTCAGTCCCATCGCCTTGCCCATGATCTTGGGAGTGACCACCATGTCGGTGATGACCTGTACCACGCAGAATACCAAGAACGCCAAACCGAAGACCAGCCAGAAATTCTGTCCCGTGTCGGCCGCCTTCAGCATGGCAAGGAAGGCGGTGGGGATGAGGGCGAAGGTATGGAGATAAGGCACCAGGTCCATGATGCCAATGAGGATGCCCAGTCCTATCGCCATGGGGAAGCCGATGATGGTGAAGCCGATGCAGAACATGATGCCCATGCAGAGTGCCACCATGCCCTGGCCGCGGATGTAGTTGTTCATCTCGCGCTCCACGTCCTTCATCAGTGAATGCCAGAAGGGACGGTTCTTCTTGGGGAAGATACGCACCCAGTTGGCTGTAAGCGTCTCATAGTCGAGCAGGATGAAGAACATATACAATAAGGTAATCATAGAGGCGACGATGCTGATGATGACGTTCGCCGTCTGTCCAACGACGGAGAACACCTTGGGCATGGCTCCCCTCAGCGCATCGCTGAAATCCTTGCTTCTGATGAAATGCTCTATCTCTTTCTGGTTGTCCCATATCCATTCCTTGATCATCGCCGTGAGGTTGTTGGTGTGGGTGGTCTGGTGCAGCCAGCGGGTCAGCACAGCCCCCAATTTGTCTATCTGGTCGAACATGGGAGGGATGATGAGCCAAATCACACCACCTATCACGCTGATGGCGAGGAGCATTGCCAGAATGATGGACAGACCACGGACACGGATGTGCAGCTTGTTCTCGATGAACTTCACTACGGGATAGAGCAGGTAGGCGAAGAACCAGGCGACGAAGAAGGGCAGGAGTACGCCACTGAGGTAGTTGGTGACGTACAGTACCGCAATGACAAGCAAGGTGATGCCTGCCCCTCGGATGAATTTGTCGAATGTTATTTCCTTTGGCATAATTAATAATTAAGAAGTTATATTAATCATTAAGAATGATGATCCGCTCCTTCACCTTTTGCTTCATAGGTTAGGGCTTTCTTGTAGCACTCGCGGCACAGAGGTTCGTATTCGTCCTTCTCGCCGAGGAGCACTCGCTTTCTGTTGTGTACCAGTCGGTGGCTCACATACGCCAGGGCACCGCACTTCACGCAGATGGCATGCACCTTGGTCACTTCGTCTGAGATGGCACACAGGGCGGGGATGGGACCGAAGGGCACGCCCTTGAAGTCCATGTCCAGTCCGGCGACAATCACCCTCACGCCACGGTTGGCGAGCTGATTGCATACCTCCACCAGTCCCTTGTCGAAGAACTGCGCCTCGTCGATGCCCACGACCTCAATGCCCGATGCCAATGCAAGGATGTCTTCGGAAGAGTCGATCGGCGTAGACTTGATGGAGTTCGAGTCGTGGCTGACAACATTCTCTTCCGAGTAACGGGTGTCAATCGAAGGCTTGAATATCTCAACCTTCTGTTTGGCGAACTTAGCGCGCTTCATTCTTCGGATCAGTTCCTCTGTTTTTCCAGAGAACATAGAGCCGCACACCACTTCAATTCTTCCGGGTCGGTGTGTCTCCCCAATTAGATTTTCTGTCATTTCGGGGACAAAATTAACAATAAGGTTTTAAAAATTGCAAAGAAAAGCGGATTTTTTTTGCCAAGAAAGATTAATTAACTACATTTGTACGCTGTATGGGCACATTATATATCGTACCGACTCCTGTAGGAAACATGGAGGACATGACAATGCGGGCCATCAGAGTCCTGAAGGAAGCTGATCTGGTGCTCGCCGAAGACACTCGGACATCGAGTGTCCTGTTGAAGCATTTCGACATCAAGAACCGACTGGTGGCTCACCATAAGTTCAACGAGCACGGCACTTCCGCCTCCATCGTGGAACGACTGAAGGCAGGGGAGACCATCGCCCTGATCAGCGATGCCGGTACTCCGGGCATCAGCGACCCGGGGTTCTTCCTCGCCCGGGAGGCGGCGAAGGCGGGCATTACCGTGCAGACCTTGCCGGGAGCTACGGCTTGCATCCCTGCCATCGTGTCGTCGGGACTGCCCTGCGACCGGTTCTGCTTTGAGGGATTCATCCCCCAGAAGAAGGGCAGGCAGACTTACCTCGATTCCTTGAAGGACGAGACGCGCACGATGATTTTCTACGAGTCGCCATACCGTGTGGTGAAGACCCTGCAGCAGTTTGCCGAGGTCTTTGGGGAGGACAGGCAGGTGAGTTGCTGTCGGGAGATTTCCAAAATCCATGAGGAGAGTGTCAGGGGAACGTTGGCGGAAACCATCGCCCATTTTCAGGAGACGGAGCCCCGCGGCGAGTTCGTCATCGTCCTCGCCGGCAAGGATGCCCGGCAACTGAAGGAGGAACTGAAGGAAAAACGGCGTGAAGAACGTAAGAAACATAGTAATTGAACATTAACTTATTAAAAAGGAACGATTATGAAGAAGCTATTGATTATCGTCTGTGTCGCAACCGCGTTCTTGACGGGTTGTAAGGAGAAGAAGACAACGCCTGATATGACCAATACTTATCAGACTGACTCATTGAACGACATCATTGCCCAAAAGGATAGTGAGATTAACGACATGCTGGGTACCTTGAACGACATCGAGGAGGGATTCCAGAAAATCAATGAGGCGGAGAATCGGCTGAGCCTGGCGAAGAGCGGCGAGGGTGCCAGCAGGAAACAGCAGCTCAAGGAGAACATCCAGTTCATCGCAGAGCGCATGAAGCAGAACAAGGAGTTGATTGCCAAGTTGCAGAAACAACTTGCCAACAGTTCTTTGCAGGGAGGACAGTTGAAGAAGACGATAGAGAATCTGACCAAACAGTTGGAGGAGAAGAACCAACAGCTGCAGGCTCTGCGTGCGGAGCTTGACGGCAAGGATGTGCATATCGCCCAGCTCGACGAGACCATCAACAACCTGAATACCAACGTCAACAACCTGACGACCGACAATGCCAAGAAGACGGAGACCATCAACACGCAGGACAAGCAGCTGAATTCCGCCTGGTATGTCTTCGGTACCAAGAAAGAACTGAAGGGACAGCATATCATCGAGGACGGCAAGGTGATGAACGGCAATTTCAACAAGAACTACTTCACCAAGATTGATATTCGCAACGTGACGGAAATCAAGTTGTATTCCAAGTCTGCCAAGTTGCTTACTGCCCATCCGTCCAGCAGCTATCAGCTGGTTCGCGATGCCAACAAGCAGTATACGCTGCAAATCCAGAATCCGCAGATCTTCTGGAGCACCAGCAAGTATCTTGTCGTACTCGTGAAGTAATTTAAAGGTAAAAAGGTAAAAGAATAAAAAGGTAAAAGGAAGCCTCCCGGTGTTGTTTGAAGGACATCGGGAGGCTTTTCTCTATCTTTTGCCTTGGAAGAAACTTTGCATGAGTTGCTTGCACTCTTCTTCCAGCACGCCGGAAGTGACAGTGGTCTTGGGATGCATTGCTTCGGGTGCATATTTCCTGTACCCACGCTTCTCGTCGGGCGCACCATAGACCACCCTGCTGATTTGTGCCCAGCCGATGGCTCCGGCACACATCACGCAAGGTTCCACCGTGATATAGAGGGTGCAGTCTCTCAGGTATTTGCCACCCAGGAGGTTGGCTCCCGACGTGATGACTTGCATCTCTGCATGGGCAGTGACATCGCAGAGCATTTCCGTCAGGTTGTGCCCTCTGGAGATGATGCGGTCCCTACAGGTGATAACGGCCCCGATGGGAATCTCGTCTTCGTCGAATGCTGCCTGTGCCTCAAACAATGCCCGGCGCATGAATTCCTCGTCTTTTTTCCTTTGGTCATCCATAGTCTTTGTTGTATAAGTTCGTAATCGGATGCAAAAATACAGTAAAAAAACGATATGCAAAAGAAATAAAGTCTGATTTTGTTTGATGTTATCCGGAAAAATGTTATTTTTGCAAAGGAATACACGAAGAAAGTGTCTAAAAACTAAACAAAGATATATGGCAGAACACAATGATTTTGGCAAATGGGGCGAAGACATGGCAGCCAAGTATTTGGAGGGCAGGGGATATGTAGTCTTTGACCGTGACTGGAGAGTAGGTAATCGCGACCTGGATATTGTCGCAAGGTCTGGGGATTCCATGTGGCTGGTTTTCGTCGAGGTGAAGACGAGGCGCATGGATGGCATCTCGGAGCCTGAGGACTCTGTGGATATTCGCAAGCAGAGGAACCTTGCCGTTGCAGCCAACATCTATCTCAAGTCGCATACTGCACCTCCCAACGTCCGTTTCGACATCATCACCGTCATCGGGTCTCCGACGGGAGAGAGTCGTGTCGAACATATCGAGGATGCCTTCAACCCGATGCTGATATTGTAAGTGCCTATATATAATAATGTGTAAATGAATACAAGAATCATCAGGTTGGAAGAGACAGACTCGACCAACCGTTACCTGAAGAGTTATATCCCGGAGACTGGTGAGGAGATGACCGTTGTCGTTGCCGACTATCAGTCGGCTGGCAAGGGACAGGGTACCCACTCCTGGGAGAGCGAGAGAGGCAAGAACCTGCTTTTCAGCATCCTTGTCCAACCACGTTGGGTGCCCGTTGCCCGACAGTTCATGTTGTCCATGGCTGGTGCCTTGGCATTAAAGGATGCCTTGGACAGTTATGTGGACGGTATCACCCTGAAATGGCCCAATGATGTCTATTGGAACGACAAGAAGATAAGCGGTACGCTGATAGAGAACTCGATAGACTCGCAGGGCATCAAGCGTTGTGTCTTCGGCATCGGGGTGAATGTCAACCAGGCGGATTTCCACAGCGATGCTCCCAATCCCGTGTCATTGTTCCAGATTCTCGGACACGAGGTAGACCGAGAGGAGGTGCTGCAAAAGATTTTGGATGCCTTCGGGAAATACTATGAGTTGTTGCGGCGGGCCGACTATATGGACATTTCGGGCATCTACCACCTGTCCCTGTATCGCCGCAAGGGCTATCATCGCTACGAGGACAAGGACGGCGAGTTCGAGGGTGCCTTTGTGGAGGTGGAGGACGACGGCCATCTCATCCTTCACGACAAGCGAGGGGTGATAAGGTCTTATGCCTTCGGGGAAATCAAATTTTGTCTTGCCCCTTGCAATTAAACATGAAACAATCAACATTAAACAATAAGATAAATGGCAAAATTTAAGAGAATTCTTTTGAAATTGAGTGGAGAGAGCTTGATGGGGAAACAGAGCTTCGGCATCGACCCTGAACGCCTGAGTGACTATGCCAAGCAGATCAAGGAGGTACACGGAATGGGTGTGCAGATTGGCATCGTCATCGGTGGCGGCAACATCTTCCGTGGGTTGAGCGGAAGCCAGAAGGGCTTCGACCGTGTGAAGGGCGACCAGATGGGTATGTGCGCCACGGTCATCAACTCCCTGGCGTTGAGCAGTGCGCTCGGTGCCTTGGGCGTGAAGACCAAGGTGCTGACAGCCATCCGCATGGAGCCCATCGGCGAGTTCTACAGCAAGTGGAAGGCGATAGAGGCGATGGAGGATGGCTATGTGTGCATCTTCTCCGCAGGTACCGGCAGCCCTTATTTCACGACAGACACGGGTTCTTCACTCCGTGGCATCGAGATAGAGGCGGACGTGATGCTGAAGGGTACGCGTGTTGACGGCATCTATACTGCCGACCCGGAGAAAGACCCGACGGCGACTAAGTTCAAGGACATCACCTACGACGAGATTTACACCCGTGGACTGAAGGTGATGGATCTCACCGCCACCACGATGTGCAAGGAGAACAATCTGCCTATCTATGTGTTCAACATGGATGTGGTGGGCAACCTGAAGAAAGTGATGGACGGCGAGGAGATAGGTACCTTGGTCCACAACTGATGTTTTGTTGGTAAATCCAGAAGATACGAAAAAGGGGTAGGCGAGAGTGAATCCGTCTACCCCTTTGAGGGTGTTTATTTTTAGCTTATGAAATGTTTTGCAATGGAGATGATGACGTATGCCAAGATGACCAGCCACCATCCTTCGAGGAATCCCCTCGCACCGCTCAGCATGGTGGAGCCGGCGAGGATGATGACTGTGAGGGCTGCGAAACAGTATTTCACCTCGTTGCCCTTGAATGTCCATTGCTTGAACTTGAGGGCGAACAAAGGCAGTTCGCATATCAAGAGGTAGCTCGTCACGATGACGAGTGCCAAGATGATGTATATCGACCAACTGTTGTCGATGAGCCACGACGGACTTGACACGATGAGCGAACCCCAGAACAGGGCGTTGGCAGGTGTCGGCACCCCGATGAAGGAGGTGGTCTGACGTTCGTCCAGATTGAACTTCGCCAGTCTCAAGGCGGAGAATGCCGCGATGACAAATGCAAAGTAGGGCAGTATCGGGCGCAAAGGTTCCAGAAACTCCGGGTACTCCATCACGCAGAGGGTAGAGTAGACGATTGTGGCAGGAGCCACGCCGAAGGTGACATCGTCTGCCAGAGAGTCGAGCTCCTTGCCGATGGGGGAGGAAACGTGGAGCAGTCTGGCACTCATGCCGTCGAAGAAGTCAAAGACGGCACCGATGATAATCCACAGCAAGGCTGTCTCCGGGTTGCCGGCGAAAGCATAGGAGGTGGCGATGCAGCCCGATATGAGGTTGCAGCAAGTGATCGTGTTGGGGATATGCTTCTTGATGCTCATTTTTTTCTTATTTCAGTTTTGCGATAATGGTCTGGTCGCCCGTCGTAGACTGTCCCATCTTCACGCATACTTCTGTGCCTAACGGCAAGTATACGTCCACACGCGAACCCAACTTGATGAATCCCAGGTGTTCGTCGATGTAGCACTCCTCGCCTTCCTTGGCGTAGGTGACGATGCGGCGCGCCACCGCACCGGCAATCTGGCGGCAGAGGATGTCCTCGCCCTGCGGGGTGGTGATCATCACGTCGGCATGCTCGTTCTCCTCGCTTGCCTTGGGCAGCCATGCCTTGTGGTAGTTGCCGTCGACGTGCTTCACGAACTTCACCTTGCCGTCCACCGGGAACCAGTTGGCGTGTACGTTCCACAGGCTCATGAAGATGGAAATCATCAGTCGCCTGTCATTGAAATAGGGTGCGTTGTCCACCTCTTCCACCACCACAATCTTGCCGTCGGCGGGAGCCACCACCAACCTTGCGGTGTCTTCCACGTTCAGGTATCTGATAGGGCAACGGTAGAAGTTGAGTACGATGCAATATACCACGCCGAAGACTACGGCAAAAGTCCAGAAAGGAATCTTGGTGTCAAAGGCGTTCCATAATATCGCCGCGATAGCCACTAACGCTATCAGTCCGTATACTAATTGGTCGGTGCCCTCGCGGTGCAATCTTATCTTTTTAAGTTTCTTTATTTTCTGTCCCATAAGGTAGGATTAAGTTTTTAACGGTGCAAAGGTACGGCATTTTTGTCGTTTTTGCAAATTTTTCCTCTGTTTCTTTTGGTAATATCAACTTTTCGATGTAACTTTGAACTCAAATTTTCAATTTCAGGTAGATAAAATGCAAGATTTCGTTCACTTACATGTGCATACGCAGTATTCCATCCTCGATGGACAGTCCAAGATTCCGCACCTTGTAGACAAGGCTATCAAGGATGGCATGAAGGGATTGGCCATCACCGACCATGGTGTGATGTACGGCATCAAGGAGCTGACTGACTATTGCGCCAAGGTCAACAAGGACCGCAAGAAGGAGGGACTGGAGCCTTTCAAACCCATCATCGGATGCGAGATGTATGTGGCACGCCGCCGCAAGGAAGACCGCGAGAAGGACAAGGGCGACATGAGCGGCTATCACTTGATAGTGCTGGCGAAAAACTACAACGGCTACAAGAACCTGATCAAGCTGGTGAGCAACTCGTGGGTGGACGGATTCTATATGCGTCCCCGTACCGACCGTGCCGACTTGGAGAAATATCACGAGGATTTGATTGTCTGTTCTGCCTGTATCGCCGGCGAGGTGCCCCGCAAGATTCTCGACGGGGACATCGAGGGAGCGAGGGAGGCTTGCGAGTGGTATCACCGTGTCTTCGGCGACGACTATTACCTGGAGTTGCAGCGCCATGAGGTCACGGACCCTTCCATCCTCGCCAACCGCGAGGCTTTCCCCTTGCAGCAGAAGGCGAACAAGGTTCTCATCGAGTTTGCCAAGGAATATGGCATCAAGTTGATTTGTACCAACGACTGCCACTTCGAGGACAAGGAGACCGCCGAGGCGCACGACCATCTGCTCTGCATTGCCACGGGCAAGGACCTTGACGACCCTAACCGTATGCGCTACTCCAAGCAGGAATGGTTTAAGACAAAGGCTGAGATGAACGCCATCTTCTCCGATGTGCCCGAGGCGTTGTCCAATACCTTGGAGGTGCTCGACAAGGTGGAGACCTACAGCATCGACCACGGTCCCATCATGCCTTTCTTCCCCATTCCCGAGAGTTTCGGAACGGAGGAGCAGTTGCGCAAGGAGGTGTCGGAGGAAGACCTCTACAAGGAGTTCACGTCTGACGAGAAGGGCGAGAATCCACTGCCGCCCGAGGAGGGCCAGAAGGTCATCGACCGCCTGGGTGGCTATGACAAGATTTACCGCATCAAGTTTGAGGCGGAGTACCTTCGCCACCTCGCCTATGAGGGAGCGAAGCAGTTGTATGGCGACCCCTTGCCGGAGAATGTCGACGAGCACGTCAACTTTGAGTTGCACGTGATGAAGACGATGGGTTTTCCGGGCTACTTCCTGATTGTGTCCGACTTCATCAAGGCTGCCCGTGAGCAGTTGGGGGTGATGGTGGGTCCCGGACGTGGTTCGGCGGCTGGTTCTGTGGTGGCTTATTGCTTGGGAATCACCAAGATTGACCCCCTGAAGTATGACTTGCTGTTCGAGCGTTTCCTGAATCCCGACCGTGTCAACCTCCCTGATATTGATACCGACTTCGACGATGACGGACGCGGCAAGGTGCTGCGTTGGGTGATGGACAAGTACGGGCACGAGAACTGTGCCCACATCATTACCTACGGCAGTATGGCTACCAAGAACTCCATCAAGGATGTGGCGCGGGTGGAGAAACTGCCGCTCGACAAGTCCAATGCACTCTGCAAGGCGATTCCTGAAAGGTTGCCGGAGGGAGCGAAGATGAACTTGACTAATGCCATCAAGTATACGCCCGAACTGCGGGAGGCAGAGTTCTCCTCTGATGTCCGCGAGAGCAACACCATCAAGTATGCCAAGATGCTGGAGGGTACCATCCGTGGCACGGGTATCCATGCCTGTGGTTTCATCATCTGTCGCGACCCCATCAGCAACTGGGTGCCTGTCTCCACAGCCGATGACCCTGACTTCCCCGGTCTGAAGACGGCGGTGACGCAATACGACGGTCATGTGATCGAGACCACGGGACTGATCAAGATGGACTTCCTTGGCTTGAAGACCCTGTCGGAGCTGAAAGAGGCGTGCAAGGTAATCAAGCAGACCACCGGCGACATCATCGACCTCGACAATATTCCCATCGACGATACCCTGACCTACGAGCTGTACCAGCGCGGACAGACAATCGGTACATTCCAGTTCGAGTCGCCGGGTATGCAGAAGTACCTGCGTGAGCTGAAGCCTACGGTGTTCGAGGACCTCATCGCCATGAACGCCCTCTATCGTCCGGGACCTATGGACTATATCCCTTCCTTCATCGCCCGTAAGAACGGCAAGGAGGAAATCAAGTACGACATCCCCTGCATGGAGAAATACTTGAAGGACACCTACGGCATCACGGTGTACCAGGAGCAGGTGATGCTCCTCTCCCGACAGTTGGCGAGCTTCACCCGTGGTGAGAGCGATGCCCTGCGTAAGGCGATGGGTAAGAAGAAGAAGGCGATTGTAGATGCGATGAAGCCTAAGTTCATCAAGCAGGGACAGGAGAACGGGCATGATGCGAAGGTGCTGGAGAAGATATGGGGAGACTGGGAGAAGTTTGCTTCCTATGCCTTCAACAAGTCTCATGCCACCTGCTATTCGTGGGTGGCCTACCAGACTGCCTACCTCAAGGCGCATTATCCTGCCGAGTATATGGCAGCCTTGATGACGCGCCGCTTCTCGCAGATTACCGAGATTACCAAGCTGATGGAGGAGTGCCAGTCGTTGGACATCAAGACCTTGGGCCCCGACGTGAACGAGAGTTACCGTGAGTTTGGTGTGAATGAGCATGGAGAGATCCGTTTCGGTCTTTCCGCCATCAAGGGCATGGGTGCCCCTGCTGCCGATGCCATTGTGTCGGAGCGTCTGAAGAACGGACCTTACAAGACCATCTTTGATTTTGCCCAGCGTGTGGACTTCACCAATGTCAACCGCAAGGCTTTCGAGGCTTTGGCGTTGAGCGGCGGTTTCGACAGTTTCGGCATCGACCGTGAGAGTTTCTTCGCTGCCAATGCCAAGGGCGACTCCTTCCTGGACAGCCTGGTGAGGTATGGACAGCTCTACCAGCGTGAGCAGCAGGAGGCTGTCAACTCCCTCTTCGGCGGCTTTGATGCCGTGGAGATTGCTACGCCCCCGATTCCAAAGGTGGAGCCGTG
The DNA here is from genome assembly GCA_963616155.1 of Acutalibacteraceae bacterium. Lineage (GTDB taxonomy): Bacteria > Bacteroidota > Bacteroidia > Bacteroidales > Bacteroidaceae > Prevotella. The sequence continues at coordinate 10,912 of CAVEJY010000088.1, forward strand.
GAGCACCATCGAGCGACTGAACAAGGAGCGCGAGCTGGTGGGTATCTATCTCTCAGCCCATCCTTTGGATGACTACAGCGTCGTGCTGAAGTCGATGTGCAATACGCACTGCACGGAACTGGATGACAAGGTGGCACTCTCCAAGAAGGAGGACATCGTGCTGGGTGGTCTCATCACCGATGTGAAATCGTCGTTCACGAAGACGGGCAAGCCTTGCGGCTTCGTGACAATCGAGGACTTCCAAGGCTCTGGCAAATTGTCTTTCTGGGGAGAGGACTGGGGAATGTGGCGCGGTATGCTGGTGGTGGGATGCTCTGTGTACATCACGGCGAAGTGTACGTCGCGCTTCGGCAATGACCAGTTCCTGGAGCTGAAGGTGTCGAGCGTCGACTACCTGCAGACCGTCAAGGAGAAACGCATCGAGAAGCTGACCATCACGGTGGACAGTGACATCGTCAACGATACCTTGGTCAATGACGTGCAAACCATGTTGGAGAAGGAGCAGGGCAATGCCCAGCTGTTCTTGCAGATACATGATGTCAACACCAATTCCAACATCCTGCTTCGTTCGCAAGACAGGACAGTGGGTGTGGGCAGGGAACTGATCCACTATATCGAGTCCCATCCCAAGATGTCGTATTACATCAACTGAGAAGTTGGCATGTAATTTGTTGGTTGTCTATATTATTAACATAAAAAATATACAAAAATGGAAGTTACTATTACAACGGAGAATTTCGAGAGTTACAAGAATGGCGAGTTGCCATTGGTGGTTGACCTGTGGGCTACATGGTGCGGTCCTTGCCGTGCCCTTGCGCCTGTCATCGCGGAACTTGCCGAGGAGTATGACGGCAAGATCGTAGTGGGCAAGTGCGACGTGGAGGAGAACGAGGACATCTCCATGGAGTTCGGCGTGCGCAACATCCCCACTATCTTGTTCTTTAAGGGTGGCGAACTGGTGGATAAGTTCGTCGGTGCTGCCAACAAGTCCAAGCTCGACGCCAAGTTCCAGGCTCTCCTGTAAGGGGGTGTCTTATAGTGGAAAATATGGAATAGGCAAAGGCACCGAAGGGAGCCTTTGCCCATTTTTCGAGGTAGATATTGGCATTGTTGCAATATGTAATGCACAAACTTTCCCTTCACCCTTCACCCCTCAAAACGCCCGTAAACACTGGGGATTTCAGAGAAAAGGTGAAGGGCGAGGGGGTATTTCTCAGAACTCCACAGTCCTGCTTCCGTCTTCCTCCGTCGTAATCTTTACCTTGGTGGCATCCTCGGGGAGCAGGTCTTCTATCAGCTCGGGCCATTCCAGGAAACAGAGCTGGCCGCCGTAGAAATAGTCCTCGTAGCCCATGTCGTACACCTCGTCAATCTTCTTGATGCGGTAGAAGTCGAAGTGGTAGACGGGCGCACCGTTGCCGGCGGTGTATTCATTGACAATGGCAAAGGTGGGGGAGGTGATGACATCCTCTACGCCCAGCTCCTCGCAGATGGCCTTGATGAAGGTGGTCTTGCCGGTGCCCATCTTGCCGTAGAAGGCGAAGACCTTGCCGTCGCCCATGTTTGCCAGGAAAGTCTTGGCGGCCTCATGGATGGTGTCTAATGAGTCAATCTTGATTTTCATATCTGTTATCTCCTTATCTTTTTGTTTTACAAGTCTGTATTGCTTTCGTCACTAATTTGCATACGACGAACATCAGTATGCTGACGAAGATGATGGTGGCTCCCGAGGGCACGTTCAGCAGGTAGCTGGCGTAAAGTCCCGTCATGCAGTCTATCCATCCTATCAGGATGCTGAACAGAATCATCCTCCTGTAGCTGTAGGTGAAGAGGTTCGCCGTCATCTGCGGGATGGTGAGCAGACTGATGGCGAGCACGATGCCCACCATCTTCAGGGTGGCGACGATGGTCATGGCGATGAGCCCCATCATCATATATTCGATGAATGCCACGGGGAGATGCTGGGAACGGGCGAACGTGCTGTCGAAGGCTACGCTCTGGATGGGGCGCAGCAGGAGGGTGAAGAGCAGTACGACCACTGCCGTCAGGATGCCCAAGAGCCAGAGGTCTACGCTCCCGATGGTCAGGATGCTGCCAAACAGGAACGAGGGCAGGTCGGGCATGAAGCCGGGGGTGAGGAAACAGCAGATGATGCCGGTGCTCATGCCCAAGGTCCAGAACATGGCGATGGCGGAATCCTTCCTCACGTCGGTGCGCTTCTCCATCCATTGCACGCCGAAGGCACTCAGGATGGCGAAGACCATGGCGGAGAGGACGGGGTTGACACCGGCGTATACGCCTATGCCTATTCCGCCGAAGGAGGCATGGGTAATGCCGCCGCTGATGAACACCAGCCGCCGGGTGACGATGTAGGTGCCTATGAATCCGCACAGGATGCTTGCCAGGAATGCGCCCAGCAGGGCATTCTGGAAAAAGGTATATTGCAATATGTCCATTTATTCTTCACTCTTCGTTCTTCCCTCTTCACTCAAGAACCCGATGACCTCATCCTTGATGGGGTCGGGGAGGTGGATGCCCCTGAGTATCAGACTGCGGTTCCATCCAGTCACTTCCTCGGGCCGCATGGTGTAGAGCACATTGGCGAATTCCTCCACCTCCTCGTCGGTGTAGGCATCGGAAGCCCGTCCCTTGAAGCGGTCGAGTTCCTCGTCGTCGTAGTATTCTATCTCCTTGGTGGCAGCCTCCATCATGCATTCCTGTTCGCACTTGGTATTCTCGCCGTTGCAGGTGTTGCACGACACTCCCTCCTTCAGCGGTTCCTCTTCCTCTCCCTTGCGGTGGGAGAGGAGTCCGGTCAGGGCGGAAATCAATCCTAATGCAAAAAGTGCGATAATCAGATATGACATGGTGTTTGTAAATTATTAATTATTAATTCTCAATTACCCCAAACCCTGCTTTCCTGAGGTCTTCCCAGAAATGGGGATAAGACTTGGACACCACCTCCGGGTTGTTGATTTCCAACTGCGGGAACTTGAAGGCGGCGGGTGCGAATGCCATTGCCATGCGATGGTCCTCGTAGGTGTCTATCGGTTCGAACGTAGGTTCGCAGGTCTCGCCGTCCCAGAGGAGCGTGTTGTCGTTCTCGTCCTTGATGACGTAGCCTATCTTGAGGAGCTCTTTCTTGAGTGCCTCGATGCGGTCGGTCTCCTTGATTTTCAGACTGGCGAGTCCCGTAAACTTGAATTTCACTCCCATCAGGCAGCAGCATACCACGAGGGTCTGCGCCAGGTCGGGTGATCCGGTGAAGTCGTAGTCAAGTCGGGGCAACAGGCAGCGGTGGGCTTTCAGGGTGACTGTGGTGGGAGTGTTTCCCTCCGTGGAGGCGAACTCCGTTTTCACACCAAGCAGGCTGAAGATGTACTTGATGACGGAGTCGCCCTGCTTGGAGCCGTCCATCAGTCCCTCCAGCTTGATTTCGGAGTCGATGTTGGCGTTGAGTGCCAGCATCTCATACCAGTAGGAAGCCGCACTCCAGTCGTTTTCCACCAGGTATTCCCGGTCCTTGTAGGGCTGGGGCTTGACAGTGATGGTGTCGATGTCGGTCCATTCGGCATCGGCGCCAAACTCCTGCATCGTCCACAGTGTGAGGTCGATGTAGGGACGGGAGGCAATCTCGCCGGTGAGCTTCAGCTCCAGTCCGTTCTTCAGGATGGGGCCGATCATGAGGAGGGCGGAGATATACTGCGAACTGATGTTTCCCACCACTTCGAGTCTGCCGCCCTCCAGGGGACGGCCCTTGATGTGGAGTGGGGGATAGCCTTCCTTGTTCACATATTCTATGTCTGCGCCCAGGTATCTCAGTGCGTCCACGAGGATGCCGATGGGGCGGTTCTGCATTCGTTCCGTTCCGGTGATGGTATGCTCGCCGTCGGTGGCGGCGAGGAAGGCTGTCATGAAGCGCATGGCGGTGCCGGCAGCCTTGATGTCGATGACTTCCGGCATGTGCTGCAATGCCTTGATGATGACCTCCGTGTCGTCGCAGTCGCTGAGGTTGCTGGGACGGATGTTGCCGCCGGCCATGGCGTGAATCACCAGGGCACGGTTGCTGATGCTCTTGGAAGCGGGCAGGTGGATGGTTTCCCTGATTTGCCGGGGAGCCTTGATCGTATATCTCATTTCTTCTTCGTGTTCTTTAATATATATACTGTGAAAACTGTCTTATTTCGCCAGTCTGATGGGCAGGTCGATGGGACCGTCATAGGTCTCTTCCCTTGTGGCGCGTGACTTCGTGGAGGTGCGCTTCTTCTTGGGGCCGGGCATCAGTGGACTGTAGTAGAGAACCTCTCGCATACGATGGCGTTGCTGGCTGGAGAACTGGTAGCCTAAGGTGACTGAATAGTCCATGACGTTGATGGCTTTCCAATTGTCGCCGCTGGAGTTGGAACGGATGAGCATGGTGTCCATGTCCAGCTTCAGGGTGTCTTTCTTGTCTGCTATCTTTTTCTTTTGGTCGGCTATGTATGTCTCCAGCCACTTGTTGTACTTGATACGGTTGTAGCTTTTCGTGTCGTCGCAATAGTCGGTGTCATCGTCAGCGTCTGCGGGTTCTCCGTCTTTCTCCGTGAAGTCGTGCCACAGACCGAGGTAGTGTCCCAACTCATGGGCAAGGGTGATGTTGGCATCCGTTGTGCTGAGGCTGAAGGTCTTGTTCTGCGAAGTCTGCTTGTTGAAGAAGCTCGACTGGCTGTAGATATAGCGACTGTTGAGGCTCAGGCAATAGGCAAACTTGAGGTTTGTCTTCGACAGGGTGGCCTGCTTTGCCTCTTCCAGTCCCTGGATGTCGGGATAACCGTCATAGCAGTAGGGCATCACGCTGATGCCGAGCGTGGTGGTGCTGCTGTTCTCTTCGGTGGCGAAGGGGTAGACCATGACGTTGATGTATTCGTTCGGGTCCCAGATATACTGGGTGTTGGTGTTGGAGTTGTCGTTCATGAACGTTACGCAGTCGATGGGCAGTGTGCCCGAATACTTGATGTATTCCACGCCGGGTGTCGACAGTTTCTTGTTGTTCTCGTCTTCCAGGGCAAGCTCGAAGTTGACGTTGACATCCTCGCCCTGGCCCAGGGTGGAGGATTTCAGTCCTGCCTTGTATATCAGGTTGACATTCTCGATGAGTTCCTTGAAACGGCTGGTGCGTATGTACTGCAGGGTGTCGTCGGGGTTCTGGTAGAGTACATGGAAGATGACGGGAAGGTGGTATGTGTAGGTGTCGCTGTCGATGGAGTCGGTGTCGCGGTCTTGCTCTGTACTGGCATAGTATGGGGCTGTCTCCTTGGTGCATGATGAGAAGCCAATGCAGAGGATGAGGGTTGAAATGATGGCGAAATATTTCATATACGTTTATTTATTGTTGTTTTTATGTGCAAAATTACAAAATAAATTAAATAAATGACCATAAACTCGGCAAAAAGTGTTATCTTCGCACGAAAAAGAAAGTTTGTCATGAAGAAATTGTTCGTTATGTGTCTCGTTTTTGGGGCGAGTGCCGCAGCCCTGGCACAGGGGATGAGTACGAGATATTCCGTTGATTATGCCAAGAGCCACCAGCTGTTCTTGCAGGGGGATGCCGTGAATGTCGTTGACGTGGACGTGGAGTGGCCTTCCTGCCTCAATGGGGCGGATGTGGACTCCCTGCAGACCCACTTGCAACGCCTGCTCTTCCAGAATGTCGCCGCCGGCTGGAAAGAGTCGCGGCGAAAGTTCCTGGACCGTTTCGGTGTGCCGGTAGACAAGCAACTCGCCTTTGTGCCCGACGATGACAAGTTCTGCTATGTCAGCTGCCGGCTCCGGGAGGTAGGACTCTGGAAAGGTCGCTTCGCCTCTTTCCAGACAGTCGTCTCCTGTGATCCTCACAAGGACAGTCCGCAGAAGGAGTTTCATCATGAGACGATGTTTGCCTATGACCTGGTCAAGGACGAGGTGTTGGACCGTGACCGGATACTGCGGATGAGCCGCATCACTGAAAGCCCCTCTTACTCGCAGCGTTTCTCCGCTCTCCTCTTGGGACATCTGGAAAAGCCGCTTTCCGTCACTCCTTCCAACATCAGTCTGGGGCAGAATATCGGCGTGGGCAATGAGTACCTGATTGTTCCCTTCGTAGCCTTCGGTGAGGATGCGTCGGACTGTGAGGATGCCACTGCCTATCTGCCCATCCCGGAGTTGGGCGACTTCCTCACCAAGGATTTCCAGAAGCGCTTGGCTGTGGAGCCCAAGGCGGGAACTGTCAGAGAGACGAAGGAAGCACTGGATGAGGATAGTACGGTGTGTGAGACGGTGGACGAAAAGCCGGAGTTCGCATTGCCCGGCACCACTTATACCTCTTATATAATGGAACACCTGGAGCTGCCCCCTTTGGCGAAGTTGGAGAATGCCTCTCCCAAGGTGTTGGTGTCGTTCGTGGTGGAGAAAGACGGAAGCATCGGCGACGTGAGTATCGTGCGTCCCAGTTCCCCTTCTTTGGACCGTGAGGTGGTGAACTTGGTGCGGCTTATGCCCAAGTGGAAGCCCGGCAAACTGGACGGGCAGCCCGTAAGGACACGCCAGTTCCTGCCCTTGACTGTCAAAATGCAATAAATAATGACAAATGGAGCAGTCCGTTGGTCCACTTGCCAATCTGGTGGTACGATGGCATTCAAAGGGTTCTTTTGACATATTGTAAGGAGACGATATGAGTCAAGGGTGTTTTATAACATATCGCTTGACAGACTGAAAGTAAAACTCGGGAGAAAGTTGGAGTTTTATAATTGTGTGCGTTCCCAAAAGCAAACTGTTCGAGGATGGAAAATTTATGATAAAATAGCGTTAAGGATTGAACAACTTACGGAAATTTGTCGTATCTTTGCATCAGAAAAAAGAAAAGTAAAACCTAAAAACGTAAGATTATGAAACGAGTAATATTAATCTCAGTTATGGCTTTGATGACCATCGCAAGTTTTGGTCGCAAGCATGTGGAGAACGCAACTGTTGTGGCTGACACGATTTTCTACGCAGAGAATATGTCTAATGTAGCAAGTGCTGACCAGGCAAGTTACTACAGACTCCTGATGACTACCGGGACAGGACGCAACAAGAAGGATGTTTTCCAGGACTACTATATGAACGGCAACCTGAGGGCTGAGGGCGGCTATAGCTTCATCGACCTGGGCAATGACCGCAATACTGTCTTCGACGGTGAGGTGACCACTTACTACAAGAATGGTAAGGAGAAATGGAATGGCAAGTATGTCAACGGCAAACGCGAGGGATATTTCACACTTCAGCTTCGTGAGGGCGGTGTAGCAGTGGTACAGTTCAAGAACGGCAAGTCTGTTCACGACTTCTTCACAGTTACCTATCCCGACGGCAACATGGAGAAGAAGGCTCTCTCAGAGATCAAGTCTCTGATGTAAACCATAGAAAATCCCTTTTACTAAATAGATCTCTCTTATAAAAAATAAAATTTTATGTTGATATGACAATAGAAAGGCAGCTTCCCGTGAGGAAAGCTGCCTTTCGCTTTATTGTTTATGTGTTTAGATTTCTATAACCAGTTCCACGGGACAGTGGTCGCTTCCCGTCATCTCCGTGTGTATCGTCGCTTCTTTCACTTGTTCCTTGATGCGGTCTGACACCAGGAAGTAGTCGATGCGCCAGCCTGCGTTCTTCTCCCTTGCCTTGAAGCGGTACGACCACCAGGAGTAGGTCACTTCCTCGGGGTGCTTGTAGCGGAAGGTGTCGGTGAAGCCATTGCTTAGCAAGACTGTCATTTTCTCGCGTTCCTCGTCGGTGAAACCGGCATTGCGGCGGTTGGACTTGGGGTTCTTGAGGTCTATCTCCTCGTGTGCCACGTTCATGTCGCCACAGACGATGACGGGCTTCTTGGCATCGAGTTCCTTCAGGAAGGTCAGGAAGTCCTCCTCCCATTGCATACGGTAGTCGAGGCGGCGAAGGTCGGTCTGTGAGTTGGGCGTGTAGACGGTGACGAGGTAGAACGTCTCATATTCGAGCGTGATGACACGTCCCTCGTGGTCGTGTTCCTCCACCCCGATGCCATAGCCGACGCTCATCGGCTTGTGCTTGGTATAGATGGCGGTGCCGGAGTAGCCTTTCTTCTCGGCATAGTTCCAGTAGCTCTCATAGCCGTCGAACTGGAGGTCGAGCTGCCCCTCCTGCATCTTCGTCTCCTGCAGGCAGAAGAAATCGGCGTTGAGTTCGTTGAACTGGTTCTCGAAGTCCTTGCCTACACAGGCACGAAGACCGTTTACGTTCCAAGATATAAACTTCATCATTTACAGGGTTTTGCTTTCACCTTTCAATAAGTTCATGAATTCCTGTCGGGTGTTGAGCGAGTTGAACACACCGCTGTAGTCGCTTGTCGTGGTGATGGAGTTCTGCTTCTCCACGCCTCTCATCTGCATACACATGTGCTTCGCCTCGATGACCACCATCACGCCCTGTGGTTTCAGGGTCTCCTGGATGCAGTCCTTGATCTGTTGGGTGAGACGTTCCTGCACCTGCAGACGGTGGCTGTAGATGTCCACCACGCGGGCAATCTTGCTGAGTCCCGTGATGTGTCCGTTGGGGATATACGCCACATGTGCCTTGCCGTAGAAAGGCAGCATATGATGCTCGCACAAGGAGAAGAACTCGATGTCCTTGACGATGACCATCTGGTCGTATTTCTCAGCGAAGAGGGCATCGGTGAGAACCTTCTTGGCATCTTGGAAATATCCGCGGGTAAGCACTTGCATGGCCTTGGCTACACGCATGGGAGTCTTCTGGAGTCCCTCGCGCTCCGGGTCCTCGCCCAAGAGTTTGATGATCTCCTTGTAGTGGGATGCGAGTTCATCGAGTCCCTCGCGAAATTCTGTTTCTGGATTCATTTCTAATTAATAATTTATCATTTATAATTAAGAATTGTTGCCAGCCGTCAAGGGCGCAAGCCTAATAGTTCATTCTTAATTATCAATTCTCAATTAATTCTGTACAGTGATTTGTCCTTTTACCAGACAGGCTTGTTTATAGCCCATTGCCTTGACTTTCTGCAACATCTGGCTTGCCTCCGCCATATTGCGGAAATTTCCTACTCTGCATATCCATCGGGGAGAGTAGAAATGGACGTATACGGGCTGGTCGGGGTATTTCATCTTGATACTGTTGCCGATCTGCTCCGCCTTCTGCCTGTCCTCGCGGGAGTTGCCTCCAGCGTATGCCTGCACTCTATATCCTGTCACCTTGTAGCTTTTGCGCATCACTTTCTTGCGCAGGTCGGGTGTATCTGTCTCTTCTTTTTCGGTCTCCGGCTTCTTGACGGTATCTTTGCCGGCAGCTACCGCCTCGTTGTGCTGGTGGTGCTCTTGTTTTTTCAGTGTGTCGGTCTTCGTGTTAGTCTTAGTGTCTTGTGTGGTAGGCTTCTTGCCGTTCACCAATTCGTCGATGTCCTTGCTTTGGTTAACGGAGACAGTTCCCAGTCCCGGCACCTGCTTTCTCAGATGGTCCAGGTAGGTCTGGGCTTGCGCCGTGACGGTCATGCCAAGTGCTGTGATGAGTAAGATGACGAATTGTCTCATAGTCTTATTCCTTTTGATGGTGTTGTGTAAATATCCATGCCGTCCCTCTTGCTGGAGGGATTGCGGCATGGATCTTGATGCTTTGATTACTTGTTCCAAGCGTCGATGATACCCTTGAAGTCAGCAGCCTTCAGAGAAGCGCCACCGATCAAGCCACCGTCGATGTC
>CAVEJY010000089.1:0-5749 GCA_963616155.1 Acutalibacteraceae bacterium
TAGGGACCAAGCTCCATCGCTAATAGGAGCGAAGCCTCATCGCTATTAGGGATGCGCCGTCAACGCCGGTCCTGTGTTGCCTGAAGCTCCTTGTTCATGGGAAACACACAAAATGGGGGGAGTATTTTGTTTTTATAAAGTATTTGTTACATAAAACAAACAGATGTAACAAAATAAGTTGTAATTTTGCCCCGTGAACCTATTGAAGAAAAGCCTGCTGGTCCATAGAGGACTACAGCTAATACAAACAAGACAAACAAAATAACAATCTAACAACAAACAAATTAATCTATTCTCTTATGAGGAACTTAAGACAAATAGAAAAGCCGTTAGTGATGCTATTCCTGCTTTGTTTATTCCCATTGGGAATTTCGGCCCAAAGCATAGTAAAGGGTTTAGTGAATGACGAGAGTGGCGAACCGGTAATCGGAGCGACAGTCAGAGTGCTTGGAACAAGCGACGGCACCGTGACCGATCTGGACGGACACTTTCAAGTAAGCGCAAAGTCCAATGCGCAGCTTTCCATATCATATATAGGATATGTGACCCAGAAAGTAAATGTGGGCGGCAAGAACAATCTTGTTGTCACCCTGAAGGCAGAAGATACAACCCTTGGCGACGTGGTCGTTATCGGTTATGGTACAGCCAAGAGAAGCGACATCTCCGGATCCGTTGCATCCATTGATGCAAATGCCATGCTGAGGAAGTCGCCCGTCAACCTGGCCGACGGTCTGAAGGGATCTGCTCCCGGTGTGCTGGTTACGGCACAGGACGGTGCACCTGATGCCTTGGCACAGGTTCGTATTCGCGGTGTCGGTACCATCAACGGCAGCGCCGACCCCCTTTATGTGGTGGATGGCGTGCAGGTGGGTACAAATGCCAACTTCCTCAATCCTCAGGACATTGCCAACATCGAGGTACTGAAGGATGCTTCCGCCACAGCCATCTACGGTTCACGCGGTGCCAACGGCGTTGTGATGATTACGACGAAGCATGGTTCCAAGGGAGCAGTGCATGTGGATGTTACTGCCAACTGGAGCATCCAGACCCTGCAGTCGAAGATTGACGTGCTCGACAATGTCGACGATTATGCCAAAGCCATCCGCATGGCACGCCAGAACGAAGGCTCCAACTTGGCACAGGCCATTTGGGAGTCGAAGTATGACGGCCAGCGCAACTATATCGACTGGCAGAAGCAGATGACCCGCACAGCCCTTCGCCAGAACTACTCCATGAGTGCCAGCGGCGGTACGGAAAAGCTGCAGGGTAACTTCTCCGCAGGTTATATGGACAACGAAGGTTTGGTCATCAATACCAACTATCGCCGCATGAATCTTCGCGGTAGTCTGAAGGCTCAGGTTACCAACTACCTGGAGGTGGGCGGTGACATCGCTTTCACCCACAGCAACTCACGCGGCAGCAACTCCGGCTATCTGAATGACGTGAACCTTTCTTCACTCCGCGACTATGCCATCTTGATGCCTACCATGGACTACATCGCCGACGACGGAAGCCTGGTACATCCCAATGTCGTCAACGCCGACGGCACCTACGGTACCTTCTTCCAGACATCGTCTACCGGTACTGAGGTGAACGGTACAGACAACTATTATGCACAGCAGATGGAGCTGAATGCTCCTACCCGCAATGACCGTATGCTTGCCAATGTCTATGTAGACCTGAATCTTTTCAAGGGTCTGCACTTGAAGTCCATCGTGTCTTATGACTATACCGGCACCAACACCAACAGCTGGAAGACAGTCAAGTCCCGTTACAACAATATTGGCGGTAAGCTGACAGAGGTGAAACTGGCCAACGGCAGCACCCAGCGCCAGTTTGACCTGTCGGAGAGCACCAGCTACAACAAGGCCATTGAGACTTATCTTACCTATAACTGGTCCAACAAGGTACACGACATCAACGTGATGCTGGGTAATTCCGTAAGCAAAAGCTATGGCCAGTGGGTAAGTGCAGGCGCAAAGGAATTCCCCGCCGAGACAATCCGCAATCTGGGACTGACTTCCAACCTGGACACACGCGACGGCAATGGCGGCTTCAATGCCGAGACCCGTTTCATCTCTTACTTCGGCCGTCTCATGTACAGTTTCGCCGGTCGTTATAACCTGACGGCTACAGTACGCCGTGACGGTTCTTCCAACTTCGGTGCAGGCAACCGCTGGGGTACATTCCCTTCTGCAGCCGCTTCATGGCGCATCAGCGAGGAGCCTTTCATGAAGAACGTGAAGTTTGTCAGCAACCTGAAGCTGCGCTTGGGTTGGGGACAGACAGGTAATGCCGGCAGTGCCACCTCTTTGGCAGTCAACCAGCTGAGCTCTTCAGGCAACTTGTACTACTTCTACAACTCAGGTTCTCCTACTTACAAGCACATCACAGCAAACGGTATGGCTTCGGCAGCCGTCATCGATACCAATCTGAAGTGGGAAACCAACGAGCAGTGGAACGTCGGCCTTGACTTCGGCTTGCTGAACGGTGACGTGAACGTTGCGCTCGACTATTTCGTCCGCAACTCCAAGGACTTGTTGCTCTACCAGGGACTCCGTCCGTCAACAGGTTTTAATAATGTTTACACCAACTATGGAGAAATCCGCAACAAGGGTTTCGAGCTCTCCATCAACTACAACAAGCGTCTGAACAAGGACTGGACAATCGGCGCGACCGTAACCGGTTCAACCTTGAGCAACAAAGTGGTCAAGAGCGGCGTAGACCTCTTCAATACCTGCTCGGGCGGTAACGACGGTACCAACATCGACGGTTCCAACGTACAGGGTGTAGGTGCCGGTGCCTACAACTGGGACAACCACTCCATTTGCCGTGAGGGTTATGCAGTAGGTTCATACTACGGCTATGTGTCAGACGGCTTGTTCCGCGACCAGGCTGAGTTGGACGCTTTGAATGCAGCAGCCAAGGCATCCGGCAAGGGAGACTATTATCAGGAAGAGAGCACCAGCCTGGGTGACATCAAATACAAGGACCTGAACGGTGACGGTGTCATCAACGAGCAGGATATGACAGTTATCGGCGACGGCTTCCCCAAGTTCAACTTTGGCTTGAATCTCACCGCCTCTTACAAGAACTGGGACTTTGCCCTCTATTCATACGGAGTGTTGGGTCAGAAGATCCTTTCCTACTCAGCCATGCGTCTTGAGACCATGCGTGTAGGCGATGGCGGTACAACCGCTTCCAACGTACTGAAGAGTGCCTATGCGAATGTTTATTCCGCAGAGAATCCCGACGGAACCATTCCACGCTTCCTGATTACAGACAAGTCCAAGAACACCCGTTGCTCAGATTTCTGGGTAAAGAACGGTGACTTCTGGAAGATCAGCAATGTACAGATCGGTTACAGCTTCCCCAAGGAGTGGCTTGCACCCTTGAAGATTACAGGTGCTCGCGTGAACTTCTCGGTCAGCAATCTGCTCACCATCTCTCCTTACAACAAGTATGGTGACCCCGAGTGCGGTCAGGGATCTTTGATCTATACAGGTCTTGACACCGGCCGTTACCCGACAGCCCGCACCTATTCTCTCGGTCTTAACGTACAGTTCTAACTCTTAATGAAAAGAAAGGAATACACAATGAAGAAGATTAAATATACAATGATATCGGCGGCATTGGGGGCTTTGTCACTTGGCTTTGCCGGCTGTGACTCTGAAAAGTTCTTGGATGTGAACCATTATGACATCCTTCCTGCCGACGCCATGTTTGCGGACGAAAGTTCTGCCCAGACGGGTCTGAACGGTATTTATGATATGCTGTTCCCTGACGATGCTTATGCTGGCTCATGGAATTACAAGCCACAGCTGTTCCTCGGCTGTCACCCTACACTGGACACCCAGTGTACGGGTTATGATACCGACTTCAGCAAGCAGAACTACAAGGCCGACAAGTCCGAGTTGAAAGAAGGCTGGATCTATTCATACCGTGCCATCGGCCGTTGCAATGATTTCCTGGAAGGTATGGAAGACGAGAATGTCAAGTCTTTCGAGTCATATAACCAGATGGTGGGCCAGGCCAAGGCTTTGCGTGCTTATTTCTATATGTTCCTGGCACAGAACTGGGGCAAGATTCCTATGCTTGCCACTGGCGAGAACTATGTGAACACTCCCAACAAGGCCAACGCCGAAACCGACGACGAGGTATGGGACTTCATTATCGATGACCTGAAGGATGCTGCGGAAAAGCTCGACTGGGCTCCTGCCAACGGTGAGTATGGCCGTTGTACCAAGGGTATGGCTCTTTCCTACTTGGGCGAGGCTTATCTTTGGAAGGCATACAAGGCCCGTCTGAATGGTGACGGCGATGCCAAGAGCCGGGAAAACATCCAGTTGGCAAAGGACGCATTGCAGAAGGTAATCGATAGCGGTACTTATGAGCTGGTTCCGTCTTATTCAACTCTCTACGATGCCGATGAGGCTTGGCCAAAAGAGGCAGTATGGCAGGTGGTCATGGATATGGGTACCGGCAATTACAGCCAGTGGAACACCGATGCGCATATCTTCAACAACTTCTTCGCTGCTTCTACCAATGGCGGAGGCGGATGGGGGTCAGAGTATCTTTCATGGGAGCTCTATTTCCTCTTTGAGAAGGGAGACAAGCGCCGTGACGCTTCCATGTGTACTTCTCCTGTCCAGGAGTTGCCCGAGGAATACCGCTCAAAGTATGCATACGGTGAGAATCCTTTCATGCAGCAGAAACTCGGATTGAACTCGGACGGTTCTCTCAACGACAACAATGGCTATATGTACAGTGGCGGCGGCGAGTATGCTCCTTCCATCTGGAGCATGAAGTACTGGCGCCTGCAGCGTGCACAGTGGTCTACGCCCCATTCTCCTTGCCATTACTATTACAAGCGTTATTCCGGTGTCTTGCTGGATTATGCCGAGTGCTTGTTCCGCCTGAATGGCGGCAATGATGCCACGGCTTGGGGAATCATTGACCAGATCCGCAACCGTGCATTCGGAAATCTTGAGGTGGGAAAGGCTGAGGCCTTGAACAGCAAGTTTACCGCTTATTACAAGACTCTGGCGAATTGCAACAGCGACTATAGCGACTATGTGGCCAAGGAAGATTATCCCATTCCTTTCAGTACCGAGACGGTGACGGTGCCGGATGCAAAGACTTATTATGCTCAGTTTGCCAGCGAAACCGTGTCGAACGGTATCTTGGAGCATGAGACTTTCTCTGGCAAGGCTGAAGTATGGGAAGTTGCTTTGCTGCAGGAGCGCCGCAAGGAGTTTAACTCAGAGTGGAACCTGAAGGCTGACCTCCAGCGCAGTGACATCTTGGAGACCCATATCGCCTGCGACTATCCCAAGGGAAAAGGTCTTCCCAATGCCGACATGGGCAAGAAGGACAACTGGCACTATTACCGTGACTGGGATTTCAATGCCGAGAAATTGCTGATGCCGATTCCTCAGGATGAGATCTTGAAGAATAGTCTGATCAAGCAGAATCCTGGTTACTAATATGGGGATGACAGAAGTATTTTATAGGTTTATTGAATAGTGTAAAACGTCAGAGGGAGTGTTTTGGAAGAAACACTCCCTTTTTGGTGCTTGGGGTACAAATCATAAGGTATTTGATACATTACGCAAAGTGAATGTGCGGGGATTTCTGTAACTTCGCAACAGAAATATAACAATCAGGACCATTAGTAACCAATAACTAACAAAAGCTCGGTGATTGTACGCCGGGCTTGGCTCCCTTTGATTTTGACAGTGACAACTCT
>CAVEJY010000090.1:0-8470 GCA_963616155.1 Acutalibacteraceae bacterium
AATATGCTTCAAGAGAAGAATAATATGCTTCAAGAGAAGAATAATATGCTTCGCACCATGATATTAGGCATGCAAAAGAATGGTATGTCTCTTACTGAAATAGCTAAGATGTTGGGTAAAACCGTTGAAGAGATAGGGAAACTCGTATAATTCATGGAGATACTGACAAAAAGCGGACATACGTTCTGTCATCGAAACTCTTGTTTCCCTCCACGAGTCCCTTGGTGGCAATAAAGGTATGGATGTTCTGAGGGTCGTCGGCAAGTTGCTCAGCCAACGCCGCCTCGCTCCCGGCAAGCGTTGGCAGGAGGAAAGGATAGCCATCGCTCGCCAAGACCACTTCGTTCGGGATTGAAACCGCCTTCGAATGCTCTTGCAAGTATGTTTCAATGCCATTGGAAGCTGGCTCCATTTTTACAGGAACCACCTTCACTCCCTCCCGATAGATGGGGAAACCGTCGATGACGGTATAGGTCTTGTTCTGCCCCGAAAGCATTGCCTCGATGAGCAACGGTTCTATCTGCCTGCGGGCCTCAGCAGGATCCATTCCTTCCTTGATCAAGGCTGCCCGTTTCTCCGCTATCTCCTGCTCGTAAGGCTTGCCGTTCTCATAGAGTTTCCCTCCGATGATGGCTTGGCAATCGCCCACCATCCAGACCTCTTGCCTAACCTTGCTGTAAAGAATGGCCGAGGCAGTGAGTCGCTCCTCGGGATGCTGCTTCATCTGCTCTGCCACCCCCAGCTTTTCGTACACCTTATTATATATATAGGCAGTAATACCCTGGCAGAAGTCATCCACCGATGCCTCCGCTTTCAGTTCCTCCCGAATATATTCCGAGATGAGCATCATGGCGTATCGCCCGTTCTTCATGTCGGGATTGAGATGACGAGGGGTCTTGCTCGTGCTGCCGTCTATCACGGCGATGAAACCGTCGGTCACTACCAGTCCGTCCTCACAAGCCTCCTGGCTCTTCTTGCCTACAATACTGCTTTCTATAATCTTCATTGTCAACGTCTTTAATCATTATGAAAGAGTCACCGCTGTCTTGACGGGTGCTTTCAGGTTTTCCTCAAACCGTTCTATCTGCATCTTCCAGAAATCACTGTCGGGCGTACCGCTTTGGCACCACGATGCACCAAACCAGTAGCTGAACTTCTGACCTGACTTTACACCACGCTTCACTCCTACGGCATTGCCATATATGCCCTGATGGCGGTGGTTACTGTCCTCCACAAAGCGGGTCTTGACATCATCGTCAGGGAAAAGGGCGGCAACATATATCTGGAAGTTGTGCTTCTCTTCCGAGTCCGTAGGGTCGTTATATGCCATGTAAGTCTTGGCAAGAGTAAGGTCTTTGGGGTCTGCCGTATGCACCACAAAACCGCCGGCTATGTCCATCGGCTTACGGAAACCGTCGTACCACACCGTCATGCGGTTGAAGTTCGATCCTTTGGCAAGCGATATGATACGGTGTTCCGTTACCTGCTGTCCGTCTATCTCCACCGTGGGATAAGTCAGTTCCAGGCAGAACTCCAGCGGTCCGTTGTCCAATATCCTATAGTCTTTGTAACAATAGGGCATCACGATGCTGTCGCCAAGCATGACTGCAGGGGTGCCGCAACCCAGACTGGGACCGACATTATAGCAATCCAGTCCCTGCCCGTGGTCGAGATGATACGATGTGCCGTGGTCTAAGTTCGCACGATAGCGATGGTCTACATCCAGTTCCCTGGTACTCTTCAGCCACACGTCGATGCCGTATGCCTGTTCGCCTGAACGTTGCAGGGCAGGACCGTACACACGATAGGCGGCAATGTCGTTCTCCCATGCGATGTCATCCAGCCGCCAGGCATAGTACTTGCCTTCTACATACGACTTGAAGTGAGACCGGCTGCCCTGCTCCACGGTAAAAGAGGCCGCGCCACCCGGACGCACCGACACGTCGAGCAACAGGCGGTGGTCGTGCGTAATCTGGTAGGTCACCGCCTGTCCGTAGGGATTCCTGACAATGAGGTCACTCCCCTGCCCGACTCCAAGTTTGTCCCAAACCTCCCGGGCATCCCACGCCACTACCTCTTGGCGCTGAACGCAAGAAGGATTGGTAGCCGTCAATACCACTTTGGCATTGCCGTCCTGTACGGACAGCAATGCCAAAAACAAAAACATACAGATCAATACCATATTGCCTACTTTTTCACAGGAACAAGGACAAAAGAGAAGCTCTTGTCACCGTAATGTACACGATATTTCTCCAGCGGCAACGCACCCCAAGAGTTCTCGCCACCTACACCCATGTGCTCCCCGTCGAGGAAGAGGTTGGTGAACTTCGACTTGTTCAGGTCGAAGCTGTGACGCTGGTCTTTCACGTCTCCATCGTCCAGCTCGTCCGTGTCGAAGTGGATGGCTGAAGCATAGAAAGGCTTGCAGTCCTTCACCATGAGACCGAAGCCTGCGGCATCCGTCTGTTTCCACCAACGGATGTCACCCTTGATACCGCTCTCCTGTGGACGGATATACGGGAAATACTGGTTGTCTGCATCATCCTTGTAGATACCGATGTTCATGCAAGCCTTGCGGTCGCTGTAGTTCTCGACAGGACCACGGCCATAGTACTGGCTCTTGTCCATGCCGTAAGGCAACTGCATCAGCATACCGAAACGGAACAAGTCGCTTACCTTCTCGCCCTCGGTGGCGATGAATTCTTCCGTCACCTTCACGGCACCGCTGTTGGCCATCACGAGGTAAGTGATGTTCAGTTCACCCTTCACCTCCGGCATCTCGTAAGTAGCGCAGATACTATAGGTATTGGCTTTCTTGTCCTTTTCGACAGCCACACCCTTGATGTTCATCTGAGGGTTCTTCCACGCCTTGAACTTCTTCTGCAACCCGGCACCCATGTCATTATCGGTAGGGGCACGCCAGAAGTTGGGCTTCAGGGTACCGCCCTCGCCGAGGAGCGACTTGCCCTGATAGGTATATTCCGAGACAAGACCCGTATTGCGGTTTACCTTGAAGGTAAGTTCCGGGGTAGATACGGCGATTTCCTGATTGTCCTTCTTGTCGACGAGTTTCGACTTGACTTTCTTGCCGTCCTCTGCCTTCGCCATCTTGTCGCCGCAGTGGCCACAGCACTGTTTTTCCCTTACCGTCAACTGGTTGTAAGCCACTACCTGACCCGCATCCATCAAAGGCTCAGCCTTCTTCAAGCGGTACTCCACATTGAGGAACACCTCCTTGCCCTTCACCTTTCCCAGGTCGTAAGGGATGGCTACCGTCTTGGTTTGCCGGGCAGCTACCTCCAGGTCGGCAATCGTTCCGTTCTGAGTCTCCACACCATCTTCCAGCAAGCTCCATGACAAGGCATAATTGCTCAGATCACGGAAGAAGTTCTCGTTGTATACACTCACCTCACCCTTCAGGGAATCCTTCATGGTAGTCCAGATGTTCTGGTACTGATAAGCCAGTTCATAGGCATGAGGATTGAGCTGGCGGTCAGGACCGATGATACCGTTGCAGTTGAAGTTGTTGTCACTGGGGTCATACTTGTTGTAGTCGCCGCCATAGGTATATTCTATCCTGCGCAGTTCCTCGTTGGTCATCTTCTGTACATCAATGCTCATGGGCTTCTGTATCTTGCGGTGCAGACCCTGATCTACAAAATCCCAGTCGAAACCGCCCTGGAAGATAGGATACTTGCGCACCAAAGCCCAATAATCGGCAAGATTACCGCCCGAGTTGCCCATGGTATGATTGTACTCACACTGGATGAGCGGCTTGGTATTGTCGGGATTCGTGCAGTATTTCTCGCACTTGTCGACAGAATAGTACATCGGACAGTAGATGTCGGAACCCTGCGTGTTGTTGTGCCACAAAGCCCGCTCATACTGTACGGGGCGGCTCTGGTCCTGACTCTTGATCCAGTCGTAGGCATCGAGGAAGTTCTTGCTCATGTGGGTCTCGTTGCCGAGGCTCCACGTCACGATGCTGGGATGGTTGAAGTACATGGACACATTGTGCTGGTTGCGCTCCAATATTTGCTTGGCAAAGAGCGGCTGGGCAGCAGGAACCTTATCATCATAGCCGAAACCATGACTCTCCTGGTTAGCCTCAGCCACGAGATAGAGTCCGTATTCGTCGCAAAGGTCGTACCAGCGGGGGTCATCGGGATAATGGCAAGTACGGACGGCATTGATGTTCAGGCGTTTCATCACCTTGATGTCCTGTATCATGCGCTCTACGCTCACCACATATCCGCCGTCAGGATCCATCTCATGACGGTCGGCACCCTTGATGAGTACAGGCTGACCGTTCACCAGGAACTGCTTGTTCTTGATTTCCACCTTGCGGAAACCCACCTTCACGGGGACAACGCTCGTGCCCTGTATGCCCTTGGCTGTATTGTTGCCTAAGATGACATGGAGGGTATAGAGATGAGGGGTCTCGGCTGTCCACTTCTTGGGATTGGCGAGTTCGATGGTACAGTCTGCCTTGCCATTTACCGCCTTCACGAATTTCTGTACGACCACCTTGCCGGTAACACCGTCATGCAACTGGTATACGAGGGTAGGATTACCCTTTACCTTGGTGGCGATGTTGAGCACACCGTCCTTGTAGTCATTGACGAGGTCTGGAGTCACACGGATGTCTTCTATCTGCATCTTGGCGTCACGGGCAAAGAGATAGCTTTCACGGGCCACACCGCTCAGTCGCCAGAAGTCCTGGTCTTCACACCAGGATCCGTCGCTCCACCGGAAGGTCTGGAAGGCGATGAGGTTCTTGCCTTTCTTCAGATAAGGCGTGATGTCAAATTCGGCAGCCACCTTGCTGTCCTCTGCATAACCGGCAAACTGACCGTTGACATAGAGGTAGATGTTGGAGGTGACACTGCCGAAGTGAGCCACCACCTGCTTGCCGTCCCAGTCGGCAGGAATCTCGATGATGCGGCGATAAGAACCGACGTGGTTGTCCTTGACAGGCACAGCCGGGGGCTGTTGGTCGAAATGCCCAGACCAAGCGAAGCCTGCGTTCACATACTCCGGGTCGCCATAGCCCAACATCTCCCAGATGCCCGGCATCTGGATGTTCTTCCACTTCGAGTCGTCGAGCCCTTCCTTAAAGAAGTCGGCAGGACGCTGGTCTGCATTCGCCACCCAATTAAACTTCCACTCACCGTCGAGCGACAGGAAGTTCTTACTCTTGGTCTTGTCTGCATTTCCTGTGGCAGCCAATTCTCCGGGTGCAAACGTGAAGAAGTTGGTATGCAACGGAAAACGGTTGATGGCATTCACTTGCAGATCATGCCACTCGGTGTAGGTAGGCTGCTGGACGGCACCGAAGGTTGCCATTGCCAGTCCTGCCATACCTAAAGTAATGAAAAATCTTTGTCTCATCATGATAAGTTGGTTTTTGTTGTTTGTTTATACCTTATTATATAGGCATCTTACTTCGTTGCAAGATACCTGTCATATTCACAAGCGGCGAGCAATACTGCTCCCACTCCAAAATTAGCCTGCGAGTCGGCATCCACGGTTTGTCCCGGGATGGCCCTCTCGCCGATAGGCTGCACATACCCCACCTTTCCGTCTGCCTGTACGGCTGTCCCGGTGAGATAAGTCCAGGCTCTGTCAATCACCTTCTTGTACTCCTTCTTTGGCAAGTAACCGTTGTTCACTCCCCAAAGCATACCGTAGGTGAAGAAGGCAGTACCACTGGTCTCTGGACCCGGGGCATGGTCGGGGTCCATCATCGAACGGGTCCAGTAGCCTTCCGGCTGCTGAATGTCTGCCACTGCCTTGGCCAACTTCCGGAACTTGTCCACGAAGAACCGGTAGTGTGCATAGTCCTCAGGCATATCCTGGAGTACTTTGGCCAAACCCGCCAAGACCCATCCGTCGCCGCGAGCCCAAAAGTCTTTCTTGCCGTTGGCACTCTTGTGCTTGGGATAAACGTACTTGCCGTCACGGAAGTAGAGATGGGTCTCCTTGTCGAGCATGATCTCGTCGGTGGTGAGGAGGTTGGCATAGAGCTTGTCGAGATACTTCACGTCGCCTGTCAACTTATACATCTTCGTCATCACGGGCATCACCATGTAGAGGGCATCGCTCCACCACCAGTAGTCAGTCGGCTCAGAGTAAGCCTCGTAGTGCATCACCTCCTTGGCACGCTTCACCATAAACTCGGAAGCCCCGGCATTGCCTTTCTCCTTCTCAATATGATAGAGGTCGATGTAGGTCTGGAAGCAGATCTGCCAGTCGCCAAAGAGTACATATTCCTTGCCCTCGCCGTATGGTTTGTACTTCCATTTGGCTGGGTTGGCCTCTGTGGCACCCGTCCAGTCGTTATGCTCCGCCCAACGGATGGTATAGTCGAGCATCTTCTGGTCCTTGAGCATCTTGTACACCTCCATATTGCCGGTATGATAAGCGGCATTGTCCCAGAAGGAGCGAACCTCTGGCTTGTTGTTGGTCTGCCAGTAGGTATTGACCCTGGTGATGAGTTCCACCACCTGCTCATGATTCCATTTATTCTTGGCACTCACAGGCAAAGCCATCAACACAGCCATCAGTGCCATCCATATCTTACTCATATAATTTGATTCATGATTAGTTTATACTTTCAATCAAACGCCCATAAAACCTCTTTCGCCCTATTACCAAGTACTAAGCCTAACCTTTATTCAACTAAATACAGCTTATATTTTATTAAATCCAACTTATATTTAGCTGAATAAAGGCTATATTCTATAGTAGGTAGCCTATCAAACAAGGTTATGCACAAGGCATCCTAACCTTTGGTATCAGCTTCTTTTACCATTTGTCCTTGGTAACGATCTCGTCTTTCCACTGGTGGTCCTTGGGGAAAGGCTGGTTGCCCCAAGCCTTCACCTGCGTCCAAGGCTGCGAAGCATCTGTCCAGAACGGATGGTCGGCAGGCAAGCCGAGAGGCATGAAAGCGAGGGTGGTCATATAGAGCGACCCGTTGTTGGTGTACCAGTCGGCTACGTTCTTCTGGTTGGTTCCGCAGAATCCGATGCTCAGGTATCCCTTCTCGTTGAAATTGTTCTGCTGGTCGAACATACGATGGAGTACCTTGGTCAATGCCGCACGCACCTGACCGTTGCTGAGGTCGCCGGGCAACGTCTGATACCAGGCCATCAAAGCCAAAGGCTGCATGGTAGCCATACGATAAGGGATGCTTCGGCCGAAAACGGGGAAGGTACCCTCCGGAGAGATGAATCTCTCAAGGACAATACTGTATTTCTGGCATCGCTTCAACTCGCGGTCGTAATACTTCTTGTAGTCCAAGCGGGTATTTGCCTTGGCGTCCACCATCGCCTGCAGGGTCTCCAGGTACATGGGATGGAACACATAGCTGCTGTAATAGTCGAAGGCGAACACAGGACCGTCGGAATACCACCCGTCTCCCACATACCACTCCTCCATCTTGCGACAAGCCGAGTTGACACGATACTGGTCGCAGTCACCGCCCGCCTTTGCCATGAAACTCTCGATGGTAGAAGAGAAGAGCAACCAGTTGGTGTAAGGAGGGTCGATGCTGCGGAGCTTGGTAAACTCTGTCAGGTAACGCTTCTTGGTCGTATCGTCCAACGGTTTCCACAAGGTATCGTATGCACGAAGGAAACTCTCGGCGATATAGGCAGCATCCACCAGGTTCTGTCCAGAGGATCCCCAACAGAGATAATCCGGGTTCGACGGGTCTACACCATTCTTATAGGCAGCCAAAGCCCACTCGCGGAGTTGTCGGCGCTGCTTGCCCTCTGCCGTATTGTCGTCCGGGAGAGTAAGCCAAGGGGCAATGCCAGCCATCAGTCTGCCGAAACATTCCATGTAGACCACATTCTTGTTGCGGTTGTCGAACGAAGGACTGAACTCTGTCTGCATATTCTTCTGCAGCTCGCCCTTCGCCATGTTCTCCAGCACAGGCTGAGCCATCTTGTAAGCCAAAGAGCACCAATATTCACGGTCGCTCTGCTGTTGCACCTTTTTCTTGGCAGCGTTGATTCCCATGAACGGGAGGAGTGCCAGGAGGAGTGCCAGCATGAGGTTCTTATTCATACAATTCATAGGCAGTTGTAAGTTTGTAAAGTTGTTTTTTGTTGTTATTACGTTCCAATGCAGAGATGTGCTTATACATATCATCTGCAAATATATGAAATTTTAGTTAGGAACAAGCAGAACGGCCAGTATATTTATTGTTTTTTCAATATTGGGCCACCGTTTTCCCATGAAACGGGTATGCCACACATTTTCATGGCATATTAAACCAGAACTCTGACGATTACGGAAAATTGTAAGTTTTATCCGCATTTATCGTAAAACCGTTGTCGGGAAACCGCCGTAACTTTGCAGCGGAAATATTAAAAGGACAAAACAATGAAGAAAACAATAGAGGACTGACACTTATAAAAGCAACACATCATGAACAAGGAAGAAAAGATGAGCCGCCGCA
>CAVEJY010000091.1:0-14853 GCA_963616155.1 Acutalibacteraceae bacterium
TCTGACGGGGCGGACGTCCGTTGTCCATATAGTTGCGGAGATAGTAGAGCACCATATCGCAGTTGAACATTCTGTTGCTCTTGGCTAAAGCCTCTTTCGCAAAACAATAGTTGTCGTACCAAGGCTTCATCTCGTTCACCATCGCCTCCACGTCGCTGTCGGCGGGCAGACTACCATTCTCCTTATAATAGGTGAACATCTCGATGACATCACTGGTGGAGAAGCCCAGCATCTCGTCGAACTCGGGCTTGACGGAGATGTTCCACCCCACATTGTAGCCACTTGTCACGTCGTCGAGGGTAACAGGGCTCACGCCCATCATGAAGATGCGCTCAAAGTTGCCCTTGAATTTCTTGAAGACATCGCGGTAGAACCCGTCGGCATGGGTAATGGCGTGGTACACCTTCTCTCCATGCTCGTTGAGCACCACATTGGTGAAGTTGTCGTACTCGTCGATGATGAGGTAAAGAGGGTAGCCGTGTGCCTTGGCTGCCTTGAAGATAAGTTCCAGTTTGTCGGCATATTCCGTCTTAGACAAGATTTCATCTTTCTCTAAAAGATAATACTGGGCATATTGGCGCACAAAAGCATCGAGATTGATGCTCAGATAAGCATTGAACCGCTCCTCCAGCACATCTATCCTGCCCGTAATCTGGGAGAAGTCCAGGAACAGCACCTGATACCTACCCTGCAGGGACGTAGGGTGTTGCCCTATCCACAGGTTGCCGAACAGCTCTTCGAACTTGTCCTTTTGACTACAGTCATAGTAAGAGCAGAGCATACTGAGGAATATGCTCTTTCCGAAACGGCGGGGACGGATGAAGAAGAGGTTACGAGGCTGCCTCTCTATCGCCGGCAAGAACATCGTCTTGTCGACATAATAGAGATTCTGGGTCATCACCGTGACAAAATCAGCCACTCCGTAGGGTACTTGTTTTACTTGCTGCTCCATGATTCTACCATCTATAATATAATAATGTGCAAAGATAGATATTTTTTCCGAATTATCCATCTTCAAGGCGAAAAACTTAATGATTAAGTTGTCCCTCCGTTATCAATTCTCCACCTGGCTCACAATCTCTCCATCAAACATATTGACGATGCGGTCGGCATAGTTGGCATCGTGCAGAGAGTGGGTCACCATCACGATGGTGGTGCCTTCCTTGTGCAGCTCAGAGAGCAGGTCCATCACCTCCTTGCCGTTCCGGGAGTCGAGATTTCCCGTCGGCTCGTCAGCAAGGATGATTTTGGGATGGGGAAGGATGGCTCGAGCGATGGCGGTGCGCTGCTGCTGGCCGCCGGAGAGCTGGGAGGGGAAGTGCTTGGCACGATGGGACATCGCTACCCGCTCCATCACATCCTTGGCCCGCTCCCGGCGTTCCTTTCCCGGCACACCCATGTAGAGGAGCGGCAACTCGATGTTCTCCTCCACGCTCAACTCGTCGATGAGATTGAAACTCTGGAACACGAAGCCTATCTTTCCCTTGCGGATGATGGTGCGGTCATGCTCCTTAAGGCAGCTCACGTCCTTGCCGTCGAGCAGATAGGTGCCGCCGGTGGGATTGTTGAGCAAGCCCATGATGTTGAGCAAGGTCGACTTGCCACAGCCCGAGGGTCCCATGATGGCGACAAACTCGCCCTCCTTCACTTCCAGGCTCACATTGCGGAGTGCCCATGTCTCCACTTCCTCCGTATTGAATACTTTCTTGATGTTGTCTAACTTTATCATTGCCATATTTCCTTATTTTTAATATTACTCTTTTGCCAAAATCTCAGACGGGTCAACCTTCATGATGCTCCTCACCTGCCAAGCTACGATGGCGGCGATGAAGCTTACCACTATCAATACGCCCAAAATGACGGGCAACACAGGATTAAGAGGCCCTGCCAGATAGGCCATTTCTTCCAACACCCCGACATGGAACAGTAATGCCATCGGAACTGCAAAGGCCAAACTGACAACAATGATGATGGCATAAGTTTTTCCAAACAGCCGGGCAATGTCACGCATCAAGGCACCGTTCACCTTGCGAATTGCCACCTCTTTTCTTCGAATCCGCGCATCGAGCATCAAGGTACTGAAGATACTCATCAGGCAGATGGCAAAGCTCACGACAGCCAATATAGAGATGACGGTCTGCAACATCTCCAAGAATTCAAAGTCCACAGCCAGATTGCTGCGCAGATTGGTTACCATCTGCTTTACCACCGCCGGCTCCAGTTCCTTGACGGTCTTCTCCACCTGTGCCTTCAGCGTCTCATATTCCCCAGGCTTGGGCACGAGGATATAATCTTCGCTCTCTAAGCGCATCATCGGGTCTATCACGATGAACGAATACCTGTTTGTCATGTCATGGTTCTGGTAAGGGACGGAGGTAAACGTTCCCGCAATGGGCAACACCCCCTCATTCTCTATGGTCAGCATCTCATTGGGAGCCACCTTCCACTGGTGCATCTTCCGGTACAGTTCCTCGTTCACCAGCACGCATTTGGTACGGTTGGCCTTCGGCTTCCATTTCACGTTCACCTTGAAATAGTCCAGCCAAGCGACATCGGAGGCGAAATGAATCAGGTAATGGGTAACCGTGCGTGTCAAAACAATGTCTCCGCTACACCAGACATCATTGCTGAGCTTCTCGTTTTCCGCCAATTCCTCGACACGATAGAATCCTGGGCTATAGGGAATGCATTTCTCCACCCCGGGCAATTTCACCAGATGATCACGCAAGCGCTGCTTGTCATCAGCCTCGTGGGTCTTTAGGAAAAGACTCTCCTTATACACGCTTTCATCCTTCGGGATGTTGTTGAAGTCGCTCATCTTGCCCGACAAGTTCAGAAAGTCGAAGGTGATGCAAAGGAAGAAGGTACTGATCACAATCTGGACACCCAACATCAGGTTGCGGAATCCATGACCGTGACTCTTCCGCATCGCCGAGTCGAGTCCTTGTCCACTCGTACAGATACGCTGGAGGATGCCCCAGACAATCAGCAGGCACAATGCCAGCACGACAACGGTCATGCAGAAGGTGAACGGGTACAGATTCCCCATATCGCCCAGATTCTCCACAAAAGAAGTGGACAACCGGACGACTATAAAATCATACACAAAGGCTTCCATGACTATCGCCACCAAGCAAGCCGTCCCCACCACGAGCGTTGACTCCGTAGCAAACATGGAGAAAAGCTGCACACGAGTGGCGCCATTGGTAATGCGAAGCGAAATTTCCCTGCGGCGCATCCAAAACAACTGCGCTTGCATCCTCAGAAAACCGATGGTGGCTGCCAACAAGATGAGCGACCCTATCAGATAGGCTATCGTAACGCCGATGCGCACAACGGATTTCTCCTCGTCCATCTCCTCCTCCAGGCTATTCACCTTCGCCTTCAGTCCCAAGGGTTTCAGCCGGCCATTCACTTCCGCCTCCAGTTGCTCCGGTGTTGCCTGTTCCTTTAGCACCACGTCCATCCATACGGCATAGTAAGCATCGCCAAAGTCCATGTCTTCCAACTCACAGGGAGAGAAGAAGAGCGAATTGTTCTTGCATACTCTCTCGTTGTGTGACAAGTCCTGATACACATCCGCCACGGTGAGTTGGTAGTTCTGTCCATCCCTGTCCAGGCGAAGCCTTGCACCCACAGGGTTCACATCGCCAAAAATCCGGCGGGCTTGCGAACTGCTGATGATGGCCTCATGGGTCTTCATCACCTTGATTTTCTCCCCAGTCAAGGCTGAGTGGAAACCGGCGAAATGAGGATAATGCTTGTCCAGAGCGACGGCATCGATTTGCATCTTGCGCCTCTCCCCATTGCCGAATGTAAACTCCGCCCATCCACTGGTGGTCAACCCATTGGGGGAATAGGGGCCTTGGTCGACACACCCCAGGCCACCGTTCGATTTCATCGCCCTAACGATGTCGCCATTGATACCTGTCGGATCTTGTGACTGTCGGGGTTGTATGGAGTCCAGCCTAATGGTATAGACCCTGTCGTAATAAGGTTCGCCGCAAATCTCCGCCAAATGGAAATTTCCCAACGCTGCGTGTACCAGGGACAGCGTCACCAGACCGATGGCAAGTGCCAGGATGCTGACCAGCGTCTGCACCTTGTATTTCCAGAAATTGCGCAAGGCAATCTTGATGTTGTGTAATAGCATATTCATTTATTTATAAAAAGTTATAACCGCCCACAATGACCCGGTCGCCGACCTTCAGTCCTGAGGTAATTTCATATTGTTCGGGATTCTGCCGCCCCACGGTGATGTTCACCCGCTCCGTCTGCTTGCCGTCTGGCGAGAGACGGTAAATCCAATAGCCGTTGGTGGCCTGGTAGAAGTCGCCATGCGGAATGACCAGTGTGCGCTCGGGCTTGCCCAACTCCACCGACGCCCGGTAGCTCTTCCCCAAGCGGATGTTGGAAGGAAGAGGGCCCGTGAAGGTCAGCTCGCAGACAAACTTATGGTCCTTCACCTCAGGTATCACCCTCGCCACCTTCAGCGGATACTTGCGCCCTTCGTTCTCGATGCTGGCAGGAAGTCCCGGTGTCACACGGTCGATATAGTACTCCGCCAACGACACCTGCAACTTGAACTGGCTCATCACCTTGACTTGTCCCACACTGCTGCCGGCACTCACCTGTTGTCCTTGGGTCACGCCGACATAACTGAGCTGGCCTGCCACCGGAGCACGCACCACCAACTGCCGGGTGCGCCCCATCATCCGTTGGAGTTTCTTGTCAGCCTCCTTCCTGTTGGCGGCTATCATCTCTCTTTTCAGACGAGTGGCAACAGAGTCGTGGTGCAGGTTTTGCATCTGCAGGATTACTTTCTGGCGTTGGTACTCATAGTCCTCTTCCGCCACCTCCAATTCCGCCTTGCTCTTGATACCCATACGGTATTCCTCCCGGCTCTGCTTGAGCGATTTCTTCAAACTTGCCATCTGGTGCTTGGCATCGAGGGCTTGCTGCCGGAGATTGATGGTCTTCTGGGTCATCTCTATCTCCTGCTCACGATAATTGCGCTGATTGTTGCCCCAGGTGTCGCGCTCATCGTCGATGGAGTGGTTGAGTTCAGGGTTGGAAAGTACCAGAATCGTGTCGCCTTGACGAAGCATCGATCCCTCCTCTGCCACCACCCCCTCCACGAAACCACTTTCCATGGCGTTCACTTGGATGGTCTGTATCGGTTGCACCAGTCCTTCCACATCCACATACTCCATGAAGGGAGACAGCCTGACGGTGGCGATTTCCAGTTTTTCCTCGTTCACCTTCTTCTGCCCCGAAGTGAGGAGCAGGAAGAGAACGCAGGCGAGGAGTGCCAGCAAGACAGTTCCTCCCAAGAGGTGATAGCGGTAACGGATGTACCATACTTTGGGTTGTTTCTTGAGATCCATATTTCTTGTCGTTATTATTCGTCGATAGGTAATTCTTCCTTCAGTTCCTTGTTGTGCTCGAAGTCATAGCCCGTCATACTGCGGAGCGTATAGTAAAGACTCCAATAAGTCTGCAGGGTGGAGATGTGGTTGCGCCGGGCACTGTCCTTCTCCGTGATGGCCGAATTGAGGTCGAGGATGGAGTTGCGCCCCATGATGTAGAGTCTCCGAGCCACCAGATGCCGCTGCTCTGCCCGTTGGTCGGTAAGGGAAGCGACACGCACCTTGCGGGCTTGCATATTGAACTGCAACACCAGTTTCTCCACGTTCTGGTAAAAATCCCTCATGCCCTGCTCCACCTGTGTGTTGGTGAGGGCGAGTTGCGACTTGGCTTCCCTCATCCTTCCCTTTCCCCGTCCCCAGTCGAGGATGGGCAGGGCGATGGTGATGCTTGCCGACTCCTGGCTCATGGGATTCCTGTAGGCCGTCCCCAGGTCGGGGCCTGTCTGCGAGAGTCCGAACTGCATATAGAGATCTGCCTTCAGTCCGGCATTGGCCCGTGCCTGCGCCAGGTTGCTCTCGCTCTCCTTCTTGATACGGCGGTAATAGTCGGGATCGGGACTGTTCAGCAACGCCAGCTCCACCGCCCTCTGCAAGGGCACGTCAAAGTCGGGCACCTCCCGGGGAATCTCCAGTTTGATTTCCTCCGACTGTTCCAGCCCCAAGAAGGAACGGATGGTCTGCATATTCTCCCGCAACGCCACCTGGGCATCCATCACCTTAGTCTCCTCGTTCAACCGGTTGATTTCCAGTTGCAGCATCTCATTCTCCGAGATGGTTCCGTTGGCGTAACGTCCCCTTGCCATCTGGTAGAGCGTATCTGCCGAGGCGAAGTTCTGTCTTGCCATCTCCCACTCCGCCTGTGCCGATGCCAGACTGAAGAAATGCTGGCAGGCTGTGGCTGAGACGAGTTCCAGAGCCTCGGCATATTGTTTCTTCGACTCTTGGTAACGGAGGGGTTCGATACGGCGGTCCCACTTGAGTGAGTTGTAGCCAAAGAGATTTTGTTCATATCCCACAATCAGGGGCTGGCTGCTATAGGCGGTGGTCTTGCCCTGGAGTTCGTCCAGCCGGTTGATGCTGCTCTTCACAAAGAGGCTACCGCCCGTCAAGGCGATGTTCTGATTGATTTTCAAGGTGAGGTCGGCACCCAACTGGTCTTGCTTCAGGAATAGAGCCGTACCGTCTGACTGAGTGATTTTGTTCACCTCCTTGTTAATATAAGGTGAGGAGGAGAGGGTCACGGAAGGCAGATAGTTGGCACGGTGATAGCGATAGTTCCAATAAGCGGAGAGGAAGGTGTTGCGGGCACTTTGCACCGAGGGTGACTGGCGTTGTGCCAAGTCCACCACTCCCTGCAAGTCGAGCAACAAGGTATCGGCAGTCACTGCCCCTGCCTGAGACTGGTTACTGCCCCAAGCCAACAAGATTCCTATGATGTATCTACTTAACTTCATGTCCATAACTTTTACCTCATCAAATACAAAAGCCATGCCATAAAGATAACTTTTTAAAAATCAAAAGGTTGGCGATTAAAAAGCAATCCCTACTCCGTGCGATACCGCACGATGGGTGTGCGATTTCGCACGGTTCGCACACTCAATATACCGGCAATACAATGGTGAAAGTGGAGCCTTTACCCACCTGAGAAGAGGCGGTGATGGTACCGCCATGCAGGGTAACAATCTGCTTGCACACACTCAGTCCGATGCCCGATCCTCCTTGTTTCGTGGTAAAGAACGGCACAAAGATGCGGTCCAACACATCGGGAAGGATGCCTGCCCCGTGGTCTGACACTCTGATGATGAGATTGCGCTTATTGTCCGACAGATGTACGGAAAGCCGTATCTGACAGGCCTCAGTATCCCCATGAGGTTCCGTTGCCTCCTGTGCATTCTTCAGCAGGTTGATCAGCACTTGCTCCATCTGCGCCCTGTCCATCCTGACCATCTGCTCTTCATTCTCGATGTCGTACTGAAACTGGGGCGTGGGGAAAAGACTTTGCAGGTCAGCCACCCACTCTCCCACTCTCACGTCGGCACAAAGAGGTTGGGATATACGCTGCAGCCTGCGATAGTTCTCCACAAATTGCAGCAGTCCATTGCTCCTTCGGTTGATGGCCTGCAATGCCATGAGTACATCGTCCTGGCTGAGCGTGTCTTGCTGGAGCCCGTCGCAAAGCGTGTCGGAAAGCGAGATGATGGGGGTGAGCGAATTCATGATTTCATGGGTCAGCACTCTCACGAGCTGCCGCTGGGCATCGGTCTCGTTCTTCTGGATGACAGGCTGCACGTTCTGCAAGGTGTAGAGCCGATAGGCTAATCCCCGGTGGAAGAAGTTGACCACGCTCACCACCACCTCCATCTTTCCATCCGCCAGTTTCCCGTCGTGCGCCTTGCCGGAGAGTTGCACCAATTTCTGTTCACCAGGTCTCAAAGCCTTCATCTGTTGCGGTAAGGCTTCACTCACCACCGACAAGTCTTCAAGACGACGAATGGCGAAACCGCACAAATCATCCACTGCTGTCCGGTTCATCCAATGCACCTCCCCTGCCTCGTCGGTTACCAACAGGAAGGCATTGATGGTATCAAGCATCGTGCCGAAATACTGAGACCTCGCCTCTTGCCGAAGTGTCATTTCCCGAAACTCGTTGACGACATAGTTGATTTGCTCGGCAAGATTTCGCTCCTCTCCCCTCAAGCGTTCGAGCGAATACTGGAGCGAGAAGTCGCGGGTACGGATGGCCTCTATCAACTGGCGCATCCGTTCGTTGCTCTTGTTATATAATAGGTGGTTGATGATAGCCATGAGAATTGCTTTCAGATGTATTATAGTCCTAACTTGTCTATTTTGCGGTAGAGGGCAAAACGGGTGATGCCCAGCATCTCTGCAGCCTGGGTCAAGTTACCGTTGCTCAGCGAGACCGCCCTCTTGATGGCTTGCCGCTCTAAGGTTTCCAGGTTGAGCGATGCCATCGGATCCATACTGTCTTTAGTGTGCGAAGGAGACACTGTCTCCAACCGGATGTCGGCTGCCGTCAGTTCTGACTTGTCGGTCAATACGACGGAACGCTCCATACAGTGTTGCAATTCACGCACATTTCCCGGCCAAGAATGACCCATCAGTTTCTGTCGTGCCGAAGCATCCAATGCCATCGTTCCCCGATCATATTTCCGGGAAATGATGTCCAGAAAATGCTCTGCCAACAGGAGAATGTCTCCCGCCCTTTCCCGCAACGGAGGAAGATGCAATTCGATGGTGTTGAGACGATAGAAGAGGTCTTGGCGAAAGGTTCCTTCCTCCACTTTCTCCCTGAGGCGGGCATTCGTGGCGGCTACTATCCTGACATCCACATGACTCGACTTGTTTGCGCCAATGCGCGATGTCTCCCGCTTCTCTATCACGGTCAGGAGTTTCTGTTGCATCTGGAGGTTCAGGTTGCCTATCTCGTCCAGAAAGAGTGTACCGCCATCAGCGGTCTCTATCCGCCCAGCCCTACAGGTCTTGGCATCCGTAAAGGCCCCTTTCTCATAGCCGAAAAGTTCGCTCTCGAAGAGCGAGTCGGGAATACAGCCCAAGTCGATATTCACAAAGGACTTGCCAGAGCGTTTGGAGAGCCGATGCAAGACATGCGCCACCACGTCCTTGCCGGTTCCGTTCTCGCCCGTCACCAGCACATTGGCATCCGTCGCCGCCACTCGCCTCAACTGCTGCTTGACCTCAAGGATGGCAGGACTCTCGCCGATGAAATGGGCAAAGGCATCTTCTGTCTCGATTTCCCCTCCTTCTTCCTTACACGAGTCAGCGTTTCTCCGTTCACAACTCAGTTCCACGGCGCTCCTCACCGTGTCCAGCAATTTCTGCTTGTCCCAGGGCTTGGGTATGAAGTCGATGGCTCCAGCCTTGATGGCTCTCACTGCTTTCTCTGTGTCCACATAGGCAGTGATGAACAGCACCACACTCTTCACATCGTGCTGCAAGATCTTGCCAAGCCACTCATAGCCTTCCTCACCGCTGATGGCATCCCGACGAAAATTCATATCGAGAAGGATGACATCGGGCGAGAAGGCATCCATAAACTCGATGATGCGCTCAGGCTTGCTGATAACCCTCACCGCCTCCACATGGGGCTTCAAGAGCATATTGAGTGACAAGAGCACATCCTCGTTGTCATCGACTACCAGTATCTTTCCTTTTTTCATTTTTACAATTTAAATTTGCTTTTACATCCATCTAATAACATCGGCACAAGGTTCTAATACCGCCTCAAGGGCCGATACTTGACGGTGTAAATCTCATTGAAATACTCCTTCCAGACATTCTCCTGCTTGTCATCGTCGCGGATGATGCGGATGCCATAGAAGCGAGTACCCGTGTCGCGATATTCCTTGAACCGGTCGAGCATCGCCTTCGGCGGGTCGGGTATCAGGAAGTCGGTGATCCAGAGCACGTCGGCATTCACATAGTGCAGACCGTCATTGTCGAGCAGGTCGAACATCTGCGCCATCATCTTCTTCGCCGATGTACCGCCGCCGATGAAGGGAAGATGGGACTTGGCCAATCCTCCCTGTACATCCTCTTCTGCGTTTTCCACGACATTGATGCCTATCTTGCGCAAGTGCCGTGCCCTCCGTTTCTCCATGAGGTCTATGGACCGTGTACTCACAGAGAAGTCGATGAGGAAACAGTCACGTTCCAAGTCCTCTGCCGTCTGCTCCAAGAGGGAGATGAGCGTGGAGGAGATGCGCTCAGGAGTGCCGTACATACTCGCCGAAGTGTCGAGGCATACAATCATCGGTCCTTTGCGGGAGGCATGGGTAAAGCCGAGCTTGCGCGAGGGTTTCGCCATCTCACTCTTGTAACGGAAGGTCTGGAGCTTACGCGTGCGATACTTATATATAAAGAGTCCCTCCATGTCCTCGTCACTGTACTGGGCGAGTTCGAGGGGAAGGAGCGAGTTGAGGTCGTCGCCCACGGTGATGCCCTCGATGTCGCTTCCAGAGGAATGTTCCATCTTCATCTCGATACCCGAGGCGACGGTGAGCCGGTCCTTGCCGTTGGCATCCGCTACCCTACCCATCTTCGCCACAATCTCCTGAATTGCGGGATAGCGGTCCTGTATCTTCATCTCGTTGAGCCGACGTTCAAACTCGGTCTCCGTCCAGGCTCCCTTCATCATTTCCCATGCCTGTACGGCACGTTGCTCCGAGACTCCCTTCGTCTTGATGTTTCGGGTCACCTGGTCCATCATCCTCACCAGTCCTGTCTCAAAATTATTCTGGCGAATGGCGATGAAGTCCTTGAGTTTGGCCAATGCCTGTCGTTCGATGCACACTTTCCAATCCCTCACCAACCGCTCCCAGTTCTCCGGCCTGGAAGCCCCGGTGTCCTGGAAGAGACGGAGGAAGAAGGACTTGTCGAAACCGTCTTGTATATGTTCCTCCTCCAGTTGGTCGAGCAAGGGTCGCCACACCTCCTCGTCCATCCGCTTGAAAGGAGCCCAGGCGAGTACGTCTTCCGCCCGATGGCTTTCCGTCCAGGCACGCTGCCGCTGGAAGCGAATATGGTGTACACACTCCACGACAAACTTGCCCACCGTGTCATAAAACACCTTGGCTCTCAACTTGCTGTTCTTCACCTGTAAGGAAAATTTAGAGACATCTTCCCCCGAGAAGGGCATTTCTGTCGTATTGAACTCCGATCCAAAGAGATGAATGAGATAGTCCTTCAGCGGGTCTTCCCAGGTATTCCAAGGCATGACATTTCCTGACGAGTCAGGTATGACGACCTGTCCCGTCTTGCAGAAGTCATCCAGCATCTTCAGATAATACTGTGCCTCAGCCAAGTCCTTGCTGGTTTGGTATTTCATCGCTCAACCTTTCAACTGTCCAGAATGCCTTTTATCTTTTTACCTTTAAACAGGTATTCCGCAAAGATTCTCGCCGCACTCTCCACCTTGGCGGCACAGGGGCGAGACTTGTAATATTCTGCCGTACGGGCGGAGGCGACATAGCTCGACTGCGCCTTCTCATGGCCTTTCAGTCCGAGTATCTCGGCACAGATGATGCTGCCGTTCTGTTCCTTCGACTTGGCGAGCAGTTCCTGCACCACCTTATAGCAAGCCGACTTGCCCTCACGGTCATCGCCGTCGGTCTGTCCGCAGTCCAGCCCCACGAGAACCACAATCCCCGAAACGGCGCCGCACATCATGCGCATCCTGCCCACTCCACCGCCGAATCCTGCTCCCACACGCTTCGCCGTTTCCTCACTCATGCCATAGAGGTCGGCGAACGCCGCCACCACAGCCTGACAACAGCCATAGCCCTGCATGAAGAAGTCCACGGCCCGCTGCACACGTCCCTCCAAGTCAGAGGATAAAGTCATATTCTGTTCCATATTTTCCATTCAGCATGATTGCTTGATTCATAGCCTATATGATTACTCCATCATTCATTTAATAATCCCTTGCCAACCACTCGGCGAAGAAGTAGTCGTATATTCTGTACATATCCTCCTCTTGCGTGATGATGTCATTCTTCAGCAATCCTTTGACGGCACTTTGTACGGAGCTGGCAGATGGCAGGTTGTACTTCTTGATGAAAGCGGAGGAGGTGATGTTCCTGGTTATTCCCTCTTTGGCAATGGCTTGAAGAACGAGCTTTTGCTTGGGAGCGAGATGGGCCAGTATGTCCTTGTAACTGCCTTCTTGGGCAAGGATGACATTGTTCTCTGCCATCTGTAACTTCGAGAGGCCGCAAAGTTCACTATTTCCTGTCATGGCGTAAAGCTCGTTCATCATCATCTGTACAAACCAAGTACAGCCGTTGAATTGCCCATAAACTCTTTCTGTCAATTCACGACTGATGTGTTTGCCCCGTTCCTCGAAAAGCCGGGAAGCGAAGTCTGCGTATGTATCCACCGGTATTGGGTCAAGTCCCATACTGATGGCACTTTGGTAGAAAGGCTTGGACGAGGAGTTGAACATATTGCTCATCAAGTGCCGTTTGCTTCCTGCGAAGACAAACAAGGTCTGCCTGCACTGCTGTATCTTGGTACGGAGCAGTGCCTCCACGTTCTTTTCCTCATAGTTGCTTATCTGCTGAAACTCATCGACGGCAACGACGCATGGCTTGTCGGCAGCTTCGAGGTAGGCAAAGATTTCATCGAGTGTAGT
The DNA here is from genome assembly GCA_963616155.1 of Acutalibacteraceae bacterium. Classification (GTDB taxonomy): domain Bacteria; phylum Bacteroidota; class Bacteroidia; order Bacteroidales; family Bacteroidaceae; genus Prevotella. Next base: position 12,601 of record CAVEJY010000091.1, read on the forward strand.
TTGTGGGGTTTGGATGTCTCCAAGACTGATGTCAAAACTTGGCTCTCCTGTCATGGCATCCAGTTTGAATCCCATCCGTAGAGAAGTAATGATTTGGAAGAAACGTTCTGTCCATACCTTTCCCTTAGGCTTTAGTTGCTCATAGATAGCTTTGCCCAAGAGATAGACAAACTCAGCCAAGGATGTGGTGGCATAAATGTCGACAAAGAACGTGTGAAAATGATCAGTGAGAGAGGTTTGGTGAAAACAATGATGAATCAAGCCAGTCTTGCCCATACGTCTTGGTGAAATAAGTGCCACATTGCGACCGTTCTGAATTTGCTTGATCAGGAATGCGGTTTCGTTTTGGCGGTCACAAAAATAGTCAGGAGAGAGGTATCTTCCAACGACAAATGGATTCAAAACAGCCAACTTTTCCATATTTTATTCCTTTTTTATATGAGTCTATATAATTTTATTGCAAAGATAATAATTATATTCGTAATAAAAACAAGAAAAGCTGTTTTTATTGCTATATCATTCATTCACTCCAGCACTCTCTCTTATTCCGCATACAACTTCATCGTGTCTTGTCTCGTGAAGGCAAGTTCACGATAGAAGTCTCGGAGATAAGCGGAGATTTCCGTCTTGTCATCGGACGAGACGAAGAGACTGTCGCCCAACTGACGTTCCAAGGAAGTCAAGCCATCCGACAGCGTTTCAATCTCCCCCTCATAATCTCTGCCCTCATCAGGACTCTTGCGGATGCGATGATACCTGATGTCCTCGGCAAGGGCATTCTTCATCTCCACCAGCCGATCGGCGAAGGGGGCGAAGAGGGCACGGATAACGATGCTGCGGATAGCATCCCGCTCCTCCGGCTCTTGCCAAAGGCAATGGTAGATGGGGAGCAGGTCGCAGGTCGCCACTACCTCACGGTCTTGCATAAAGGCAGAGGTACGGAGCAAGCGGACAATGTTCTTCCAGCGGCGGTCGCTCACATAGATATTCCTGCGCTCGGCAGCCTCATCCACGTTTACAGCCTTCAGACTCTTGCGAATGGAAGAAATGGCATCGAGCACCTCCTCGCTCACTCCCACCCCACTGATTTTCTCAGCCCATTCAGCATACTCCTCTGTTGATATTTTAAAATCCGTGAAATCTGTGGACTCCTTATGAGACTCTTCCTCCAGCAGCATGGTCCTAAAGTTCTTCTCCTGCCTGATCGGTCTGCTCTCTATGCGAATCACAAAGCGGTCCCACAGAGCCTCCAGTCCCTCGCCCTTAGCCGGCAACTCATTGCTTGCCGCCACGAGGAGTTTCAAGGGAAGATGCATCTCCTTGTTTCCGTTGCGGAAAATCTTTTCGTTGATTACAGTGAGGAGGGTATTCTGGATGGCAGGACCCGCCTTCCAGATTTCATCGAGGAACACGACATCGGCAGTGGGCAGATAACCGTCCACAGCACGCTCGTAAGTATCCGAGGTCTTGAGCTTCTGAATACTCACCGGTCCGAAAATCTCGTCGGGCGTAGAGAAGCGCGACATCAGATACTCAAAACTGCGAGCATCCCTGAAGGCGGTCTTCAACTGACGTGCCACCATACTCTTCGCCACTCCCGGGGGACCCAAAAGAATAACGCTCTCGCCTGCCAGAGCGGCAAGAAGCGAGAGCGATATTTCTGTTTCCTTCTCATAAATGCCCCGGTTCATCTCCCGGAGCAATTGTTCGAATCTTTCTTTCATGCAATTACTTTACATTTCCAACCTTGATGAGGTACTCCGCTATCTGAACAGCGTTCAGTGCGGCACCCTTGCGAATCTGGTCGCCAGTGAGCCAGAGGGTGTTGCCGTTGTCGTCTGCCAAGTCCTTGCGGATACGACCCACATAGACATCGTCCTTGCCGGCACTCTCCAATGGCATGGGGTAAACGTAGTTCTGGGCATCGTCTTTCACGGTTACACCGGGAGCTGCTTCCAGAGCCTTGCGGATGTCCTCCACTGCCAAAGGCTTCTCTGTCTCAAACCATACACTCTCTGAGTGAGAACGGAGAGAAGAGACACGCACACAAGTGGCACTGGTGCGAACATCGGAGTGCATGATCTTGCGGGTCTCGTTAAACATCTTCATCTCCTCCTTGGTGTAGTCGTTGGGGGTCATCTTGTCAATCTGAGGGATGACATTGTAGGCCAACTGATGAGGGAACTTGTTGATATGGTCGGTCTTGCCCGTCTCCAGCAAGTCCTTGTACTGCTGCTGAAGTTCTGCCATGGC
>CAVEJY010000092.1:0-10281 GCA_963616155.1 Acutalibacteraceae bacterium
CCCTTGTTGTGGTTCTGCACGAAGTTGTTGTAGAACAGGCGGAAGTTCTGCGTGAACGAAGGCTTCAAGCCAGGATTACCCATGGTGATGTTCAAGGGGTCGCTGTCGTCCACGATGTTCAGCAACTGCGAGATGCTGGGCTGCGAAGTGGTGCCCCGGTAGTTCACACGCAGGTTGCTCATCTTGGAGAAACGGTAGCGGAAGTCGAGCGTAGGACTCACGTTGAACACATTGCGGACAGTGTCCACATACACTCCCTGGTAGTCCTGCACATACTTGGAGTGCTGCGGCTGGAACATGGCACCGAAGCTCAGGTTATACTTCTGGCGGATGAACCGCATCATCACCTGGATATTGTGGGTGTAGTTCTTGTATTCCGAGTAGCGGCTCAGGTTTGCCTGCTTATAATCCTCCATGTTTCCATAGAAAGGATTCAGGTAACTGTCCCATGCCCTATAGGCTGGCGTGATGCCGTCGAAGGCATATTTGCTGAAGTCGTAGGTGCTGCGGTCGCTCTTCGAATAACTGTAGGTGAACTTATAGCTGAACTGCAGGAAGGTCGCCTTCCAGAGAGGTTCGCTGTAAGTGGCCTGCGCACTGTAGCTGTAGTTCTTCGATGGGGTCATGTTGTAGCGGTTGGTGGAATAGGTGGAGTCCTTTCCCTCCGCCGTCTGCTGGAGATACAGTCGGGTGTTCTGCAGCGAGATGCTCTTGCTGTCATTGTCCGTGTACTTGGCATCCAGTCGCAGCGTGAAGTTGCGTCCCATGGAGCTGAGCTTGCGGTTGAACTGCAGCATACCGTTGACGTTGTTGCTCTCGGAATAGTTCAGGGAACTGGACGACTGCTTGTTGACCATCGCCTCCGCCTTGGCAAGTTCGTCGATGCCCTCGTCGGCGAGAGGACTGTCGGTATACTGGTAAGGGTCGGCATTGTACTGTGCCGAGAGGCCGGTACCCCTCTGGTCACTGGTACTCCACGAAATGGAGGGACGGAAGAGGATGTTGGTCAGCGTGTCGGGCTTCCATTCCAAGCGGATGTTGCCGTTCCAGCTGTTGCCACGGGAATATCTCGCGCTCACGCTGTTGCTATAAGAAGAGGTGGAACCCAGGAAGTTCTCGGCAGACTGACTGCTCCACACGTCGCCGTCGCTGTGGTTCCAGCGCAGGGAGGTGTTGAACTTCAGCTTGTCCTTCTTCTCATAGTTATAGTTGAGACCCACCATCTTGCTGGAGTTCAGTCCACTGCCTCCGCCGAAGCCCCTTCCGGGACCACCGCCGCCGAAGCCGCGGTCGCTGGTATTGTTGGCGTTGGCGAAGAGGAAGAAGCGGTTGTTGCCGCTGAAGTAGCCTCCCATACCGCGCATACTGTACCGGTTCTCCGTACCCACACCCAGGTCGATGTTGGAAATCACGCCCTTGTTCATGCCCTTCTTCACGCCGAAGTCGAGCACCGTCTGCTCCTCGCCGTCGTCGATGCCCGTCACCTTGGCCAGGTCGCTCTTCTCATCGTAAGCCTTGATCTTGTCGATGATGCTGGTGGGCAGGTTCTTGAGGGCAGTCTTGGTGTCGCCCGTCATGAACTCCTTACCGTCCACGAGGATTTTCTTCACCTCCTTGCCATTGATCTTGATGGTACCGTCGTCGCTCACCTCTGCACCCGGCAGACGTTTCACCAGTTCCTCCACCACAGACCCCTCCGGCGTGCGGTAGGCAGCCGAGTTATAGACAAAGGTATCCTCCTTGAGCGTCACCTTCTGTGCCATTGCCGTCACCACAGCTCCCTTGAGCATGATGGCATCGGAACCAATCACCACATTGCCCATGGCAAGGTTCTTGCCATCGACAATCTGCACACGTTTCACCGTCGGCTTATAGCCCACACTGGTCATCTTGAGGAGATACTTCCCGTCGGCAGGTGCCGTGATGCGAAAGAGACCCTTCTCATCGGATATGGCGCCGGCGACATAAGAGCTGTCTGTCTTGAGCAGCTGCACGGTGACCATCTCCACCGGGTCTTTCGTGTCGCGGTCAATGGCCGCGCCACTGATCAGTCTCTCTTGAGCGTAAGTTGCCAGCGACACGACCGCCAGCAACATCAACATCAGTAATTTCTTCATTACATTTAGTGTATATCAATTATTATAAAATCCCTTTTCGTGTTTCGCATCATTTGACGCACCGGATCATGCAAGGTTTAATACCCGATGACTTAAAAAAAGAAAAAACGCCTACATTTTTTTTGTTTTGTCTCCGTTTTTCGTTACCTTTGCACGAAAAAAGAGAAGAAAATGAGTCAAAGAATCATCATATCAACCAACTTGGAGAACGAGTTGACCAACGCGCTCACAGAGTGCGAGCATGACAAACTCTTCGTATTGTTCGACCACAACACCCGCGACCACTGCAGCTGGCTGCTCAAAGGGTTCCGCTGCCTGAAGGGCTACACCCCCATCAGCATCCAGCCGTCAGACACCAACAAGAACCTGGAGAGCCTGACAGAGGTGTGGAAGCAGCTGCAGGACAACGGGGCGACCCGCCACTCCTGCCTCATCAACATCGGCGGCGGCATGGTGACCGACCTCGGCGGCTTCGCAGCCTCCACCTTCAAGCGAGGCATCAACTTCATCAACATCCCCACCACCCTCCTCGCCATGGTAGACGCATCGGTGGGCGGAAAGACAGGCATCAACTTCGGAGGACTGAAGAACGAGATAGGCGTGTTCAACGACTCCCGGTTCGTCATCCTCGACACCGAATTCCTGAAGACCCTCGACCACGAGAACATCTGCTCGGGCTACGCCGAGATGCTGAAGCACGGCCTCATCTCCGACGAGAAGATGTGGCAGGAGCTGGTCAGCTTCGACCTGGAGAACCCCGACCTCAAGCAGTTGCAGGGCATGGTGGGCGACAGCGTGAAGGTGAAGGAGCGCATCGTGGAAGAAGACCCCCACGAGAACGGCATCCGCAAGGCTCTCAACCTCGGCCACACCTTCGGTCACGCCTTCGAGAGCTGGGCGTTGAAGCGCAAGCCCATCCTCCACGGCTATGCGGTGGCGTTCGGACTGATACCCGAGCTGTACCTCAGCGTAGCCAAGACAGGATTCCCAACGGAGAAGATGCGCCAGACCGTGGCTTTCGTCAAGGAACACTACGGCACGCTCGGCATCACCTGCGACGACTACGACGAGCTGATAGAACTGATGCGCCACGACAAGAAGAACCAGAACGGCATCATCAACTTCACGATGCTGGGCGGCATCGGCGACATCCGCATCAACCAGACTGCCTCCATGGAGGAAATCAAGGAAGCCCTCGACTTCTTCCGCGAAGGGTTCTGACGCTAAAGCAAGACATCCCGCTTGGGTTTCCCCGTCTCCGTCAACGGCAACGCCGCCACATGGAGACACTCCTTGGGAACCCAATACTTGGGCAACACCTCCCGACAGGCATTCTCCACGAGGGGCAGGTCGGCACTCTCCGTGAGAAGGACGGCAACCTCGCCAAACTTCTCATTCTTTCTTTTTGCTATCATGAACGGTTCCCGGAGAACAGTCTTCAGCAGCCGTTCCACCTCTTCTATCTGTATCTTGATGCCGCCGGAGCAAATCACATTGTCGAGACGGCCCTTGATGCGGAAGCGGACTTTTTCCACCTTATTATATATATAGGTTTCCAGTTCGACAATATCATGGGTTACCAGCGGGGCGGCACATATCAGCGGGGCGTCTATCACCAGACAGTCCTCCCCGTTCTTGCTCACCTTCACGCTGTCGAACGGCTCATACCACTCACTTGCCCCATCGCCGTTGACGCGGCGCAGGGCGATGTGCGACAGAGTCTCCGTCATCCCGTAGGTGCTCCATACGGCGATGTCGCCGGGCAAGGACTTCAGTTCCGCCTCCAGTCGGGCATCTATCGCCCCGCCCCCGATAATCAAGTGCCTGATGCGGCAGATCCTGTCCCGTTCCTCCGGCACCTGCAAACTGTTGTACACCTGCATCGGCACCATGGCGGCAAACGTGATGTCGCCGGAAACATCCTTCAGGGGGTGTCCGCCGGGATTCACGGAAACGAGTTTGAGTCCCCGTTCGATGCTGCGCACCACCATCATCTTGCCTGCGATATAGTCGAGCGGCATACAGAGCAAAGCCGTGTCGCCCGGTTTCAGTCCCAAGAAGTCGCAAGTGATGCGGGCAGAGTTGAGCATCCGCCTTTTCTCCACCCTCATCGGCTTGGGCTTTCCGGTAGACCCGCTGGTGTGGACGAGCACCCGTTCGTCACTGTTGTTCCACTCCGAGAGGAATTCTTCTAAAGTCATCTTTCTTTCCTTTTATTCTGTCACCCAGAGTTTGTCTCCCCGTATTTCCAGCGGCATGGGGATATTGTCGGTAAAGAGCTGTCCAGTGCCCAGTCCCTGCGGCATCTGCACGTCAGGACCATACATCTTAGCCGCAAAATGGGCGATGGCATGAAGCCCCACATTACTCTCCAAGGCAGAGGTAATCCAACTGCCGATGCCGCGCTGCCGTGCCAGTTCGATCCACTCCGTACATCCATAGATGCCTCCATGCAGCGAAGGCTTGAGAATGATGTATTGCGGACGAATGGTGTCGAGCAGTGCCTCCTTCATGGACCGCACGTTCACTCCTATCAGTTCCTCGTCGAGGGCGATGGGCAACGGTGTCTCCCTACAGAGCTTCGCCATCATCCGCCACTGGTGCTGCCTGATGGGCTGTTCGATGGAATGGATGCCGTACTGCGCCAAAGCCTCCAGCCGGCTCATCGCATCCTCGGGCGTAAAACCTCCGTTGGCATCCACACGCAGTTCCACCTGTTCCTTACCATAAACTTGGCGTATGCGCTTGATGAGGTCGAGTTCCTTCAGGAAGTCGATGGCTCCTATCTTCAGTTTCACACAGCAGAATCCTGCCTGCAGCTTCTCCTCCAGCCGTTCCAGCATCTCCCCGTAGGTACCCATCCAGACGAGTCCGTTGATGGTGATGCCCTCCTCGCCCCGTGCAAAGGGGGAGTCGAAGAGGTCTGCGAGCTGCCGCATACCGGCGGGAACGGGGAGACCACGCTTCGCCAACGAACTTGCATAGCCGGCGAAAGCCGTCTCCAGTCCGAAGGTGATGCTGGGATAGGCACGGATCATGTCGTAGGGAATCCGCTCCATCTGCTCCACCATCCGGCAGACCTGCCGGAGCGTTACCTCATATTCGGGCTTGGCGTCGCAGCTGAGGTCGGGGAGCGTGGCACACTCCCCCACTCCCTCTATCCCCGGATGTTCATCGGAAGTGAGAGTGAGGTAGTAACTGTGCCGGGTGGTATAGACTCCCCGGGACGTGCCGGCGGGCTGCTTGAAATGGAGGGTCCGTTCTGAAATCTCTATATGGTACATCTTCTTTCTTTCGAAGGGAGAACGTCAACGGTCCTTATACATGTTGTCATAGTACTTCTGGTAGTCGCCGGAAGTCACGTTGTCCATCCACTCCTGGTGGTCGAGATACCATTTCACGGTCTCCTCGATGCCCTCCTCAAACTGCAGGCTGGGTTCCCATCCGAGTTCCTTCTGCAACTTGCGGGAGTCGATGGCGTAGCGCATATCGTGGCCCTTGCGGTCGGTGACATAGGTGATGAGGTCGAGGTCTTCGCCTTCCTTGCGGCCCAGCAAGCGGTCTACGGTCTTGATGACCACCTTGATGATGTCGATGTTCTTCCACTCGTTGAAACCGCCGATGTTGTAGGTCTCGGCCACCTTTCCCTCATGGAAGATCATGTCGATGGCACGGGCATGGTCCACCACATAGAGCCAGTCTCTCACATTCTCTCCCTTGCCGTACACGGGCAATGGCTTGCGATGGCGGATATTGTTGATGAACAGCGGAATCAACTTCTCCGGGAACTGGTAGGGTCCGTAGTTGTTGGAGCAGTTGGTCACGATAGTGGGCATTCCGTAGGTGTCGTGGAAGGCACGCACGAAATGGTCGGAGCTTGCCTTGGAAGCCGAATAGGGAGAATGGGGATTGTACTTGGTGGTCTCCAAGAAGAACTCCTCGCCGTATGCCTCGTGGTTCTTGCCGCTCGAAGCCTTGGTGGTGAAAGGAGCGGGGACGCCCTCGGGGTGGGTCATCTCCAGGGCACCGTACACCTCGTCGGTGGAGATGTGGTAGAACCGCTTGCCCTCATATCCCTCGGGCAGACTCTCCCAATAGGTCTTGGCAGCCTGGAGGAGGGACAATGTGCCCATCACGTTGGTCTGGGCGAAGGTGAAGGGGTCCTTGATACTGCGGTCTACATGACTCTCTGCCGCCAAGTGGATGATGCCGTCCACCTCGTGTTCCTTCATGAGCTGGAGCATGAGGTCGAAGTCGCAGATGTCGCCCTTCACGAAGGTGTAGTTGGGTTTGTCCTCGATGTCCTTCAGGTTCGCCAAGTTGCCGGCGTAGGTCAGCTTGTCGAGGTTGATGATATGATACTCGGGATATTTGTTCACGAAAAGTCGAACGACGTGTGAACCGATGAATCCGGCACCGCCGGTGATGATGATACTCTTCATTTTTAATTAAGAATTAATAATTAATCATTTATAATTCCTGCTTCAGGCGAAATTACCATAAACTATAAACTCAGTTCTTGAATGCACTTCTTGAGGCTGTCTGTCCAGTAGGGCACCTTCCAGCCGAAGGTCTGCTTCAGCTTGCTCTTGTCGAGCACGGAGAAGTGGGGACGCTTCACGGGACTGGGGAACTCCTCGCTGTAGCAAGGTTGGATGTCGCAGGTGTTGCCGCTCAGCTCGCAGATGAGCTGGGCGAAGTCAAACCAGGAGCATACGCCCTCGTTGGAGAAATGATAGATACCTGTCTTGTCGAGCTGTCCGCTCTCGATGATATGGGCGATGACGGCAGCCAGGTCGCCGGCGTAAGTGGGCGTTCCCACCTGGTCGAACACCACCTTCAGCGTGTCGTGGGAGGCAGTGAGGCTCTGCATGGTCTTCACGAAGTTCTTGCCCCACCGGGAGTAGAGCCAGGCGGTGCGGATGATGATGTGCTTGCATCCCGTAGCGGCGATGCTCTGCTCGCCCGCCAGCTTGGTCTTGCCATATACGCCGAGCGGATTGGTGGGCCAGTCCTCACGGCAGGGGATGTTCCTGTCGCCCTGGAACACATAGTCGGTGCTGACGTGTACGAGCGTGCCGTCCACCTCCTTCATCACCTGTGCCAGGTTGCCGGCGGCAGTGTTGTTGAGGAGGTTTGCCACGTCGTAGTCGCTCTCCGCCTTGTCCACGTTGGTGTAGGCGGCACAGTTCACCACCACCTGGATGCCGTTCTCCTTCACCATCTGCCGGATGGCCTCCACGTCGGTGATGTCGAGTTTCTCATAACCTTCAGCCACGTCGGTGAAAACAAACCGGTGGCTGCTCTTCTGGGCTACCAACTGCATCTCATGCCCGAGCTGTCCGTTGGCTCCCGTTACTAATATATTCATGATTCTAAACTTTAGTTATGCGTATTCGACCACAAAAATACACTTTTTCCTGCAACCTGCCAAAGAAATTCGTCTAATTCTACTTTTTTTCGTAATTTTGCAGCCACTATATAATATAAGGTATAAAAAGATACGTTGATGGAAACAAACAAGGACTTACGCCGTAAGCGCCTGGCAGTGGCGGCTTACTACTTTGTGCCGGGAGTGGTGTTTGCCAGTTGGGCGAGCCGCATCCCGGACGTGAAACACATTCTCCACCTGAGCAACGGACAGTTGGGATCGGTGCTCTTCGCCATCCCCATCGGCCAGCTCCTGATGATGGCTTTCTCGGGAGTGCTGGTCAACAAGTTCGGCAGCAAGAAGATGCTCGTTCTCTCCGAGATAGTCTATGCCGCCGTACTGGTGGGCATCGGGGCCAGCAGCAGTGTCTTCCACCTGATTCTGGCGCTGATAGGCTTCGGCATGATGGCAAACCTCATGAACATCGCCACCAACACACAGGCCTGCCTGGTGGAGAAGATGTACGGGCGCAACATCATGTCGTCCTTCCATGGTCTGTGGAGCTTAGGCGGATTCGCCGGAGGCATCATCGGCGCTCTCTTCGCCAACACCGTCCTGCCGATAGAGGTGCATTTCAGTGCCATTCTGGCCATGAGCCTCATCATCGTAGCCTTGGGATTCAGACATCTTGTCAACGACGCCACGGCACAGGCGGAGGAGGAAGACGTACCGAAGTTCTCCTTCAGGACCATCGACCCCGTGCTCTTCCTGCTCGGGCTGATGGGATTTGCCGGAATGTTCTGCGAAGGAACGGTCTACGACTGGAGCAGCGTGTATTTCTCTTCGGTGGTGAAACCTGACGAGGCTTTCATCCGAGCCGGCTATGTGGCTGGCATGGGAGCGATGACCTTGGGACGTTTCCTTGCCGACGGCTTCGTCACGAAGTATGGACCGTCGAGGGTGCTGAAGACCTGTGGCGGACTGATTGTGACGGGTCTCTGGCTGGCGGCGGCACTCCCCTATCTCGTTACCGCCACCTTGGGCTTCCTGCTCGTAGGCTTCGGTATCTCCTCTTCCGTACCCATCTGCTACAGCATTGCCGGCAAGCTCGGCACCATCAAGGCAAGCATCGCCATCACCATCGTGTCGAGCATCAGCTTCTTCGGCTTCCTGGTAGGCCCTCCCGTCATCGGCTGGATCTCCGAAGCGACCAACCTGCGCATCGCCCTCTCGATAGCCGCCTGCCTGGGACTGATGATTGCCTTTGTCTCCGTGAAGGTGAGCAAAAGGACAAATATGTCACAAAGTTAGGCTTTTTTAATCTTTTCTACCATTTTGTTTAGTAAAAATTTGTTTATGTAACAAAAAGTTCGTATCTTTGCAACCGATATTTGTACGTTGTTTAATTTTTTAAGAGAGAAATTATGGTAAAAAGATTAACCATGGTAATGGGGGGGGTGCTTCTCAGTACGAGTTTGGCACTCGCTCAAACTACCGTTACAGGTAAGGTCATTTCTCAGGAAGACGGTGAGCCAGTGATTGGTGCTTCCGTCAAGATTGAGGGAACCAAGACAGGAACCGTAACTGACGTAGACGGTAACTTTTCTTTGGTGGCTCCCAACGGGAACGCCAAGTTGGTCATCTCTTATCTGGGCATGAAGTCCCAGAAGGTGGCTGCCAAGTCTAACATGAAAATTTATTTGGAGGGCGAGAACAACGCTTTGGACGATGTCGTTGTGACAGCCTTGGGTGTATCCCGCCAGAAGAAGGCACTGGGTTACGCCGTGACCGAGCTGAACGGCGACGAGATGCTGAAGTCACGCGGCGGTCTCAGTAACCCGGTCAATGCCCTGCAGGGTAAGGTGGCAGGTCTCAGCATCTCCTCCAGCGCCGGCAGCATGGGCGGTTCTTCCAAGGTGTTGCTCCGTGGTGCCAACTCACTCTCCGGCAGCAACCAGCCCTTGTTCGTTGTCGACGGTGTGCCTATCGAGGGTTCCGACAACAACTCCACTTCTACCGCACGAGGCGGCGGCGGTTACGACTACGGTAACTTGATTCAGGACATCAACCCCGACGACATCGAGAACATCAGCGTGCTGAAGGGTGCGTCAGCTACCGCCCTTTATGGTAGCCGTGCCTCCAACGGTGTCATCATGATCACCACCAAGCGCGCCAAGAAGACCACGGGTCTCGGCGTGGAGTTCAGTTCTTCAGTAGGTTTCGAGACTGTCACCAAGTTGCCCAAGCTGCAGAGCCAGTATGGCGGTGGTTATGGCTATGCCGGCGACTATAGCAATGGAAGCGAGGGTGATGATTTCACTACGGCAACCATCAACGGCAAGGAATACCTCGTGCCCGACTATGGTATGGACGAGAGCTGGGGTCCCAAGTTGGACGGCCGCCAGGTACTTTCCTGGTATGACCTGACAAAATGGAAGAACAACGGCAGCCAGGGCGACCCCACGACATCTGCCTGGAGTCCTTCTTCTTCCGACTACCGTGACTTCTTCAAGACGGGCGTTTCCTATACCAACAACGTAGCCGTATCGCAGGCTTACGACAACGGTTCGTTCCGTATCTCATACACCAACACTTCTTTGACCGGCTATCTGCCCAACAGCAGCCAGTACAAGAACATCCTGAACGTGACAGGCAACATCCTGTCGCCCAACAAGAAGTTGAATGTCTTTACCAGTGTCAACTACTTCAACAACCGCACCAAGGGCCGCCAGGACACGGGTTACGGCGACAACAACATCATGGTGAAGTTTACCCAGTGGGGACAGCGCCAGC
>CAVEJY010000093.1:0-15902 GCA_963616155.1 Acutalibacteraceae bacterium
GGATGGTATCCACGCCGCCCTGCATCGTCGGGATGCCATAGCTCTGCCCCTGCATTCCCACGCCCTGTCCCATGACGGCACCGAAACGGAGACGGGCTGTGCGGGCGGCACCGCCGCCGTGCATGCCTGCCAAGTTGCTGCCAAACACGAACACTTCGTTCTCTTTCAGCGAGTCTATCCATTGTGGAGTGACTCTTCCCTTTCTTACATCTTCCATATTCTCCCTTGCGTTGAAATTGTCGAACATATATGGAGCCGCCATCTTTTCGGAGTCCAAGAGCGTTGCCGAAGACGGAGCCATCATGTCCGGCTCTTCGTCACAAAGGAACCTGTGCGACTCGTATTCCGAGGCATTGAAGTACTCCTTGAAATAAGGTATTACCACGTCGTGCATCATCTTCTGGCAACGCTGGGTGACGGCGGAGGCACTCATGCCCAACTGCTCTGCCACGTCCTTGCCCTTGAATCCCTCGATGTAGAGCATCTTGAGGATGATGGCGTTCTTGCTGTCTCGGCCGTAGAAACGGTTGCCCACTTCCTCTATCGTGTGGTAAAGTTCCTGCTCAAACTGGCTGTCGGTCACGTCGAACGTCATCTTCCTGTTCTCCTGCCTTGCCTCGAAACTCTCGAAGCGATGCTCCCTCACCACCTCCTTCAACTTGTCGAGTATCAGGAATCGGAAGCCGTTCACCATCCACGTCTTGAGCGACATGGAAGGTTTCCTGTCCTCCAGGGGCTTGAAGTCGTGCTCGCAGAGATAGAGGTAGTATTCGTGCACCAGGGAATAGAAGTCCATGCCCGGTTTCCGTTGCAAGCAGTACCGTTTGTCGTAGATGCAGTAGGCCACACGGCAGTAGCCATAAAAATACTCCCTCACGATGCTTGCATCGGCATCCTTGAAGCCCTGCAGTATCTCGTCGTCGGAGAGTTGGGAGAGTTCCCTCTTCTTCGACGTATCACTTTTCTCTGAAAAATCCTTTTCTTCCTTCATTGCTTTGACATTAAATTTTAAAATAAGTCGGGAGGGGTTTCCTTCCATCTTCCGACAACTGGATTCCCTCACTTTATTTATTATAAGAGAAAAGGGAAGGGAAAATTAAGCGCAATGCAAAAAAAAATGTTTGTAGAAGGACGCTACTTCCTGAAATCCCTGCATTTCTCTTCCCACGACAGGATCAGGGCGATGACACCCGAATAGCTCTTCCGGCCCTCCGCCACATGATTGCCGCGGAGATAAAGCTCGAAGATGAAGTCTTGGGCGGCATCGAGTGCCTTGCAGCGCTTGGAGATCCAGTACTGGCGGTCGCTCTTCGCCAGCCGGATAACCTCGGGGCGGATGTGCTTGAGGTACTCCTCGCCCTCTTTCTCGCCGAGGATATCGTAGACATTGTTCAGGACGTGGAAGAAGATGTGGTAGTAACCGCTGAACCGCACTTCTTTGTCGGCAGACGACGTACAGACAACGTAACTGTAGAAATTCGCCTCGCCCTCGTTGCCGATGCCGAGGAAATGGGCGAATTCGTGGGCGTAGGTGGAGGGATAGTCGTGGGGACGGACATCGCCGTTGAGCGTGAACTCGCAGAAGAAGGGTCCCATGCTGCCGGTCACGCCAGCCATCGAACTCAGGGGCGAGAACACCATCGTCTTCACACGGGGATGCAGGTTGAAGGGGGCATTGATGCCGTAGTCTCCCACAGATTTCACAGATTCCACGGATTTTCCCTTTCCTAAATCCTGGTACCCTCTCAATACCTCCCTTGCCGTCCTTTCCTGAAGACCGCCGAATTGGCTTCCACTTCGTCTGCCGAACGTTGTTTCTTCGCTCAAAGCATTGATGCTGTCGGCATAGCGATAGGCAAACTCCCGGAACGTGGCTTCCGACACCTCTGCGGGTTTCATCTTCATGCGGTAAAAGATGTTGGGCTGCGAGTAGTTGAGTCCCCAGGCGATGTAGAACCAGACATACACCCACAGCAGATACTCCCCCACCCTCAGGAGCGCAGCCTTCTTCCTCTTATAGATGGGGTAGACGATGCACCATGCGATGCTGAAGGCGATGAAGAGGTCGCCCACAGCAAAGGGGAACAGCCCCGACACGGGAGAGAGCAAGCCTCCGACGAGAGGATATATGTGGCAAGTATAGACGGTTCCCAAACGGGGAACCGCCTTGACGAGGGTGACGAGCACGAACAAGATGATGAGCAGCCAGTGCCGCCATCTCAACCTGTCGAACCGCAACGCATGAATCAGTTTCATCCCTTCTTATCCTTTAGAAACCCTACTGCTATAGAAGCGGGCAACGAGCGCACCACTGACATTGTGCCAAACGCTGAAGACGGCACCGGGAATCGTCGCCATGGGATAGGCTGCGAAATGGAGTGTGGCGAGCGAACAGGCAAGACCGGAGTTCTGCATTCCCACCTCGATGCTGATGGCAACGCATTTCCTGAACTCCAACTTCATCAACTTGGCAACCGTGAATCCGAGGAGCAAGCCACAGACATTATGCAGCATCACCACGAGGACTACCAACAAGCCGCTGCCAAGGAGACGGTCGGCTGAGTGGGAGACGACGATGCCGGCGATGAGGGTGATGGCAAGGGAAGAGAAGCCCGGCAAATATCCGACGGCTGCTGACGTGAACTTGGGGAAATACTTCTGCACGAAGAAGCCCACGATGATGGGGAGAATCACGACCTGCACAATGGAAAGGAACATGCTGAGCGCATCCACATGCACATAGGTACCCGCTATCATCCAAGTGAGGAACGGAGTGAGGAACGGAGCAAGAACCGTGGATGCCGACGTTACCCCCACAGACAAAGCCAAGTCGCCCTTGGCAAGGTAAGTCATCACATTGGAGGCCGTGCCTCCCGGACAACATCCCACCAGAATGACACCTATCGCCAGCTCGGGCGGAAGCTGGAACACCTCCGTCAGAAGCCAGGCAAGTCCCGGCATGACGATGAACTGCGCCAGGCAACCCACGATGACATCCTTCGGACGGCTGAATACCACCTTGAAGTCATTGGGGTCGAGCGTCAATCCCATACCGAACATCACCAGTCCGAGCAGCGGATTGATGTATACGGTATCTATCCAGCGGAAACTCGCTGGCAGCAGCAGTGCCACCACTGCCGCCAGCAAGACCAGCACTCCCACATACCGGGAGATAAAAGTACAAACTTTCTTCATTGCTTATCTGAAATAATCTTGAGTTTCGTTCATGAATTTTCATTTTCCTCCACATCGATTCTCTTCCTTCCGAAATCAGGATCTATCTTGAGGAAGGCGGTGACGAGGAAGGTGATGGCACAGCAAGCCATCACGATGATGAAGAACATACGGTAGCCCACCATGTCCTTGAGGTAGCCCGAGACCATGCCCGGAAGCATCAGCCCCAGGTAGGAGATGCCCGTGCAGATGGAGTAATGGGAGGTCTTGAACTTGCCCTGGCTGTAGAACAGCATATAGAGGGTGAGGACGGTGAAGCCCAAACCGTAGCCAAACTGCTCCACGAAGAGACAGCTCGACACCACGACAAGGTTGCTGTTCAGGGAATAGCTCAGGTAGATGTATACCACATCGGGCAGGGTGATGGCGCAGACCATCGGCCAGAGCCATTTCTTCATACCGTCACGGCTCACCAGGATACCGCCGATGATGCCGCCGAGCAGCAGACCGATAAGTCCCACGGTGCCGTTGGCAAAACCATATTCCTGGGGGGAGAGTCCCAAGCCACCCTGTGAGTTGGGACGCAGGATGAAAGTCTTGGTCATCGTGTTGAGCAATGCCTCGGGGAAGCGGTAGAGCAAGAGGAAGAGCATCACGCAGACGGTCTCCGCCACTCCGAACTTCACGAAGAAGGTGCGGAACATGTTCTTCAACTCATGAGCCACCTCGCCCACCGTGCGTTCCGTCTGCGTATCGTCGACAGGACGGGGCATGAAGCGGCTGTGGTAGAGCCACAGGGCGATGAACAGACCCGCCAGTCCGTAGAAGATAAGTGCCCAGGAGAAACGTATCTGGTTGCGGAACATCACCTGCAGCACACCCGCCAGCATCACCAGGAAACCGTTGACGAAGATGACGGCAAGGCGATAGAAGGTGTTGCGCAAGCCCACGAACTTGGTCTGCGTATGCTCGTCCAGCTCTATCATGTAGAAGCCATCGGCGGAAATGTCGTGGGTGGCACTACAGAAGGCGATGAGGAAGAAGAAGCACATCGTCGCCTGAAACCAGAAGGCGGTGGGCAGCGAGAAGGCGATGCCTGCAAGCGATGCTCCGATGAGTGCCTGCATCGTCAGCACCCACCACCGTTTGGTCTTCAGCAGGTCGATGAACGGACTCCAAAGAGGTTTGATGACCCACGGCAGGGCGAGCCATCCTGTGTAGAGACCCACCTCGGTATCGGTGAGTCCCAGTTGCATATACATCACTACGGAGAGGGCTGTCACGATCACGTTGGGCAGTCCCTCTGCAAAATATAAGGTAGGAATCCAAGCCCATGGACTCCTGTGTCTTTTCTTTGTTCCCATGATTATATTCATTATTTATAAAGTTGCTTGATGTCGGCGCCCTGGTAATAGTGCAGGAGGATGGCGTCATACTTGTATCCTTCCTCGCCCATCACGGCGGCACCTATCTGACAAAGTCCCACTCCGTGTCCCCATCCGGCTCCGACAAGTTCGAAACGCTGGGGCACGCCTTGCTCGTCCTCGTCATACTTGTCCACCACGAAGGCGGAGCTGTAGAGATGGGAGTCGCTGAGCGTGCGGCGGATTTCCAGTTCCTTGCCGATGGTGAAGGTCTTCTCCGTGCCGATGATCTGGAGCTTGCTGATGCGTCCGCTCTTGCCACGCTCCACCGCCTTCATGTCGAGAATCTTGCCGAAGTCCATCTTCAGTTTGTCGGCAATGAGCTGCTGCA
Organism: Acutalibacteraceae bacterium; assembly: GCA_963616155.1. Classification (GTDB taxonomy): domain Bacteria; phylum Bacteroidota; class Bacteroidia; order Bacteroidales; family Bacteroidaceae; genus Prevotella. The sequence continues at coordinate 4,930 of CAVEJY010000093.1, forward strand.
GTTTCTCCTGCGTGAGGGTCACCTTCCAACGGTAGAAGTCGGCGGTCTCCTGGTCATAGTCGTTGAGTACCTGAGAGAGTACCTTCTTGTCGATGGTGTTGCAGAAGGCTGGAGGGTTCGAGCGGATCCATGCCTCGGCTGTCGCCTCGTCCTGGAGTGAAGAGTGAAGAACGAAGAGTGAAGAATCATCTTGCTTTTCTGATACAGAATTAGCTTGCGAAGTTTTTTTGGAAGAGTCTTCAGCAATAATTGCTGTAGAATTCTTCACTCTTCGTTCTTCATTCTTCACTTCTTTTACTCCCAATACCAAGTCTCTCACTGCCGCAAGATACCCCTTCGGCGTGTTCTCCCAACAATACTGGAATTCCTCGGTCATTCCGCCGCAGCACTTCGAGAACCTTGCATCGCAAATGTCGCTTCCGTTCAGGAGCACCTGTCCCTTGGTCTGCCGGATGGCCTCAGCCACATGAGGCGAGGTTTCCTTGGTGATACCCTGGTAACGCTGGCAATGGTCGTCGGCGCATACGTCGAAGATGGTATGGTCCTCGCGGTCGTACCAGCGGATGAGCATGTCGTCCTTCTTGACGAAGGAGAAGAAGTTGTTGCCGCTCTCCGCCACCTCCCTGCGCTTCTTCATCTGCGCCAGGAGCCAGGATCGGGAAATCACGGCGTGTGCCTTGAGGAGTTCGAGGCTCGACGTGGCACTCATCTCACTGCTGATGACACTCTCCAGGTATTTCTCCACAGGCAGCTCATTGATGGCAACGATCTTGTCGCTCTCCACCACGAAGCGGAGCGTTCCGAGGAAGGTCTGCGTCTCCTTCCGTTCCCAGTGGAAGTTGACGCCGATGGTCACGTCACTCAGCGAGAACGAGGCATCGGCACTCTGCGGATGGAAGGTGAGTTTGCTGTACTGGTTGCCGTTCCATAGCACACCGCCTTCGGAGAACTCCACCACCTGCTCGCCTATCACGGTCTCACCCTTTGCCAGGTAGGGTTTGTTGAGCGAGAAGCGAATCTCCTGTCCGCTCACGATGCCCACCGCCACGTCGGGCTGCTTACCTTTATTATATAAGGTGGAATCCTCCTGCTGTGACTCCGCTTCCTTGGAAGCCTTGAGCTTGGCGACGATGCTCTCCATCTTCTCCCAGCTCACGCCACATTCCTGAAGGAGTGCGGAGGCACTTCCGTCGGTCAACTTGCGGAAGTCTTCCTCACGGGGAGTGATGATGAGTCCGCTCATGTCGAGTGCGCCCGGCGAAACCAACACTTGTGCTTCTCCCTCGGCGAAGTATGCTTCCGGGCGATGCTTCTCCCTCGGGATCACCACACTGACATATTCGTCGCCCTTGCGCCAGGCGATGATGTTCATCATAGGCTCCGTCTCGTCGCCCTTCATGGGGATGGCACGGTAGAGACGGCGGAAGAGAGACTCGTCACTGTTCTCACTCTTCGAGATGATGACGAAGGCCGGCACCACAAAGTCGCGCACCACGGCTATCTTCTCCTCATCGTTGAGGGAGATGACATCGGTGAGGTTGCGTGAGAGACGCTGCCAGTTGGTCTGCAAGGGCAGGATGCCGCTGGTGCCTGCCTGGAAATGGAGATGGTCGGGGGCGGAGGCACCGCACTTCGGACCGTTATAGAACACCATCAACTCACTGTGCAGCGAGAGGAAGCGGTGCATCTCTCCATAATTGCCGAGGATAGCCTGCGGCTGGTGCTTGCGTGCCGGGATGGTGAAATGGACGGGCAGGATGGGGAAGGGATTGACCAAGAGCTGGAACCTATCGTCTATCTGCTTCGCCATCTGTGTCTTCGGACGGTTCTTGTCACAAAGGAAACAAGGACGTTCACCGAGGGTCTTCTTGTCTATCTTCGCCCCGGTACTCACGATACGGGCAGGGTTCCACTGCAGTTTCAGCTGGTCGGAGAGCTGACGGGTCTCCACATGCTTGAGGTCACGGAAACGGCGACGGGCATCCTCCCACTTTTCCAACTGTCGGTTGAAGAATCGGGAGATACTGCTGTCTTCCATGATGTCGGCCTTGCCCTTCAACATCTGCTGGCGTGCCTTCAGCTCCATCGTGCGGAGGCGGTCCTTGTAGAGGTTGTTGGCATTCACGCGGTCTATGCTGAGAGCGGCATCGCTGTTGCCTCCCCATCGGCGGCAGAGGTACAGCTCGTCATAGATTCTGCCGATGCGGTAACGGCGAGAGAAAGCCAGTCCGAGGGCATAGTCCTCGCCATAGCTTGTATTGGGGAACTGTATCTGGCGCACCAGCGGGGTGAAGAAGGCGCGGGGTGCTCCCAGTCCGTTGATGCGCAGGGCATTGTTGCAACCATTCTCGTCGGTCCATTCCTTGTGGTCGATGAGTCCCGGTGGCAATGTGTTGAGGTCGAAGTCGCACATACGGTAAGAGCCGATGACCATCGCCGCCTTCTGTTTGTGGAAGGCGTCCACTATCTTCTGCAATGTCTTGGGCGAGGAGTAGAGGTCGTCGCTGTCGAGCTGTACGGCGAACTTACCACAATGGTCGCTGTCTATCGCCACATTCCAGCATCCCCCGATGCCCAGGTCTTTGCGGTCCGGCACAATCTGGACGAGGCGCGGGTCAGCGATGCCGTTCAATATCTCCCCGGTCTTGTCCGTGGAATGATTGTTCACGACGATGACATTATACTTGAAGTTGGTCTTCTGGGAAAGGGCACTCTTCACTGCATCGGCAATGGTCTTCTCACGGTTGAACACCGGGATGACCACCGAAGCCTCGTACTCAAACTCCTGTTCGTCGAAGTCGGGCTGTCGATAGAAGTTGGTGTCCACCAACGCCCCCACCTTGTCAAGATGATGGGTACAGGCACGTTCCATCTCCACCTGCACCTCACGGTTGCGGGGATTCACATAGTCAAACTGCTTCTCGCCGCTCTTGCGCATATCGAGTTCTTCCTCCGTATAGAGGAACTCGTCGATATGGAAGATCTCCCCCACCCTGCTCAGGTAGAGGCGCAGGTCGTAGAGACCGGCATACTGGAATTCCAATCGGTCTATCTGCGCCACATAGTCGCGCAGGCTCTGGGTCTTGACGAGCCACAGGCTGCCGAAGTCGAAATCGTCACGCAGACTTCCCTGTTGGTAGTCGATGACCGGGTGCTTCATCATCGTTCCGCCCTCCATCGAATAATGGTCGCTGTACACCATGACGGCATTCGTGTCGGCGGCAACACGGAGGAATCGCTCCAAGGAATGAAGTCCCCACTTGACGGGTGTGGTCTTGGTGCAGACCATCACATAGTCAGCATCACAGTTCTCGGCGATACTTGTCACGGTGTTGGAGCTCTCCAGACGGTCTATCACCACAAACGCACACCCTTCGGGCACCTGATGGCAGGCTGCGAAGTCATTACTCACCAAGAGATTGATATGTTGGACTGTCTTGTTGTCATGAAGCTCACAGAGTGCTTCCTTTACCATTTCGAGGTCTTCACAAGGCAAAAAGAGGTCTATTTTTTCTCTCATTTTAGTTTAATATATTAAAATATGTGGCAAAGATAATCATTTTTCAGCAAAAAAGCGTATCTTTGCAGTATGAATAACGAAAAAAAACATCTTCTCGGCCTCACACTCGCTGAATTGAAGCAGGTGGCAAAGGACTTAGGGATGCCCGCCTTCACCGGTGGGCAGATGGCGAAATGGCTCTACGGACAGCATGTAAAGAGCATCGACGAGATGACCAACATCTCCAAGGCGAACCGTGCCAAACTGTCCGCTGAGTACGAAATAGGATGCGCCGATGCCATCGACGCACAGCATTCGGTGGACGGCACCATCAAATACCTTTTCCCCACACGGAACGGCAAGTTCGTGGAGACCGTCTACATCCCCGACAAGGACCGGGCCACCCTCTGCGTCTCCTCGCAGGTGGGCTGCAAGATGAACTGCCTCTTCTGCCAGACGGGCAAGCAGGGCTTCGAGGGAAGTCTGCCCGCCGGAGACATCCTGAACCAGATTTACTCATTGCCCGAGGTAGACAAGCTCACCAACATCGTGTTCATGGGACAGGGCGAGCCGATGGACAACCTCGACAACGTGTTGCGTGCCACGGAAATCCTAACCGCAGACTACGGCTGGGCATGGAGTCCGAAGCGCATCACCGTCAGTTCCGTTGGCATCAAGAACAAGCTGAAGCGGTTCCTGGAAGAGAGCGACTGTCATGTGGCCATCAGTCTCCATAACCCTATCCCCGGGGAACGTGCCGAACTGATGCCGGCAGAACGAGGCATGAGCATCGAACAGGTGGTGGAACTGTTGGGCAACTACGATTTCTCCCACCAGCGCCGACTCTCCTTCGAGTACATCGTGTTCAAGGGAGTGAACGACAGCAAGCAACATGCCAAGGCTATCATCGACCTGCTGAAAGGGCTGGAATGCCGCATCAACCTCATCCGCTTCCATCCCATTCCCGACATCCCCTTGCAGGGAGTCGACGATGCCAAGATGGAACAGTTCCGCGACTACCTCACCTCGCATGGCGTGTTCACCACCATCCGCGCCAGCCGTGGCCAAGACATCTACGCAGCCTGTGGTCTCCTCAGCACCTCCAAGAAAATAGGGGAAATCCGAGAGCATGGGGAGGAAGAGAAACCTTTAAGATAAAGACAATATGGAATCATTTGCATTGACAGCAATGAAATTTCATATAACAGCCCTCTTGCTCTCCATGCTGCTGACAGGCTGCAATGGAAGCAGAAGCAACCGACTGCCAGCCAGCACGGGGCAACCCTACGAAGTGGTGCTGGAGGGCGACACTGACCATATCGTATCGGAAATTCTGACAGAGGACGTGCCCGGTCTGCCCCAAACAGAACCCCTCTGCAACGTCATCAGCGTGAAGCGGGGAAAGGCGAAGGGCAGCTACTCGGTGGTGAGAACCCGTATCGTGGTGGACATCAACCAGCAATATGGAAGTTTCTCTGCCAAAGCAAGCAAGGACGAGAACGCCTCGCCACAACTCATCATTCGCATCAAGGCGAAGTCGGCGGAACAACTCCGGACAATGCTCTACGACAAGGAAGGACAACCCAACAATAATGCGGAAAAGTTGCGCACCCTCATCGACCAAAACGAACAACAACACCTTGTATCTGTCATCAAACAAAACCCCGAGAGGCAACGAGAGGTGAAACGGATGTTCCGACTCGACATGAAGATTCCCCTGTCACTGGATGCCAGCAAGAAAGGAAAAGACTTCCTATGGCTCAGCAACAATTCTGCGTCGGGAATGCAAAACCTGCTCATCTTCAAGGTGAAGGGGAAAGAACGAGGGGAAAACGGCGATACTCTTGTCGGATTACAGCCACAAGTGGACAGCATCCTCCGCAAGAATATGCCGGGCGAGACTGACAGTATGTACATGACCATCCCACGCCTCGCAGAAAGAGGTCTTTGGGAGATGAAAAGCGACGCCATGGGCGGCTCCTATGTCATGAGACTCATACGTCCGACGACTGGAAAATACGCCATCGCCGTCATCGGATTCGTCTATGCACCCGAAATGAAGAAGCGCAATCTCATCAAACAACTGGAAGCGATTCTCCATACCATACAACAAGAAACAAAATAAATATAAAAACATAACATTAACAGAAAATGGAAGATAAAAAGATAAAAGTGGCTATTACCCACGGAGACACCAACGGAATCGGTTACGAACTGATTTTCAAATCTTTCGCAGAACCAGAGATGCTGGAACTTTGCACCCCCATCATCTATGGCTCGCCCAAGATTGCAGCCTATTACCGCAAGGCACTCAACCTGCCCGGACAGTTCTCCATCATCCAGCATGCGGAAGACGCCCAGGACGGACGCATCAACCTGCTCGCTGTAGTGGACGAAGAGGTGAAGGTAGACATGGGTATGCCTACACCCGAATCGGGACAAGCCGCAGCCAAGGCACTCGACCATGCCATGACCGACTACCGCAACGGTCTGTACGATGTGTTGGTGACAGCCCCTGTCAACAACCAGAATGCCGCCATCGAGGGCTATGCATTCCCGGGTCACAAGGCATATATCGAGACCTGTCTGGGCGAGGGCAAGAAAGCACTGAACATCCTGGTAGGCGGCGATCTGCGTATCGCATCCGTCACGGAAAAGACACCTTTGAAGAATGTTCCTGCCAACATCAGTCAGGAAAGCATCATCGAGAAGGTTAGCATCATGCACCAGACCATCAAGCGCGACTTCAACATCTCCAACCCGCGCATCGCCGTTTTGTCACTCAACCCCAAGAGCAACGAGGACAACAGTTGCGGCGCAGAGGAGAAAGAAATCATCATACCCGCCATTGACCATCTGGCAGAACAAGGTATCCAGGCTTTCGGTCCCTACGCCTCCGATGAATTCTTCGGTAAGGGCTACTTCACCGAGTTCGACGGTATCATGGCCATGTACCACGACCAAGCTACCCTGCCCTTCCACTCCCTCTACACGGAAGACGGGATTATCTATACGGCAGGACTGCCCATCATCCGTACTGGAGCCGACATGACACCAAGCTACAGCATCGCCGGCACCAACCAAGCCGATGAGCTGTCGTTCCGACAGGCCATCTACTTGGCTATCGACGCTTTCAGAAACCGTAACAACTACGACAAGGCATACGAGAACCCTCTTCCCAAACTCTATCATGAGAAAAGGGACGAGAGCGACAAAGTCCGCTTCTCCATCCCAAGGAAACATTCTGGGTCACCTTTCCCACCCAAAGCAGACAAGACTGGTGCCAACAGGAACGTAAAAACTGCTTACAATAAGACAGAGAACACGGCACCCAAACAACCAGAAGTCACAGAAGCCAAGGACACGATTCCCGCAGAACAAGGAGTCACACCCTCGAAATAAAGGTTTTCTACGGCATCAGAACGTTAAAAAATGCCATAAAAGCAGATATTTCAAAAAAAATGCGTAATTTTGGCAGCTAAATGAATACATCCGAACTTCAGAAGATAAAACAACGTTACAATATCGTCGGCAACAGCGACGGTTTGAACCGTGCTCTCGATGTCGCCCTGCAGGTGGCACCGACTGATCTTTCTGTACTCATCATCGGCGAATCAGGAGTGGGAAAGGAAATCATCCCAAGGGTGATCCACGACAACTCTCCTCGCCGACGCGAGAAATATTTCGCCATCAACTGCGGAAGCATTCCCGAAGGAACCATCGACAGTGAGCTTTTCGGTCATGAGAAGGGTTCGTTTACGGGTGCTATCGGCGAGAGCGAGGGATATTTCGGAATAGCCAACAAGGGCACTATCTTCCTCGATGAGGTAGGAGAACTGCCAATAGCCACGCAGGCAAGACTGCTGCGCGTACTGGAAACAGGAGAGTATATCCGAGTGGGCGGACAAGAAGTGAGAAAGACGGATGTGCGCATTGTCGCTGCAACCAATGTCAACATGCGCAAGGCCGTCAGTGAGGGGCGTTTCCGCGAAGACCTTTACTATCGCCTGAATACCATCCCCATCCAGATGCCGCCACTTCGGGAACGAGGCAACGACATCGTTTTGCTGTTCAGGCTCTTCGCCATGCAGATGGCTGAGAAATACCGGTTGCCAAAAATCTCGCTCACCGACGACGCCAAGGAGATTCTCCTAAAATATAAATGGCCAGGCAACGTGAGACAACTCAAGAACATCACAGAGCAGATGTCTGTCTTGAGCGAGAACAGGGAAATAGACTCTACCACCCTGCTACACTTTATCCCTCAGGACGAAGAGTCGACACAACTTGCCACCGTCGCTCACCAAAGCGGCTCGCACAGCTACGAGAATGAAAGAGAACTGCTCTATAAGATTCTCTATGAACTGAGAGGCAACGTGAGCGACTTGCGCCGGGACATGAACTCCCTACGCAAGCAACTCGACGAAGCGCGCCAGTTGAATGGGGCAAGCGGCTTTACATCGGCACAGCCCATCTCTACGCTGGAACCCATGCAATACCCCTCTCCCATTGCCAAGCCGGCAGAAATCCACAAGCCGTTGGCAGAGGATGCCGTGGCAGAGGAAATCAATGAGCCAGAGTCACTCAACCTCAATGACCTGGGCAGGCAAATGGTGGAGAAGGCACTGGAAAAGAACGGCGGCAACCGAAAAAAAGCCGCACAAGAGTTGGGCATCTCCGACCGAACCCTCTATCGACGCATCAAGCTCTACGGCCTGGGCAGCGACAAGGAGGAAGAAGAGGAGGAATAAAAAACAGAAACTGGAATATGAAGTGTTTTAGCAGACATATATATATAATAGGTGTAGCATTCGTCATCGGAATACTCACTGCTTGCTCCGTAAGCTACAAGTTCAACGGTGCCAGTATTGACTATACCAAGACCAAGACCATACAGATAAGTGACTTTCCCATCCGAAGCACCTATGTATGGGGACCAATGGGACCTATGTTTAACAATCAGTTGAAGGATGAGTTCTCCAGCCACACCCGTCTGCAACAAGTAAAACGCAACGGCGACCTCAAGATTGAGGGCGAGATTACGCAGTACACACAACGAAACAAGGGTGTGTCGAGCGAAGGATACTCAGCACAGACGGAGTTGTCCATCACGGTCAATGTGCGTTTCACCAATAACGTCAACCACGCCGAAGACTTTGAGCGCAAATTCACGTCATCGAAGACTTACCCGACCGAACAAAACCTGAACTCTGTACAGGAAGAGCTCGTAACAGAAATGGTGGAAGACCTGACAAGGCAAATCTTCAACGCCACTGTCGCCAACTGGTAATATGTGGAACGCAGAGTAAAAAAAAGAGGGACATCCAATAATCCCGCTTACACAAGAACCATAATAAAACAAAGAACAAAAGAAAGAAAAGAAAGTGGAATTAAGTAGACTGATAAAACATCCAGAGGAGATGAACAGAGAGACGCTCTACAATCTCCGGGAGCTGCTGGCACTCTACCCGTACTACCAGACGGCAAGACTGTTGATGCTGCAAAATCTCTACTTGCTCCACGACCCGAGTTTTGACGAGGAGCTAAGACGCGCCGCCATCTACATCACCGACAGGAAAGTCATCTTCCAAATGGTAGAAGCTGCTCACTACAAGCTGACGAAGCAAGAGGAAAAAGATCCACTACCCAACCAGCTGGAGAAGACGGCGGCAGACCGCACTACCGACCTCATCGATAACTTCCTCGAATCCATCCCCATCAATGAGAGCGAAGAAGAAAAGAAGAAAGACAAAAAGAGAAAGCCGACGCCTGCCGATGCTGCGGTAGACTATGTGACATACCTTCTGGAGACTGAGGGCGAGGAAGAGAAGAACGAGCAAGGGGAAACTCCATCTCGCACCTTGACCTTGATAGACACCTTCATGGACGACGGAGGATTCAAGTTGCCCAAGGACACCACCGAGGACTATCATCCACAGTACACACCTGAGATTGCGGACGAAAGCCAGAGTGAGGGGCAAACCAACAACAGCGGTGTTTTCACCGAGACCTTGGCACGCATCTATATCAAGCAGGGCAAATACGAAAGGGCACTCGACATCATATCGAGACTGTACAAGAAACATCCTCACAAAAGTGCCTACTACACCGACCAGATGCGCTTCTTGGAGAAATTGATAATAAATAGTAAAAACAATAAAAAACAAGATTAAAGAATGGCTTACACATTATTTGTAGTATTGATCGTCCTGGTATCATTGCTGATGATTTTCATCGTGCTTATCCAGGAATCCAAAGGAGGCGGTCTCGCTTCCAACTTCTCATCATCCAACTCCATCATGGGTGTTCGCAAGACTACCGATGTCGTTGAGAAATTAACATGGGGTCTCGCAGTCGCCATGGTTGTGATCAGCGTAGCTTGCGCTTACGTTGCCCCACAGGCAGTGGGCGAGAGTAGCGTCATGGAGGGTGCCACCCAGGAGCAGACAGCTCTTCCTGCTATGCCAGGTGCAAACAACAATGCTGCCACTGGCGACAAGAATGCAGCTCCAGCAGGTGCCGCAGCAGGTCAAAAAGCAGCTCCAGTAGCCCCAAAAGCCCCTGCAAAGTAATTTTTTCAAAAAAAGTACGGAAAATATTTGGTGGGAACAAATATTTTTCGTACCTTTGCACTCGCTTAAAAGGAACAGCGATTAAGCAATACTAACATGGTGGACGTAGTTCAGTTGGTTAGAGCGTCAGATTGTGGTTCTGAATGTCGTGGGTTCGAGTCCCACCTTCCACCCAAGAACAACCCTACAAATCGAAAGATTCTGTAGGGTTACTTGTTATATATACCCACCAAAGAGAAAACCACCAGTTTGTGCAGCACCAACGTGCCGCACAAACAAGGAAGCAACCCCTATTCCTTACAGTGCTTGCGTGTGTAATAGCAGAGATTGTCGGACGGCTTAAACGTCACCTTGTCACGAGCCTCGATGGTGATTTTCTCGCCTGTAGCTGGATTCACACCCTGACGTTCCGCCACATGCTTAACATAGAAGCGACCGAAATCCGGGATGGAGACCTCGCCATCCCCTTCCACCATATTGTCGGCGATCACGCCCATGATGGTGTGAAAATACTTGCTGGCATCCGATTTCGAGATACCTGCCTTTTCAGCCAAAGCTGTTACAATCTGTGTTTTGTTCATTCTGTTTTTATCATTAAAATTGATTTGCAAAGTTACCATAAATTCGGGAGGTAAAAAAATAATAGCCGTTAAAGAAATGAAAGAACAAGGGTGTCTTTTGCGCTCGTTCATAGGCAAGATGTGCATTTTTATGAGGAAATATTTGTGTAACACACAAAAAAATGGTAACTTTGCCGCTGTGTTTGGTCCTTTATCGGACCCTGACGGCCCGAAACACGAACTGACACTAACAACTTAAGAATATTATAACAATAACCATTAATTGATATGAGTTTAAAAATCGTAGTACTTGCCAAGCAAGTACCTGACACAAGAAATGTG
>CAVEJY010000094.1:0-2911 GCA_963616155.1 Acutalibacteraceae bacterium
GTCATGTCGAGCGGAGTGAAGTCACCGTCCCCGTTCTTGTTTTCGAAAGGGAAATGGCCAGCCACCAGGGCATTCCTGCAGGAGAGCTTCTGACGGTTCATCACCACGCTGAAGTCCTTGATGAAGGGATGGATGCCTTGCTTGTTGATAGGGTCTCCCACGTTGTAGGGAGGCTGCGCCTCGAAAGCCATGGTCACGGTCTTGGGCTGTCCGTTGTTCATCAGCTCATAATATACGTCCACCCTCGCCATGCTGTCCTTCCCGATGGTGATGGTGAGGATTTCCTTTGCCACGGAGATGTCGGTCTCCTTGGTGGGCACGAGGAAGCTGCCGCTGGTAAAATACACGCCGTCGTTGGCCCAGAGACTGCTGATGCCGAGGAAGGCGAAAAGGTATGCTATGATAGTTCTCTTCATTGTTCTTTTATTTTAAGATGGTTCGTACTTGATGATAAATTCGGGGGCAAAGATACGCATAAAGTTTGGAATGGCAATATGAAAAGCCATGCTTTTTGTGGTTTCTGCTGCGATTTTTGTTTCTTTCGGTGGCAAAAATGTTACGTCTTAACATGCGTGACAAGTGATGAACGAATATTTCCCTGCCGTACGGCGGATTCTCACTACCTTTGCCACCGAAATCAACGAAACAATACAAACGACTAACAATTATGAACAAATCATCAAAACTGACTCTTATCCCGGTGATGCTCTGCTTCTTCGCCATGGGATTCGTAGACTTGGTGGGCATCGCCTCCAACTATGTGAAGGAAGACCTGAATCTGAATGACGCGACAGCCAATCTGTTTCCGTCATTGGTGTTCTTCTGGTTCCTCATTTTCTCTGTGCCCACGGGCATGCTGATGAACAAGATAGGAAGGAAGAAGACTGTCCTCCTCTCCCTCATCGTGACCGTGGTGTCGCTCCTTCTCCCCATCTTCGGCGAGAGTTTCGGCGTGATGCTCGTGTCCTTTTCCTTGCTCGGCATCGGCAATGCCTTGATGCAGACTTCCCTCAACCCCATGGTGTCCGCAGTGACCTCGGGCAAGAACCTTGCCTCCACGCTCACCTTCGGACAGTTTGTGAAGGCAATCGCTTCCTTCCTGGCTCCCTACATTGCCATGTGGGGCGCGGTGGAAAGCATCCCTACGCTTGGTCTGGGCTGGCGCGTGCTGTTCCCCATCTATATGGTCATCGGTGTTGCCGCCTCACTGTTCCTTGCCGGCACTCCCATTGAAGAGGAGAAGCAAGAGGGCAAGGCTTCGGGCTTCGTGGACTGTCTCAAGCTCCTTGGCAAGCCTATCGTGCTGCTTTCCTTCATCGGCATCATGTGTCATGTGGGCATCGACGTGGGTACCAATACCACGGCTCCCAAACTCTTGATGGAGCGTTTGGGATGGAGCCTGAACGAGGCAGCCTTCGCCACCTCCCTCTATTTCATCTTCCGTACCATCGGATGCTTCACAGGAACTGCCTTCCTCCGCATGATGAAGACACGCACTTTCTTCATCATCAGTGTGGTGATGATGGCACTGAGTATGGTGGGTATGTTCTTCGGCGAGAGCAAGATGATGCTCTATGCAGCCATCGCCCTCGTGGGTTACGGCAACTCCAACATCTTCTCCATGGTGTTCTCGCAGGCTTTGCTTGCCATGCCCGAGAAGAAGAACGAAGTGAGCGGTCTGATGATTATGGGTCTCTTCGGCGGCACCGTCTTCCCTCTCATCATGGGATTCGCCAGTGATGCCTTCGGACAGATGGGTGCTGTGGCAGTGATGGCAGTAGGCGTGGTTTACCTCTTCACTTATATCAGAAAGTTGTAAAGAGTATCCGGAATCTATATTCAAAGGCTTTGAACATAAGTTCAGAACCTTTGAACACAAGTTCAGAGCCTTTGAATATAAGTTCCAAACTTTGGAACGGAGATTTTAACTAAGGGACAATGATAAAGAAACATAGTATTATGAATACAAATAACTTAGACAAGAAATATATCGTAGGTTTGGGCGAGATACTTTTCGACGTTCTCCCCGCTGGTTCTCAACTGGGCGGTGCCCCCGCCAACTTCGCCTATCATGCCGGCCAGCACGGACTTCACTCCGTAGCAGTGAGTGCCATCGGCAAGGATGCCCTGGGCGACGAGGCACTCCGATTGCTCGACGAGAAGAAGCTGAAGTATGTTTTGCCGGTGGTGGATTATCCTACGGGCACCGTGCTGGTGAGCCTCGACGCCGAGGGTGTGCCTACTTACGACATCAAGCAGGGCGTGGCCTGGGACAACATTCCCTTCACCGACGACATCAAGGAGATTGCAGTCAACTGCGGGGCCGTATGCTGGGGATCGCTTGCCCAGCGCAGTGAGGTGAGCCGCAAGATGATCTATCAGTTCCTCGACCATACGCCCGAGGACTGTCTGAAGATATTCGACATCAACCTGCGCCAGAACTTCTACACCCCGGAGGTGATTACGGAGAGCCTGAAGCGTTGCGATGTCTTGAAGATCAATGATGAGGAATTGGTGACAGTGAGTCGCCTCTTCGGATTCCCGGGGCTGGACATTGAGGACAAGTGCCGTTTGATTCTCGACAAGTACCATCTCGACATGCTCGTGCTGACCTGTGGCGTGAACGGCAGTTATGTGTTTGCCCCCGACGTAAAGTCGTTCCAGGAGACTCCTAAGGTAGAGGTGGCCGACACCGTAGGTGCAGGCGACTCGTTCACCGGCACTTTCTGCGCCAGCATCCTCAAGGGCAAGAGCATCCAGGAGGCACATGAGCTTGCCGTGAAGGTGAGTGCGTATGTCTGCACCCAGAACGGTGCGATGCCCGAGATTCCGGCTGAGTTTTCGAAATAAGAGAGATCGTAATATTTGTATGGATGAAGATTGCACTGGCAGAATGCTTCGCGGTATTCTG
>CAVEJY010000095.1:0-5887 GCA_963616155.1 Acutalibacteraceae bacterium
TTTCATATTTATATTCTCATTCTTTTCATAACTTTGAGAGTTTACCTTTTCAAGTTCCTCTCCACCACATAGCCTGAAGCAGTAAATGCTGCTACCCAGGCGATCATCATTGTTAATCCCATTTTTTTCTTTTTACCTTAGTTTCTAATTCCTATTGAAGTAACATTCTCAATTTGTGTCGTCCTTGAATTTACAATCTTTTTATTACCTTGTCCTAATACCTGTCGTCCTTGAATTTACAATCTTTATTTACCTTCTATTAACTAATAACCTAAAAACAACTAACAATCTTAACCTAAAAACCTAATAACCTTTTGTCTTATTGACGATGCAAAGGTACGGCGATTTTCGATACCTTCCAAATATTTTGAGAGAAAATATGCGAAAAATGCCGTTTTCTTGATATAAATCAACGATATGTGTGCGCACACAAGTGTTTTTTAGCATAGAATTGTCCTGTGTCAAGTATCTTGCGGATGGTCGGGCACGAAAGCGTCCTCGCTCATAAAAACGGCGATGGTCTTGAGGCGGATGTAGTCTTCCGAGAGATACACGAGTCCGTTGCTCTTCCATTGCTTTCCCCATGAGTTCTTGCAGACGTAATAGTTCTGCTTGCCATGGCGGAACATCCCGATGATTTCCATCGTGTGGTCGTCGGTGGTGAGTAGCTGCTCGAACTCCCTTTGGCGCGATTTCTGGGTGACGGGGCGTTGGGAGGGCTGGATGTCCACATAGCTCGACAGGTTGTCGGTGAAGCCTGGTTCGGTGATGTCTCCTTCCCAGCACACGGGGTGTCCGCGTTCTATTGCCTTCTGGATGTGGGCAACCAGCTCGTCGATGGGGAGGTTGAGGAACGAGTCATGCTGCTGGTTGTCGGGCACCTCTAAGGCGAAGTACTCGCGGAAGGGATGATGGGTAAAACTGGTCAGCGAAACATATTCCTCGGGGTAGCATACGCTGTGGGCAAACTCAAGGGGAGTATATTCTGCCCCGAGCATGTGGACGATCTTTGCCCGGATGCCTATCTCCTGGTCAAGGAGTTCGTCGAGCTGCTCGTGCAACTTGTCCAGTCCGGCTTTCTTGGCGAGGGCATTGTTGCATATTTGCTCCACCTTCCGGCAGAGTACCTTGTAGTTGATGTTCTTCGGGTCCTCGTAGCTGTCGTAGGGTTCTGCGCCGTATTTCTCCATATAATATATAAGGGTAGATCCCATGCCCCTCATGTTGATGCCTTTCTTACCCTTGGACAGATAATATTCATAGGCTTTCTCATGGAGCATCATTCGGGCGATGTAGGCTATGGAGAGGTTGATGGAGTCTCCCTTCATGATGTGTTCGCTCTCGATGGTGGCGAGCATGCTGTACGCCCAGCAGAGCGAACTGTTGCCCTGTTCCTTGACGGGCGTATGGCGGATGAGCTGTATGTCCTTGGGGAGAGGTTCTTTCTTGTCGGAAGACAAAGGACGGCTCTTGTCACCGCAGCTGGCGATGACAAGAGCCGTGAGTATGATGAGAAGGATGTTTCTTTTCATGTCGGGGAATTATTTCAGGATGAGTTCCTTGCCGTCGAAGTCGACGGTTGCCTTGCCGCCCTTCTTGAGCTGTCCGAAGAGGATGGCTTTCATCAGGATGGGTTTGAGGCGGTTGTTGATGACGCGGTCCATCTCGCGGGCACCGTATTCCTTGGTGAAGCCCCAGCTGAGCAGTTGCTTCCGGGCTGCCTCGGTCATCTCCATCTCCACCTTCCTTGCCTGAAGCTTGCCGGTAAGGTCTCCCATTTTCTTCTGGAGAATCAGCTCTGCCATCTTCTCGTCCATGTCATTGAACACGACGGTGTCGGAGAGACGGTTGATGAACTCGGGCTTGAAGGTCTTCTTCACTTGTTGCAGCATGGCTTCTCCTCGTGATACGTTGCCGTTGAAGCCCACACTTGCACGGGAGGCGTACTGGGCACCGGCATTGGAGGTCATGATGAGGATCACGTTGCGGAAGTCGGCTTTCTGTCCGTGGCTGTCAGTGAGCCGCGCATAGTCCATCACCTGCAGGAGGATGTTGTAGATGTCACTGTGCGCTTTCTCGATTTCGTCGAGCAGGAGCACGCAGTTGGGGGTTTTGCGGATGGCGTCGGTCAGGAGACCGCCGTCCTCGTAGCCCACATAGCCGGCTGGTGATCCTATCAACTTGGCAACGGTGTGCTTCTCGGTGTATTCCGACATGTCGAAGCGCACGAGCTCGATGCCGAGTTCCTTTGCCAGGATGCGAGCCACTTCGGTCTTTCCCACACCCGTGGGACCGACGAAAAGGAGCGATGCCATGGGTTTGTCATCGTCGATGAGTCCTGCCTTCGCCATCATCACGGCTTCCACCACCTTGTCCACGGCCTTGTCTTGTCCGTAAATCTTGTGGAGGATGCGTTCGCGGAGGGTCTGTAGGGTGTCGTCCTCCTCGTCCTTGATGGCGGCGGCTTCCACCTTGCACACCTTGGTGAGAATCTGCTGGATGACCGCCTTGGTCACATAGGAACGTGACGAGGAAGTGGGATGCAGCTCCAGGTAGGCTCCAGCCTCGTCTATCAGGTCGATGGCCTTGTCGGGCAGGAAGCGGTTCATGATGTATTTGGCACTGGCATGGACGGCGTACTCCAGGGCTTCCTTGCGGTAGGTGACACCGTGGAACTTCTGGTATTTCTTCTGCAAGCCTTCCAGTATCTTAACGGCTTCCTTCTCGTCGGGTTCCTTGATGTCTATCTGCTGGAACCGGCGCACGATGCCCTTGCTCTGGGCGATGTGTCGGTTGTATTCCTCGTAGGTGGTGGACCCGATGAAGCGGATGTCGCCGCTCTCCAGGTATTTCTTGAGCATGTTGGAAGCATCGGGACCTCCGTCCGATCCCCTACCTGCTCCTATTATATTATGTATCTCGTCGAGGTAGATGATGGCGTTTCCTTCCTTGGCGGCACCTTCCATGACCATCTGGATGCGCCGCTCGAAGTCGCCGCGGTACTGTGCGCCCGCCAGCATCTGGGAGATATCCATGCCGTAGATCTTGGCTTCCTTGAGGCGTTGGGGTACCTTGCCCTGATTGATCAGTCCGGCAAGTCCGTAGACCAGTGCCGTCTTGCCCACTCCCGGTTCGCCGATGTGCAGGGGATTGTTCTTCTCGGCTCGGCAGAGTACCTGGATGGTGCGGTCGAGTTCCTGCTCACGTCCGATGAGCGGGTTGTGCTGTTCGGTCTGGTCGGAGATGCAACTCACCAGCAGGTGCCAGTCTTGCGGCATTCTCTCATATTCCTCGTCGTCCTCGTCATAATAGTCATCTTCCTCCTCCTCTTCTTCTTCATTGATAACCTCGCCGCCAAGCGGATAGAAGTCGCTGATTCTGGCGATGAAGTCTCCTTGCCGGTCGCCTACGGCCTTTCCGAGCAGGAAGGCGGCCTCTGAGTTCTGCAGTCCCAGTATGGCCTGCACGAAATGGGGGACGTTGACCTTGTGCTTGCCTGCTGAGACAGCCAGGGCGCAAGCCGTGCCAAACATGGTCTTGAAGAGTGAGGATGGCTCGGGCAGGTATTTGACGGTGCTGGGCACCCTGTCTTGCTTGGACAGCCAGCCTACCAGTTCCTCGTGCATCTTCAGGCAGTCTACTCCCTCTGCGCCCAATGCCTGGCAGAAGGAATATTGGCGCAGGAGTGCCAGGAGCATGTGCTCGGGCATGATGAACTCATGGTCGAAGAAGCGCGCTTGCTTCATGGCGTCGTCCATCAGGCTGTTCATATAGTTTGTTAGTCCCATACTATTACTCATATATCTTTCTCTCTCCTATTCTTTTATTCGGGCATGTAAGTTAACTTGAGTGGAAATTTCTGCGACCGAGACATCTCCATCGCCTTTTCCACCTTACTTTTGGCGATGTCGTAACAGTAAATGCCCACCACAGCTTTCCCCTCATGGTGGGTCTTGAGCATGATGTCCTCCGCTTCTTCCGCCGATTTGAAAAAGACGGTTTCGAGGATGTGAACCACGAAGTCCATCGGTGTGAAGTCATCATTGAAAATCATGACCTTGTATCGCCGGGGTTCCTTGATGCGGAGCCGCTGGCGTTCCTTGACAGCTGTTTGTTCCTTTGCCATATCTACTGTTTGTTCCTGTTTCCTTTATTTTATATAAGCATTGGTGATTTCCACTACATATATGTCGTGGAAACCGCCCTTCTCTCCGTACCACTGGAGCAGACTCTTGTCGAGGAATTTCTCTGCTGTCATGGTATCCTTGAAGAGCTTGCGGCATTCGAGGGTGAGGCGCGACTGGCTGAAGGCCACGCTGCCATTGTCGGTCTTCACGGGTGTCAGTCCCGTCTCCTTCGCCTTGTCGAAGTTGCGGCCGCTCTTGCTGCCACAGAAGTTATAGGCCTTGCGTGCCTCCTCTCCATGGCCTAAAAAAGAGAGAGTCATGTACTCGTTGTCCTCTATGAGTCCGTGGGTGTATCGTTCGGGGCGGATGAAGACCACGGCGACGGGCTTGTTCCACAACCATCCAAGGCATCCCCAGGAGGCGGTCATCATATTGAAACGGTCTTTGTCGCCTGCTGCCACGAGCATCCATTCCTTGCCGATTGTCTCGAAGACGTTATCGTTGAGTTCCTTTACATCAATCTTTACCATACTTGTTTTCCTTTCTTTTTTCTTGTGATTTGATGGTGACCAGCAATAACTGTACCAACTTAAATGTTATGCAAAGTTACAAGAATAATCTGAAAGAGCAAATAAAACGAATGTAATTTGCTAAAAAAAATGTTTTTCTGCCAAAAGTCGCTGGAACATGAATAAGAAAAGTATATGGAAACACTTGCAAGTCTCATAAATAATGCTTAACTTTGTCGGCAAATAGAAAAGAATGAAAGAAATGAAAATGAATGCGCTTCTACGATTGCTCCTCCTGGTGGCAGTTACATGGTATGGGGGAAATGGTTGGGCACAGAATTTGTCATATACCCTGACCTTCTCCCCCGACAAACATTACATCAACGTGACGCTGAATGCCTCGAAGCTCGACGGTGAACAGACACTCCTTAAGATGCCTGTATGGGCACCTGGCGACTACGGCATCAAAAACTATCCCAAGAATCTGTGCGACTTCCGCGTGACCGATGTCGCAGGAAATGCAGTGGCCTGGGAAAAGCAACGGAAGAACGGATGGCTCGTGAAGAACGGACAACGGAAGGAAGTCACCGTTACCTACCGCATCTTTGCCAACAAGCAAGATTTGGCGGAGGCAATGGTGGACACAGTCCGGGCGTTCGTTCCCGGCAACGGCGTGTTTCTCTATGTGGAGGGGAAGAAAGACATCCCCGTTACCATCACCCTGTATCCCGACGGACACTGGAAACATACAACCACTACTCTATCCCCCGTTAAGGGCAGAGAGAACACTTTCCATGCCAAGGATGCAGACGAACTGTACGACAGTCCGTTCCTGTTGGGCAACCATGAGATAGTGGAGAAGAAATGGCTTGGCAAGAAATTCGTCTTTGCCATTGAGACTCCCGAGGGGATTGACAGCACCCGCTTTTTCAATGACGTGGAGAAAATGGTGGGAGAAGCCCAAAAACTCTTCGGTGAGACTCCTTTTGACCGTTACTGTTTCTTCATCCTGGGCGAGGGAATGGGTGGACTGGAACATGCCTGCTCGCAGGTGGACTTCACAAAAGGGTCGTTTCGTTTCGATAATCGGGAGGAGTACCTCCGCTTTCTCTACCTTATCGCCCACGAATACTACCATTTATATAATGTGAAGCGTATCCGTCCCATTGAACTGGGTCCCTTCGACTACGACCAGGAGAATTTCACCCCGATGCTCTGGGTGTCGGAAGGCATCACGATGCACTACGAGAC
>CAVEJY010000096.1:0-12833 GCA_963616155.1 Acutalibacteraceae bacterium
AAAAAACTATTTGAAGCGTCCGTGAGACCTCCTCGGATAAGAGCATTGTCTTTCCATCTTATACCCACTTCATTTACACCGACCGTTCCGAATAGCTATAGGGCTTTGACTTGTCGTGCAACCTTACCCACGGTCATATGCCTTATATGAAGTTTCTGTTCGTTAGGTCAGATGTTTGCCGCCGACTTCCTTCAGATTTCACCTCACGATGAACACCCTTGCCTTTGGCTATGTAATTCCCGCTATTAGGGCTTACTCGGGACTTGCACCCGTTAGACAATGCTCATGCCGAGCATACACGCATCAAGAGGAAAGCACTCTTTTACAAGGACCTTCCTCTTGATGCTTTTTTCAAGTGCAAAGGCATGATGATTTTTCGTCTTTTCCGAGAAAAACAGAAGAAATCTGCCAAAATCCTTGCGATATGTGTTTTTTGTATTACATTGACCGTCGGGTTGTTGACGAGTCTATCAACTTTTTCGGAAAGATTTCTGATTAAAAGTTTTGTCGTTTCGAGAATATTGTTTATTTTTGCGTAGTATAAAGAAGAATGGTATGAACGGAATACAATATTATATCTCAGCTATCAAGAAAAACAGTTCCAAAATTACTCATGATTTTGGAATAAAGACTTTGCGTATCTTTGGCTCTGTGTCCCGAAATGAACAAACGGAGCAAAGCGATTTGGATGTATGTGTCGAGACGGAAACGCCTAACCCCTTCCTTCTGGCAGATTTAAAGGAATATTTGGAAGGATTGTTTGAGTGTTCTGTTGATGTGGTGCGAATGCATAAAAACATGAATCCGTTTTTTAAGTCAAGAATAGAAAATGAGGGAATCTATGCAATACGATAGGGACATAGCATTGGATATACTCAAAAGGGTGCTCTCTTCTATTGGACATATAGAGGAGCGTTCGCAACCATACCATTGTGGCGATGATTTCCTTATGTCTTCTACTGGGGTGGCTATCCTTGATTCAATTTGTATGCAGTTTATAGCAATAGGAATCGCCTGACGGTTGTCACCAGTTTCACACTGATACAAAAGTATATTGGGATTTGTAAGAAAGAACTCCTCTATAATACATTGTATTGTAGCCTTGACTTTAGGGTCATTTGGTGATACTAATCTGTTTTCGTTGAATAATCCAAATTCATAGGCTTCTTCATTTTGCCAAATATTCTGATTTCTTGTGAAAACAACTCTAAAGATTATGCCAAAATCCGTTCTAAATGCATAAGATTCATTGCTGTTCTGCCATACTGGGTATGGAGAAAACATATTGAGGCGAGTTAAATTAAATGGTTGCATAATAATTTTCTGCTTCTTTACGTACTTTGGCAAATTCTTCTTGAACTTGTTTCTCCATTTCCTTTTTTCTCTGAACCATATCACGAAGTACAGCTATTGCTTCTTCACGATTTTTTATTTTTAATGCCATATTATATCCTTTCTTTAAAAGTTCTTTTGGCAAAAATACGAATTATATCTGTATTTGCCAAAAGAAACCATTATTATTTATGTTTTGCTCTTGAATTTCATGTATTCGGGAGCCAAAACCTTAATGACATTACTATCAGAATTATCATATTTGTTGCGGCAATAAGAAAGTATTCTCTTCAATTCCTCGTGGCATTCTTCACGCTGCAAGGCTGAATAATTATAGCAATACATGGAATCCTTTTCCGTCAAAAACGCATCAAGAGGAAAACCCTCTTTTACAAGGACCTTCCTCTTGACTGAGAGACATTCAATATCCAGCGATTATTCCTCTACCGCAGCCTGCGCCGCAGCGAGTCTTGCGATGGGCACGCGGAAAGGTGAGCAGGAGGCGTAGTTCATGCCTACCTTGGCACAGAACTTCACTGACGAAGGCTCACCGCCATGTTCGCCACAGATACCAGTGCGGAGGTCTGGGCGTGTCTTGCGACCGTTCTCCACAGCCATCTTGATGAGCTGGCCCACACCCTCCTGGTCGAGCACCTGGAAGGGGTCTACCTTCAGAATCTTCTTCTCCATATAGGCGGGGAGGAAGGAGGCGATGTCGTCACGGGAGTAACCGAAGGTCATCTGTGTGAGGTCGTTGGTGCCGAACGAGAAGTACTGTGCCTCCTCGGCAATCTTGCCAGCGGTGAGTGCGGCGCGAGGAATCTCGATCATCGTACCGATTTCGAACTCCACTTCCACACCAGCCTCAGCGAACACCTTCTTGGCAGTCTCCAGGATGATGCCCTTCTGCTGCTTCAGCTCCTGCACGGTACCGATGAGAGGCACCATGATTTCGGGTCTTGGATCGTAGCCTTCCTTCTTCAACTTGCAAGCGGCACCGAGGATGGCTCGGGTCTGCATCGCCGTGATTTCGGGGAAGGTGATTCCCAGACGGCAACCACGGTGACCGAGCATCGGGTTGTTCTCAGCGAGGGAGTTGACGCGTTTCTGGATTTCCTCCACGCTCACACCCATCTCACGGGCCATGGTCTCCTGACCGGCGAGGTCGTGGGGCACAAACTCGTGCAAAGGCGGGTCGAGCAAGCGGATGTTCACATGACAACCGTCCATCGCCTTGAGGATACCGTAGAAGTCTACCATCTGATAGGGCAACAGTTTGTCAAGTGCCTTCTCACGGCCTTCCACACTGTCGGCGAGAATCATCTCACGCATTGCCACAATCTTCTGGTCATCGAAGAACATGTGCTCGGTACGGGTCAGACCGATACCCTTGGCACCGAAGGCACGAGCCACCTCAGCGTCGTGAGGCGTGTCGGCATTGGTACGGATCTCCATCTTGGTGTATTTGTCGCAGAGGTCCATCAGCTCCTTGAAGTCACCGGAGAGTTCGGCAGCCTTGGTCTGGATCTGTCCGGCGTACACCTGACCAGTGGTTCCGTTGAGGGAGATGAAGTCGCCCTCCTTGTATACTGTTCCGTCGATTTCGACAGTCTTCGTCTTGTAGTCCACGTTGATGGCACCGGCACCCGACACGCAGCACTTGCCCATACCACGGGCCACCACGGCAGCGTGGGAGGTCATACCTCCACGGGCGGTCAAGATACCTTCGGCGGCAGACATACCTGCGAGGTCCTCGGGCGAGGTCTCGATGCGCACCATCACCACCTTCTTGCCGTCAGCGTGCCACTCCTGTGCATCGTCGGCATGGAACACGATCTGTCCGCAGGCTGCACCCGGAGAAGCCGGCAAGCCCTGAGTGATGACCTTTGCCTTGGAGAGGGCGAGCTTGTCGAATACAGGATGCAAAAGTTCGTCGAGTTTCTGGGGCTCGCAACGCTGGATGGCGGTCTTCTCGTCGATCATACCCTCGTGAAGCAAGTCCATGGCAATCTTCACCATTGCCGTACCCGTACGCTTGCCGTTGCGGGTCTGGAGGAACCAGAGCTTGCCCTCCTGTACGGTGAACTCCATGTCCTGCATGTCGTGGTAGTGGTGCTCCAGCTTGTCCTGCAGAGCGTCCAGTTCCTTGTAAAGCTCTGGCATCGCCTCTTCCATAGAAGGATATTTGGCTACACGCTCCTCCTCGGAGATTCCTGCGCGCTCAGCCCAGCGCTGTGAACCGATCTTGGTAATCTGCTGTGGTGTGCGGATACCTGCCACCACATCCTCGCCCTGTGCGTTGATGAGGTACTCGCCGTTGAAGAGGTTTTCGCCATTACCGGCATCACGGGAGAAGCAAACGCCTGTAGCTGATGTATCGCCCATATTGCCGAATACCATCGCCATCACGGATACGGCTGTACCCCACTCATCGGGTATTCCCTCCATCTTGCGGTAGAGGATGGCGCGCTCGTTCATCCAGGAACGGAACACGGCGCAGATGGCTCCCCAGAGCTGGTCGATGGGATTCGTGGGGAAGTCCTGGCCAGTCTGCTCCTTGATGGCGGCCTTGAAGAGCTGCACGAGTTTCTTGAGCGACTCCACGGAGAGGTCTTTGTCGAGCACCACTCCCTGCTCTTCCTTCACTTTCTCGATGATGGCCTCGAAGGGATCGATGTCCTCCTTGTTCACGGGCTTCATGCCGAGCACCACGTCGCCGTACATCTGCACGAAGCGGCGGTAGGAATCGTACACGAAGTGGGGGTTGCCGGTCTTCTTCACCATTCCCTCTGCCACCTCGTCGTTGAGACCGAGGTTGAGGATGGTGTCCATCATGCCCGGCATGGAAGCGCGGGCACCGGAGCGAACGGACACGAGGAGAGGGTTCTCCACGGAGCCGAACTGGCAGTTCATGAGTGCCTCGGTGTGTGCCACGGCTGCATTCACCTCTTCCTGCAGGAGCTGTTTGATGCGCTCCTCTCCCACCTTATAATATTCGTTGCAGGTGTCTGTGGTGATGGTGAATCCCGGTGGTACGGGCACACCGATGAGGTTCATCTCTGCAAGGTTGGCACCCTTGCCTCCGAGCTGCTCGCGCATCTGTGCGTTGCCCTCGGCTTTTCCGTTTCCGAAAGTGTAAACTCTTTTTTCGTTCATAAATGTTATAGGTTTCTAATTATGTTTATTTTGTTCGTTTTTCCATTACGACTGCAAATATAATGATTTAATTTGGTTCCGCCAAACTTTTACCCGTCTTTTTGCAAACTCCACATTACATTTTATATTGTTGTCGCACACACGGGGGGAAGTTTTAACAATTGGGCGGTGATTCAACGGGCATTCGCCCAACAGGCTTCACTGAACATCGAAGCTATACTTCGATTGCCAACGAACCTATACCTCATTGGCTGATGAAGTAGTACCTCGTTGCCTTGTGAGGCTATACTTCATTGCCCGGCGAGGTAGTACTTCCCCAGTAACTGTCCAGCGAATAGGCCAGTCCTCCCATAAGCTCTTGCTTTACCCTCCATGTATACTGTATGCCCGTACAAAAAATTTTCTCTCCCTTTCCTTTCCTCGTTTCACAAAAAAAGCGTACCTTTGCACGCAAAATTATACAACATTATAGATTATGGGAAGAAAACGCAAGCCATTGCCACTGTTGGAGAACATCACTATCGAGGCGGTAGCCGCCGAGGGAAAGTGCATCGCACGGGTCAACGACCAGGTAGTGTTCGTGCCCTTCTGCGTGCCCGGGGACGTGGTGGACCTACAGGTGGTCAAGAAGAAACATAAGTACTGTGAGGCGAAAGTGGTGCGCTTCGCCAAGAAGAGCGACGTGCGTCAGGAACCGATGTGCGAACACTTCGGCATCTGCGGCGGCTGCAAGTGGCAGAACCTGCCCTACGAAGAGCAGATCAAGGCGAAGCAGCAGCAGGTGGAAGACCAGCTCACGCGCATCGGCAAGATAGAACTGCCCGAGTTCCGCCCCATCATGGGAAGCGTGAAGACCAGCGAGTACCGCAACAAGATCGAGTTCGGATGCAGCAACAAGCGGTGGTTCACCGCCGAGGAACTCGCCCTGCTGCCCAAGAAGGAGGAGGACACCGTCTCTTCCCTCAAGGAAAGACACGCACAGAACGCCATCGGCTTCCACATCACCGGTGCCTTCGACAAGATCTACCCCATCAGGAAGTGCTGGCTCATGGACGACCTCTGCAACGAAATCAGGAACTTCGTGTTCGACTACGCCGACTCCCACGACTTCACCTTCTACGACCTCCGCGAGCAGCACGGTCTCTTGCGTGACATGATGATCCGCAACTCCAACACCGGCGAGTGGATGCTCGTCTTCCAGTTCCACTACGACGAGGAGGGCGACCCCGAGAGGGCAAAGGAGCTGATGCAGCAGGTGGCTGACAAATTCCCGCAGATAACGAGTCTCATGTATGTGGACAACCAGAAGGGCAACGACACATTCAACGACCTGGAACTGAGTCTCTTCAAGGGCAATGACCATATCTACGAACTGATGGAGGACCTGAAGTTCAAGGTGGGTCCCAAGAGCTTCTACCAGACCAACACCGAGCAGGCTTACCACCTCTACTGCGTGGCACGCGAGTTCGCCCAGCTCACCGGCGACGAACTGGTCTACGACCTCTACACCGGCACGGGCACCATCGCCAACTTCGTGGCGCACAAGGCCAAGAAGGTGATCGGCATCGAGTACGTTCCCGAGGCGATAGAGGACGCAAAGGTGAACTCCGAAGTGAACCACATCAAGAACACCCTCTTCTACGCAGGCGACATGAAGGACATCCTCACCGACGACTTCATCGCCCGGCACGGCCGTCCCGACGTAATCATCACCGACCCTCCAAGAGCTGGAATGCATCCCGACGTGGTGAACGTGATCCTCAACGCAGCCCCCCGCCGCATCGTCTATGTGAGCTGCAACCCAGCCACCCAGGCGCGCGACCTGCAACTGATGGACTCCCTCTACAAGGTATCGGCAGTGCAGCCCGTCGACATGTTCCCCCACACGCCCCATGTGGAGAACGTGGTGCTGCTGGAGAAGAGATGAGATTACCTAAACTAAAATAAGATTGTATGAGAAAAACTATTGTGATGGCACTCATGGCGGCCACAGTGTTGACTGCCGGTGCCCAGGAAAAGAAGAAAGTGGTGGAACTGCCCTCATGGCTCACTGACGTAAAGCTCTCGGGCTACGGAATGGTGCAGTACCAGGCAAGCTGGCAGAAGAACGCGGAGAGCAACTCGTTCAACCTCCGCATCGGCCGTGTCTCCTTAGAGGGACGCATCGCCAAGGACTTCTACTGGAAGACCCAGATCCAGTTCAACGGCAACACCTCCACCCTCGGTTCCAGCCCCAGACTGGTAGACCTCTTCGCCGAGTGGCAGAAGTACAGCTTCTTCAAGGTGAAGGCAGGACAGTTCAAGAACCCCTTCACCTTCGAGAACCCGATGAACCCCATCGACCAGGGCTTCATGAGCTACGCTCAGAACGTGAGCAAGCTCGCAGGCTTCAGCGACCGTGCCGGCGGACACGCTTCCAACGGCCGTGACATCGGTCTGCAGTTGCAGGGCGACTTCCTCAAGAACGCCAACGGCCGCAACCTGCTGCACTACCAGGTGGGCGTGTTCAACGGACAGGGCATCAACGTGAAGGACGTGGACAACCAGAAGAACATCGTCGGAGGCGTATGGGTAATGCCAATCAGCGGAATGCGCATCGGTGCCTTCGGATGGACAGGAAGCTATGCAAGAAAGGGAACATGGAAAGAAGGTGACAAAGACTGTTCCGGCGTGCGCAAGCTCTCGCAGAACCGCTACGCCTTCTCCTTCGAATACAAGAAGAGCGACTGGACCGTGCGTTCCGAGTACATCCACTCCACCGGCAAGGCGTTCAGCAAGACACTCAACAACACCAACGACGCCAACTCCTCCGACTGCAACGTGAACGAGAGCATCGGCGACAAGGCACAGGGTGTCTACGGTCTCGTGATTGCCCCTGTGGCCCACATGAAGAAGGGCTGCCGCCTCGACGCGAAGGTTCGTTACGACATGTACCAGCCCAACGGCAAGACCGACATGATGAAGACACAGTACGAGGCAGGTCTCAACTTCCACATCGGCAAGCACTTCAGCATCCTCGCCGAGTATGCTTTCATCAACGACCGCACACTCGCCAAGCACAACTACTCCATGGCTGATGCCGAAGTGTGCTTCAGATTCTAAGGAAGATTCTTGAAAATACCCATAAAGGCTCGCTCCCACACCAGGAACGAGCCTTTATCATATTTCTTCAACACTAAACGTTCGCCTTAAAACGAGTACGCGAATCCCACGGAGGCGTATTCCTTGAACTGCCAGTAGCCATTATGGTCGTCACGCGACACACTGTCATCGAAACGGGGATAGATGAACACGTTGGTGGAGATGAAACGGTTGAACTGGAAGGTGAAGGTGTTCTCCCACTCCACCTCGGCACGGTCGTAGGTGGTGTAGCCGTAGAGACGCGTCTTCCACTTCAGGTTGTCCGCAATCTTCCACTCGAAATCCACGGTACACTCCGAACCGAAGTCGCCCTTCGTGTGCTTGCCCTCGTCCAGACCGTAGCGGGTGGAGAGGTCGAGACGGCCCACATACTTCCAGTTGTAGGCGATGGGAGCCATCTGGATGCTACCCGTCAGGCGGTGGTTCAGCCAGTCCATCTTGTAGTCCATACCGAGCGACAGGTTGAGCGTGAACGGCGAGAAGAAGTCGGAGTAGGTCAATGCGTCATTGCTCTTGTAGCCCTTCGTAAACTGCGTCTGGGCAATCATCTGCAAAGTATAGTACCACTTGTTCACCGCCTGCAGTCCCAGCTTAGAAGTGAGGCGCAGAAGGTCTTCAGAGGTCTTCACCGAGTGGACGGAGTCGGAACGGGAAGTCTGGTAACCCAACTTCATCTCCAGCTTGTTCTCCCACTTCAGCTTCTGCTTGTTGTTGTAGTTGAACTGCATCACGGCACTTCCCAGCAGCGAGTAGGAACTCTCGCCGCCCTTGTACCAGTTGTCTGTCACGAAGTTCTGGAGGAACTGCAGATAGTAGTCGCCCGCAAATGTCCAGAAATTGGGCTTCATCACGAGGATATCCATCGGGGCCGCATCCGGCTCAATCACCTCCGGTGCCACCTGCTCCACGAGGTCGGGATGGTTCTGCCTGGGCTTGTCGGGCACGCCGAGGGGCGCGCCCACACTGCGCAGGCGCGACTCGTCAGTCCTCACCAGGTCGGGCCGCGAGAAGTAGATCCGCAACAAGGCACTGTCAATCTCCGCATCGAGTCCGTCGCCCAGTCCCGAAGGATTGAGCCTCAGCGAGTGGTTGGCAGGCGAGTGATAGAAGGCAAGGGGCGTGAAGAGCATTGAGAAACGGCTGTCCTGCGAGTCGTAGGCAGTCGAGTCGATGCGCTGGCGCGCCGCCGAGAGCGAGTCCGTATACTCCTTCACCAGCGGTGCGGTTTTCGTCACACTCCTCTGCGCCGAGGCGGAAAGCGATCCCGCCATCAGCGTCAAAAAGAACATATTCAGTCTAAAATCCATAGTTGTCATCAGCAATTTGGGCACAAAGGTAATAAATAATTCATAAATCAGCACCATTCTTGGCAATATTTTTGGCTATTTCACAAAAATATCGTAACTTTGCCACTTGTTATAACAAAGTAATTTTTTAAAATTTAAATATCGTGGCTGAAACAAAGTACATCTTCGTGACCGGTGGCGTGGTTTCCTCATTGGGAAAAGGCATCATTTCGTCGTCCATCGGCAAGCTTCTGCAAGCCAGAGGCTACAACATTACTATCCAAAAGTTTGACCCGTACATTAACATCGACCCGGGCACGCTCAACCCCTACGAGCACGGCGAATGCTACGTCACCGTGGACGGCATGGAGACCGACCTCGACCTGGGACACTACGAGCGTTTCACGGGCATCCAGACCACCAAGGCCAACTCGCTCACCACGGGCCGCATCTACAAGGCGGTAATCGACAAGGAGCGCCGCGGCGACTACCTGGGCAAGACCATCCAGGTGGTACCCCACATCACCGACGAGATCAAGCGCAACGTGAAACTGCTGGGCAAGAAATACCACTACGACTTTGTCATTACCGAGATAGGCGGAACCATCGGCGACATCGAGAGCGCACCCTTCATGGAGGCCATCCGACAGCTGAAATGGGAGCTGGGCAAGAATGCCATCAACGTTCACCTCACCTACATCCCCTACCTCAAGGCGGCAGGCGAGCTGAAGACCAAGCCCACACAGCACTCCGTGAAGGAACTGCAGAGCGTGGGAATACAGCCCGACGTGCTTATCCTGCGCACCGAGATGCACCTGGAGGAGGGAATCCTCAAGAAGGTGGCGAACTTCTGCAACGTGGACCGCGACTGCGTCATCCAGAGCGAAGACCTGCCCAGCATCTACGAGGTGCCCGTCAACATGCAGAAGCAGGGACTCGACACCGCCATCCTGCGCAAGATGGGAGAGCCCATCGGCGAGACTCCCGCGCTGGGTCCCTGGAGAACCTTCCTCGACCGTCGCAACAACGCCACGGAGACCGTCAACATCGGACTGGTGGGCAAGTACGACCTGCAGGATGCCTACAAGAGCATCCGCGAGAGTCTCTCACACGCCGGCACCTACAACGACCACAAGGTAAAGATCACCTTCATCAACTCGGAATACCTCACCGAGGAGAACGTAGCCGAGCAGCTTGAGGGCATGGACGGCATCATGATCTGCCCGGGCTTCGGACAGCGAGGCATCGAGGGCAAGATTGTCGCAGCCCACTACACCCGCACCCACGACATCCCCACCTTCGGCATCTGCCTGGGTATGCAGATGATGGTCATCGAGTTCGCACGCAACGTACTCGGATACAAGGATGCCAACTCCCGTGAGATGGACGAGAAGACTCCCCACAACGTCATCGACATCATGGAGGAGCAGAAGAACATCTCCAACATGGGCGGAACCATGCGACTGGGAGCCTACGAGTGCATTCTGAGACAAGGATCGCGCGTGTTCGACATCTACAACAAGGAACACATCCAGGAGCGCCACCGCCACCGCTATGAGTTCAACAACGAGTTCCAGCAGGAGTTTGAGAAGAACGGCATGATGTGCGTGGGACGCAACCCCGAGAGCGACCTCGTGGAAATCGTGGAGATTCCCGGTCTGAAATGGTACATCGGCACACAGTACCACCCAGAGTACCAGAGTACTGTGCTGAAGCCACACCCACTGTTCGTGGACTTTGTAAAAACAGCTATCGCAAACAAGAAATAACACAAGATGAATAAGAACAACATTATCGGGTTCGTCCTGATCGCCCTGGTGCTGATAGGCTTCAGCTGGTATTCCCAGCCCTCGGCGGAAGAGCAGAGAGCAGCCTTCGTGCAGGACTCCATCGCCAAGGCCAAGCGCACCGAGATGGAAATGGCAAGCAAGGCAGAGGCAATCAAACGCCAGGCAGAGGCACTGGCAAAGGTGGAGGCAGACTCCACCGCCCTCTTCTACTCGGCACTGAAGGGCGAGGCCCGGAAGATTGTATTGAAGAATGACAAGGTGGAACTCACCCTCAACACCAAGGGCGGTACCGTGGAGAAGGCCGTCATCAAGGGTTATGTGGGACACAACATCGAGGTGAGGGACGGATCCGCCGACCAGAAGGACGTGACGCTCTTCGACGGCAAGGACCAGAGACTGCAGTTCATGCTGGAGGCGAAGGAGGCGAACATCAACACCGCCGACCTCTACTTCACTCCCTCCAACGTGAGCGACTCTACCGTCACCATGACAGCCGTGGCAGGCGAGGGCAAGACGCTCTCCATGACCTACACCCTGGGCAAGGACTATATGCTCCACATGAGTCTGCAGGCTGAAGGAATGGCGGGAATCTTCTCACCTAATTATAATAAGATGGACGTGGACTGGAGCGACAAGGCGCGCCAGCAGGAGCGCGGTTTCATGTTCGAGAACCGCTACACCACCCTCACCTACCACAATGCCGACGGCGGCACCGACTACCTCAACGAGGGCAGCGAGAAGGTGGACGAGAAGGTGGAGGACGCCATCGACTGGGTGTCGTTCAAGAACCAGTTCTTCTCTGCCATCATCGTGGCGAAGGACAACTTCGACAAGGACGCTCTCATGACCTCCATCCCTCAGCAGAAGGGTTCGGGCTACCTGAAACAGTTCCAGGCGAAGATGAAGACCGCCTTCGACCCCACGGGCAAGAAGGCTTCGGAGTTTGAGTTCTACTTCGGTCCCAACGACTTCCAGATATTGAAGAACACCGAGAAGGAAAGCACCTTCGGCAAGGACCTGGAGTTCCAGAAGCTCGTGTACCTGGGATGGCCCGTCATCCGTTGGATCAACCGCTTCTTCACACTCTATGTGTTCGACTGGCTGAGCGAAATCTTCCCCATGGGCATCGTGCTGATTCTCATCACCCTGCTCTTGAAGCTCATTACCTATCCGATGGTGAAGAAGAGCTACATGAGCAGTGCCAAGATGCGCGTTCTGAAACCGAAGCTCGACGCTGCCACGGCACAGTTCAACAAGCCCGAAGACCAGATGCAGAAGCAACAGGCGATGATGGCGGAGTACGCCAAGTATGGCGTGAGTCCTCTCTCGGGCTGTCTGCCGATGCTCATCCAGATGCCCGTGTGGATCGCAATGTTCAACTTCGTGCCTAACGCCATCCAGTTGCGCGGCGAGAAGTTCCTGTGGATGAACGACCTCAGCACCTACGACCCCATCTTCGAGTGGAACACCAACATCTGGCTCCTGGGCGACCACCTGAGCTTGACGTGTATCCTCTTCTGCGTGGCTAACCTCCTCTACTCCTGGATGACCATGCGCCAGCAGCGCGACCAGATGGTGGGTCAGCAGGCTGAGCAGATGAAGATGATGCAGTGGATGATGTTCCTCATGCCCGTGATGTTCTTCTTCATGTTCAACGACTACTCGTCGGGCTTGAACTTCTACTACTTCATCTCGCTGTTCTTCAGTGCAGCCATCATGTGGACACTGCGCAAGACCACCAACGACGAGAAGCTCCTCGCCATCCTGGAGAAACGTTATCAGGAGAACAAGAGCAACCCGAAGAAGGCAAGCGGTCTGATGGCAAGGATGCAGGCTCTCCAGGAACTGCAGCAACAGCAGCAGGCTGAAATGGCCCGCAAGAAGGCTGAGCTGGAGGAGAAGAAAAAGAACTTGGGAAAATAAGCGTTTTTCAAGAAATACAAATCGAAAAAGAGCAGCATGGAGAGATTGAAGTCCATGCTGCTTTTTTTTAATTGACCCTATTATTTCCCCAACAAAAAGTCCCTGTTATTTTTACCTTTTTACTTTTTTACCTTTTGTACCTTTAAAAGACTTTTGTACCTTTAAAACGATGATGCAGAGCGTAATCAGTTCCGCCGTCGGGATG